>ONYZ01000001.1 GCA_900322175.1 uncultured Prevotella sp.
AAACTCCAAGGGCATCTGGAGACCTTTATACACGGGGTAACCTGCGTAGTTCGCTTCCATAGCTTAATAGCCAAAGAACTTAGGCAGGGCAACGGCCATCGCTACCAGTGCGGCACAACCACCAATGGTCATCATAATGGTCTTCTTGACATCCTGGTCGCCATTGTTCATCTTGTAGAACACGTTGAAGGCTCCGATGATGCTGACCACTGCGGCAATCACATAGAGAAGGTTTCGTACAGGGTCGATGTACCCCTTGAAGGTACCTACGGCACCTGTGATGGCACTCGATCCGGCATCAGCCATCGCGTAGCCAGTGCTCATCATAAACAACAGGGCCAGGCTGGCCAGTCTCAGACCGTGGTACTTAACCGCGTTCTTACAATTCTTAACGAGGGAACACAGTTTGTTCCAGTTTTTCTGCATAATGTGTTTTTCATTTTGTTACTTGTGTTTTTGAACATCTTAAAGTGGGGATTGCGTGTTTTTCATCCCGTATCGTGTAAATCGGTTAATCTTCGTGTTTACTCATAGAGCTTCATCACATCCTTCAGTGCGGTACTCCCAGGATTCTCCTGCTCCAGACAAAGTGCATGGTGCAGTTCATCAATGGTATAACCACCGCACATCTGGGTTAGTCCGTCATCCTGAGTCGAGTCTTTCTCGGTGTTAGTCTTGGTCAGTGGAATATCCTCCCTGCTCACTCTGACAGGTTGGTACTTTTCCACCTCGCCCGTGATGTCCACCTCTTCCTCTATGTGCAATTCATCAGATAACACACCCTTTGTAAAAAAGAGATCGTGAATGATCTGATAGGCATAGTAGATGACGTAGCCCACAATGATAATCGTTAACAGTGTTGTGAATTTCATGTTATTATCCTTTTTTCTGATTTCGGCTGCAAAATTACGACTTAATTATGAACCAGACACAGCTTTTTTCTCTTTTATATACTTCTCATTCCTTCCGCTCACCAGCAGGCACAAAAAAACACCAACCCATCACGAGCCGGTGTCTTCCTTAATTATTATCGTATGAACAAAACTAAAAACTATTATCTCAACTTATTTCCTATTCATGGTTCTCTCGCTCACAGCAAGGCGTGATTCCACAATCCTTCGTGAGCAATAGCCACAGAAAGAAGAATCCCTTATAAGTCCATTGGTTCTCTGGCTTTCCGTCAAAATCTGTCTTGACTTTGGTAAAGTCATTACCTTTAAGACCTTCTGCCAACTCCCATGAGCCTTTGCATGATTCGTCCTCATCGCCAACCATCGTCAGAATCCCATTCTGCTTCAAGACACACAGCAGTCCCTCTTCGGGCATGCCAAAGGCTTCAGCAATATCTGCGGTTCTCCACGTAAACCCAGACTTCTGCAGGAATTTGTCAAAGCAAATCTTGGCTACGATGTCACCATTGGCCTCCATAAAGCCACTATAACGGGGATCCTGAACCTTGGGCTGGTATCCGTTGACTGGCACTTGCACAATCTTCAGCCGACCTTCATCATTCTGTACACGGGTGTCATAGCGCATCGGAATGTCAAAGGTGTTCACCAGTAACTTGTAGGTGTTATTACAGAAGCAGGCAATCAGCTTCAGCGTTTTGTCCTTCATCAGCACATGATGTGTGAAGCCTTGCATACAGAGCTGGTAATCGTCATCATTCAGGCTCTTCTGATAGGAAAAGCCCTCAACACCATTATCCAAGAGTTCATTTACTGCCTCTTCCCAAGAGTTGAATGCAAGTCTATATGTTTCCTTCAAACTGTATGGAAACAAGTCACCTTGCAAGAAAAGATCAAAAGTGCGAAGACAATAGTCCTCGAAGTCTTTACATGTCGTAAAACTTAATGAATCCATAATTCTCAAATATGATTTTTGTTAATATTATGTTGCGATTTCTCGCAGCTGATTAATTTCTATATCTCTCTTATGCAGCCTCCTTATGCGGCTTTGTCAAAAAGTTAGCGGTCACGTGCACACTTACCATCCTGGCTATCTCGTCAAGATATTCACGCTTCACACGGTAGGTCTTGGGTATAAAACCGTCGATATACTCCTTCGGCCATGATTTCAGCGACAGTCGCCAGCAGGCGTACTCTTCATTGAACGGCAGATTACACCGCAGGCTTTGTATATAGCCAATAAGGATATTTTTCAGCACGTCCTCAAACGACTTACTTTCTACTCTCACAGGCGTTCGCTCGTTCTCAGCCTGGCGTACCAACATCATTCGCCGATTGTCGCTCAACTCCCCAAGCAGGAAAGCCGCATTCAGATTAGTACCCTTCACCTTGCGTACTCTGTGGGTGTTGCCAATCTCCACATCGTAGGTAAACTGCTCCAGCTCCTCCAGACGCAGTTTCTTCTCTTCACTCATCTGCTTCATAGCATTTTCTCTATTTCATTGTTTACTTTTCACTATTCGCTCTTCATTTCGGAATGGTTCAAGAACCATACCCGTTTCCGAAAGTCCTCATTCTCAAAGTGGATGTAAAACGCCATCTCGTTCATCCTCGACACAATCCTGAGTCCCAGGTGTTCTCTCATCTGCTCACTGTCGAGATTGGTACTCACCACCATCGGCAGGCGTTGCTCATATCTCGTCGTCAGCACTTCCCTGATGGGATAGAGAGGATTGCCCCATCTCAGTATCTCTGCCGGTTCGCAGCCCAGATCTTCAATACCCAAGAACGATGGCCAATTCATCAGCTCATACCAGTCTCTCGTCGAGTCCCTGAGATTACAGAGGGCTACGGCATCGCAGATCTTTAGATCCATATCGTCTGGCACCAGTTTGTTTTCTGCCAGCCACCACAGCGTCTGCCGCATAGCCTGCATCAACGTGGTCTTACCCGTAGCGGTACTGCCATCCAGCACAATCATGAAACGGTTATCCTTACTGTCAGTCAGGAAATGGGCTAACTTCTTAATGGCTCCACTGGTCAGTGCATTGGGCGCATACGCTATCCTGCGTCTGGCTACCTGTCTACGATAGGCTATCTCTAACAACGTCGCAAGTCCTTGCTCATCGACCGTCAGCTTAGAGCGGTCGGTCATACCCGGCAGCGTAATTCGTCCCTGTTGCTTCAACTCCTCTACGAGGGTCGCTATATCCATTGGTTCTTCCATACTGTATCTGCGTTGTCTGTGTAACCTGTTTGTTCCTGTAAAAGTTCTCCAAGACCTTTTGGAAATGCTGTGGAACCATCATCCAGTCGAAGTCGGCTATCCACCCTTTCTGTCCGCTGCCGTTCAGGAAATCACTCTCTGCTGCATTCCTGATGGCTTGCTTCACACTGTCGATGTCAACCTGCGTTTCTGCTATCAGGCGTGTATAGGCCTGTCTGCGCTCAGGAGTCTTTACTACTACCTGCGGAATCTTTTTGCCTTTCATCTGCTCATTGAAGAAAGCTACAACTTCATCGAAGTCGTCTTTTTCAAAATCCGACTCCAAATTATTAGCCACCACCTCCTCGCGCGTACGCGCTCCTCCGACAGAGGCTTTAATATTATTTTCTCTATATAAAAGGTGGGAGTGGTACGCTTGGCGGTCAACTTCGTGGTCAATATTGACCGCTGAATTTACCTCTGACTTTACCACGGGCTTTACCTCCAAATCTGCCCATCCAAGTGGTGTGATGGTGATAATCGTCTTGCGTGTATCTTTCTCTCGCTCAATAAGTTTATCCTGCTCCAATCGCTGCAAGAACCTTATCACTGTTGGTTTACTTACGCCCCACTGCTTTACCAGTGAGTTGACTGTTACGAGTACCTGTCTCATTTGTAGGTAAACCGTCTGGCGGTTGTAGCAGACCTCTGTGTCAACCCATGCAGCCTCGCGTCGCAGCCACGTCCACCATTTCAGGTATCTCTCATCTTGTCCCACCCAGCCGTTCAGTACCACCATCGGTATAGTGATATACCCGGCTGGGCGTTGTTGCTGTCCTTCTGTCTCTTCGTTTGTCATCTTCTAACTTCCTATAACTTCTTCTAACTTCATTAACTTCTCAAAGCAAGCTTTGACACCTTACTGCTGCAAACGCAGCCTCTATCTGAACCTTTGAATAATAGAAAGGCGAGTTCTGACTCGTACCTTTCTTGAATCCCCTAATCATGCCTTTCCTGACCATGGCATCAAACTTCCTGCTCATCTTACTGTCGTTACCTAACCAGGCTCTCACCTCCGAGGCTTTCAGCTCGTCTTTCACCGGGTCGAGTTTCTTCACCGCTGACATCGCCCCGAGCGTAGCAGCATTGGTGAGCATTTCCTGTAACGTTGATACTCTAATTTCCATAAATTCTTCTATTTTATCTCAAATTTTCTATATTTTATATATTATATTCAAATTTTATATGTTTTTTCTTGCAGATTTCGGAAATTATACCTATCTTTGCACCCGAATTGCTGTCAAAACGGCTGCAAAATTACAGGTTTTTATAAATATAGCCAAGAGATTTAGAAATTTCATTCCATATTAATTATAAATTTAGCATTATTTAAACATTATGACTACATACAATGAACAGGAAGCCATGCAGGGCGTAGCACAGAGATTCGTACAGGCAGCCGAGGAACTGCATCTTTCAGGCGGCCAGCTCTACCGCGCAAATATCGTCGCTAACGAGCAAGTACTGAGCAAAATCAAAAATGGATGGCAGAAACCGCCAAGGAAATCCATTGACCTGTTTTGCCAAACATATGGTGTGAGTGCAGCATGGATGTACACAGGAGAAGGCAATATGTTCCTGGGCGGGAACAGGCCGGTTAAGCCTCGTATGGAAACAGGCGACGAAAAGCTGCTCTACGATGCTGATTTCAATACGTGCATCGGTAGCGACGGTCAGTTAGTGCCAGACCTTGAAGGCAAGCCTTTTCCATCCCCGATGACAGGCGACATTGATTTCTGGTGTACCAACAATGACAAATCCCTTGAACCCATTGTTGCGGCAGGTGACATTATCGCACTGAAGAAAATGAGCGATTGGAAGGAGTATATCCCGGGAGGTTACGTATGCTATGTCGTTACCAAGGGATATAAGGTGCTCCTTAAGGTTTCAATCTTACAAAATGACCCGGATAACATCATTTTCTTACAGATGGACAATGGCAAACCCGTAGAATCCAAAATTTCAAAAGACAACATCATCGAAATTTACCGGGTCGTCTTCCACATCAACCGGCTATGATCTTCCTAAACGCAGCATCCCCGACCCAGCTCACGAAGAGCCAAGTCGGGGATGCCCACTACTCCCTGCGGATTTCCGCAGGGTCTATCGTCCTAATAATACCTCATGCTTA
Organism: uncultured Prevotella sp.; assembly: GCA_900322175.1. Taxonomy (GTDB): domain Bacteria; phylum Bacteroidota; class Bacteroidia; order Bacteroidales; family Bacteroidaceae; genus Prevotella. The sequence continues at coordinate 5,306 of ONYZ01000001.1, forward strand.
TATTCAGCTCTTCCATCACCAATCCTACGGACACACCTTTCCCGTACCCAATGAACCCACCAAATCCAAAGTCCATCAGATACCCAGCCATCCTGTTATGATATGTATCGAGCTGCCTCATTCTTTTTTTTCACAGTGCTCGATGGTTCTTCCATCGATTATCTCTTTGTCCCGTATATTGCGATATTATCGCAACCACTATTCATACTGGTTCTTCCTCCTATATTGTTCCATCATTTCCAGAAGTTTTCTAAACTTCTCTACCCTCTCTGGCTTCATCTTCCCAACATTCATCACTTTTCTATTGGCCTTCAACCAATTCAAGTGGTCATGTTCTTCTATCCGATGCCGTGACGGATTCCGATGTTGGTCTGAATAAAGCCAACCACCTCTTCATATCGTTTCAGCCATCGTTCTTCCTGCGTCATAAGTCACTAACCTTTAGCACTTCAATCTCCAGATATATGCTTCTTTATCTTAAAGTTATACGTCATCCGTATTTCTTCATCCTCATTTGGTATGATTACCTTTAGCAAAGGCATACCCTCGAATATCTTCACCACTTCCAGTATGTGTTTCCAATCTTCCTCTTTTGAAAAGGTGCGGTCGTCCTGATTACAAAATGGAATCACGGCAAATACTACCACACCTGCCACCTTTAAATCAATAAACGAATAAGGAAGCGTCTTATCGCTATTCTTTCTGAAGAAAACAGTTATACAAGGTTTCTTATCGTCCTTTGGATTATTATCTAAAAAGAAGCATAACTTTGGCAAGTCCACTGCCGTATTTTCTTTATTTACCCAATCTATCGTATCTTGGAAATAAGGTAGTTCTACTTCTTCCATAACACCTATCGCGTATTTAACAATTGCACGGTAAACATCTTGCGGATTGAGCTTTTGCGGGTGTGTAAAAGACAACGTAAAGTTTTCACCATCCTCTTTAAAAGTCCAATGTTTTAACTCTGGGATTTCTTGGTCAAAGAGGTCAATGCGTATTTTCCCAGGAGACTCCTCATATATTGCAAAACTGTCATCCTTTATCTTAGTCCTACCATGCTTACCTGCTATCGATGAGAAAGTCCTTAATGGTGATAGGTATGTCATCAAGTCTTGTTCAATCTCTTTTCCTAGCGTCTTGTTACAAGTATCACACTCATCATTGGTAATAATACTCTTATTACCCAATCCTTCAGAAATGGTATGTGCGTCCTTGTTAAATTTCACTGTAGGCATACTCTCTCGACAGAACCTGCATTTTCTTTTAGCTTTGTCTGTTTCACCTATTCGTAATTGTTTTCGTTCCTGCTCATAAAATACCATTCGATAATTATCTATCAGAATACCGCACACTTCCGTTCTATATCTCCGGAAGCCTTCATAGTCAGGAACATTCAGTTGCAAAACATTCTCTTTAATCTCATTATACTCTGCTTCTGACAGTTGTTTAGAACTGATAGCGAAAAACTCTCCTTCATCCAATTCCGATAACACATTATAAAAATCCCATAGCTCTTTGCGATTACCATTATTCTGGATAAAGGTTCTTAAATCGCTCATTAGTTGCACTGTTTTCTGTTGATATGTCCTCCCAACAGCCCTCACACTGCCTTCAATTGTTTTCTCTAATGACCCGAAAACGCAAAACAACCCCTTTACGAAAGCTACTGCAGCTTCGCTATCCAATTTTATCGAAAGTGAAGGATTATGTCTTCCACTTGTTACGATATTAATACAAATTTCCATATCTGTTCCTTTCATAAATCTAAATCTGGTTTCGGAAATTTCATCATGTACTCATGAAACTCTTCTATTTTCACAGTACCATCCAACAATCCATTAAAATAATAGTCCGATGTTCTGTCAAATAGATTATTGTTAAAAGCTGAGCCTTTGGCTGCAATGATAAAATTGTAGTCTGTCAAGAAACGAGTACGTGTCTCTATTTGGTTTCGTTTCATATGCACAAGCCTTCCAAAGACCTTGGTAGCACCGTCATCCTCTTCCTGCTTCGTTACCATTTTGCGATATAAAGCACAAGGCTTATAGATAGCATATTCTTCATCTACCACCTGCATATCCTTTTTTAATTCCTGAATATGCTCCTTTGTGTAATGCTTCTTATTGACCTTAGTTGGCTTCTGGGCTTCTGCCTCCACATATACATAATTGGAATAGTAGCGACCATTTTCTATAAAAGCCACAATCTTCCTTATCTTTAACTCTTCCCATCCTAAAACAAATACCCTACGGCCAATCCTTTTGAAAGAATTGATATTCATCGCGCTACCCGCTCTGAAATACCATATAGGATCTTTTGTACCAATAATGCTTTCGTCAAACTTGATAGGTTTCTCTAATAGCTTGCTTAGATGTCTGTTAATATCACTAGCTTTTGTATATTCCACCAAACCTCGTTCTCCAGGGAATGCCGCAGCCATTCTTCTTCTGAAAAACACCGTCGATTCCTCACCGATAACATTCCATTGCGGTTTTACTACTTTCGGTGGAAACAACCTGTTCCAAGTCTTGCCTATCCAATATATCAGATAAGGCTTATCCAAATGCCTATGACCGCCATGTTTACGAATGTATTCTATATAGGGGAGAATAAGCTCTGCCAAATTGCAGTTCTTGGAGTCAAAAGTAAACAGCGTCCTGTGATTAATATCGAAGGGAAGGTTTTGAGGCACCCATTTTCCTTTATGAGCTACAGGTATCACATATTCAACACCTAAAGCGCTCATAGCATAACCCAATTCTACAAGTACATTTGAATTAGGAACTTCTTTTGTTATCTGCTGACCATTACCAGTAATGGGGTGATATTGACAGACTGGGGTTATGTCCGCCATAAACAGATCACAATTATCAATCTTCCTCAATATGGTCTGATCAATCGACTGCATCCCGGTTTCACCCAAGGTAGAATGATCTATCTCCAATAAGACACCCTCCTTCTTCTCCAACTCGTCACAAGCTGTATTAAGAGCCTGTTCCAATATTTGACGGCTCTTTTTCTCATCAGACTGCCATGAGAAGAAAAGCGTGTATCTCTTAGGTTTCCTCATATTATTAGAACGGCAAATCATCCACGTCTACTATCTCAGGCATAGCAGCAACTGGTTGCACCCCTACCTGCTGAAGATTATTGTCTGCAAACAAACTATTAAGTGCAGCCAGATTCTCCTTGCTAATCAACGCCACGACCTCTGACACATGAGAATTGAAATATTCCAAATCCGCATGTTCTATTGTATTGATACGCAATAACACCGAAATCCACTGATTAACAAGCTCTTCACTCTTATTGTTCAGTATCAGGTTCATCAGCGTATGGACATACTCATTTCTCGATTTATCGTTATCAATTATCGCATTAAATACGCTCTCTGCTATTTGCTGGGCATTTTTACCTTCCGATTTTAAAGCTTGAATTTTTCCAAACATACCGTATGGCAGTTGCCCCTTGTCAATTGGAATACACAATATGTTTCTTCCAAAAGCATAGCCGACCTCTTGATCACACCAACTGCTTTTGTTAAAATCTGGAGTGAGTATAGCACACAGCGCATTCATTGAAAACAACGCTCTTTCAATCTCCACTTCCCACTCTTTCGTTGGTTTTATGTCCTCGTGCGCCACAAATGCACTGATGCCGTATGGTTCAAGCATTAATTTCAGGTTCGATGCAGAACCCTTGTATTTTGATACATGACTGATAAACACCTTATAATATCCTACTTTCCAGTAACTCGACGGTTCCGATATTTTACGTTCATCAACTATCGTCGTTGCTGATGGTGTTAATGATACGCTTCTTACAGAATCCCTAATATTACCCATACTGTCATTGAATGCTGCTGTTATTTGACTGCAAACGTCTTCAATTATGCCTCTGTTCCGTAATGCCACGTACGTTTTAACATCTACCGTAATCTCTACTGCATAGAAGTCGATGCCACCATCCCATCCGTCATGGTAGTCAACATAACTGGTCACATCCCCTCCTGTAAATATGCGATAAGCATCCATCTGCTTTTCTTCTTTAAGAAGTTCAGCAACAGTACTGTAATAGCTTTTCAATTCTTGATTCATATATCAGCTCCTCCTTCAACATCCTTCATTTTTCTTACAACGAACTCTCCAAATTCGACAGTTGCCCTAACATGATCAGAACCCCATTGTAAGGCATTCAATTTATTACCTGATGGCAAAACTGTCGACGTAGGCTGACATCTGAGGAACTCGTCTCTTAAAGAATGTAAAGTAAGTTTTTTCTTAGACCAACTTGCCCCATATTGAGAAGTTTCGTTTTTACACCAGATATAATACGGCCATTTATCATCTCCTGGCATCTGGAATTTTGTGAGTTCACCCCTATCATCATCATTTCCTGCAACAAAGACTGAGATTAACTGCATTGTACCTATTGAATAAGCGATAAGGATATCACCCTCTTTAACGCCGGTAGGTCTTCCTCTTTTTGAAAAAGTAATTTGTTGTTTGGTTTCACCATAAAAAGCAGTTTCTGGAACGGGTTTGTGATCTCTCCCTAAAGGTTTCAACCAATAAGTCAAACCTCCAATAGTAGTAACATGTCGAAAAGGAATAGACTTTTCTATCATATCAATGAAACTAACATCAATAGATGGAGATTTAACATCTTCCTTCGGATTGTCATCAATCCATTGTTTCATCTTCATCAGGGCCTTTTCCGTTAACTCTAACGATGCATCTTTTACAATTTGCTGGTGCATGTTCGATATTTCCTTTTGATTATTAAAGAAAATTCCCCATTCATGATTGTTTTCAAGCCCGTTATCAGTAAAGTTGGCTGATGTAACAATCGCACCTGTATAGTTTTCATCCCTCATACCGATATACACCTTCCCATGAAGCTGATTGTCGATTTTTACACTCAGATTGAATCCTCTCATCTTTTTCAGTCGATACAACTCCATCAAAATAGGAACCTTCTTCAATTGATCCGGGTCTTTCTCTTTGAGCGTCGTTATCAAAGTCAATTTCTGAAGCCCCGCTGTCAGCCAGTTCTTCATTTTATCAATGGCAGTCAATGAGATAAAAGGACTTGCTATCAAAAACTCATTACTACTAGCCAACAAATCCTTTACTTCTCCAAGGTGGTGTTCTTCTTTATTTTGTACAACCCTTATGACCATATCATCGCTTAGTATTATTCTTTCAACAATTGTAGTATCAGCCTTGGAACGGTGGTTTTAAAATGCCCACTCATATCACTAATTTTCTTTTTATTCTTTTCAAAAAACGTAGCCAGTCGTCTAATAGTATCATCAGAAAATTAAGACATAATACTCCAATAGTCCGAGTAGTCAATATAGTTGGCCATGAACAGCAGACGAACCTTCTCTACACATAACAACTTATCACCCTCTTATTTAAGGTTTCGTTCAGATGGTCTATACTATGAGAAAAGGGCCTATGGGTTTCAATATGGCCAACAGTTCCTATTTGTTTCCCAACTTTTGATATAGGATCTGTATAAGAGCATACATGCTCTATTCTTTTTTTGCTTCTATGAATTCGTTCTCCAGTGAGTGTGTAACACGAATATGTTGAAAGACCTGCAGAATTGAAGCCTGTACCAGCTATACGAGCATCATCAATGGCCGCACAAGCATATTGCATTAACCCTCCGCCCAAAGAATGTCCGACGACCTTTATTTGGCCCTTTACAGCACGAGCGACCTCACTTAAAATTCCCACTGCAGCCAAATATGTAGTTTCTGGACCATGAAAAATTTGACACAGATCTGTGTATATATTATTGACAGTTCGCCCTCCAAAAGGCTGAGTTCCTGCAAAAGAAAGAACTGTATAATCATGTTTTTTAGGCACCTCAAAAATGGCTGCCTGTAAGCCAAGCCCAAATTTTAAACTACAATCAGATTCTTTGTACTGCGAACATAAAAGGCTATCAATGAGTTGAACAGGGGCTATTTGAATCTTAGGATAAAATTTTGCTTTAAATGAATATGAATAATCTGCCATAGCAGCTCTTTCCCCATAGAACTGACTGTTATGCCGAAACGGATAATTTATAAGATAATCGTTTTTTAGTGAAGTATCAGATATACATCTTGCTATTGATGGATCATTAATCTTCAACATTGCATTGTACATCTTTCTAAACATCTTTCTATCAGTGTAATTTAGAATCTTTGCCCCTATCTCCATATAACTATAAGCAGGTGCTTTATGGGTGATTGCGCCATATATTTGATGTAGAAATTCTACAATTTGAGACGTTACTGACACAAATTGCATAATCATTGCGGTCGTAGGTTTCTGCTCCTGTCTTATATAACCTATGCTTTGTGCTTTTTGAACAAAACCCTCAAAGTCCACATTACTAAAGTGTATTTTAGAATGGTTACAAAACAATGAATAAAAGCCATTCACATAATCATTATAATGATCAAGATAGTTATAAACCAGTTTCTCATTATAACTTACCTGAACAAGGGTGTTAATATCTCCACCAAAAGCATCTTGAACGGGATTATCCAGATTATTACATAGTACAGAATACGAGGATACAAATTCCTCAAATAATTTCTGATATTGAGGTATATCCTGTTTATAAGTTGCCTCCAACCTAGCAAGCGTAAATAAATCCTTTTCCATTGCCTATTTTTCCTCCTTACGAATTTCTTTTCTCACTGTGCTCATCGGTTCCCCCGCTGAGTTATCTCCACTCCCCCTTCCTTCACCCACATCCCCCACATGGGGCACTCATCCAACTCTGAATAATCCCCGTATTGGGCTTGGGCATCACAGAGCATGTCTGTGAAGCGGGAGTTGCAATGCAGGTCACCGAAGAAATCGGTTTCAAGGTTGAACACTTCCAGATTGATATCCATCTCATCAGCCATGCGCTTTGAAAGGTCGGGCTTTTGACGTAGGTGACAGTATAGTTCCACTATAGACTCGGTGAATATCGCCAGTTTCGTGTAGGTATCACCATAACCAGTAAAGCCACTAAACCAATCTTCATGCTCCTTGCACGTCTTGGCCAGGCATCTGAAGAGGACATAGCAGCTACCGGCAGCAGCTTCGTATGCTCCGCTATTCACCAGTTCTGCCGTTTTCCGAGCAAATGGCGACAAGGCTAAAGCGATATCCATATCATCTTTTTTCTTCAAAGCTGCTTGATAAGCCGATTCTATCTCCTTCTGCATGGGCGTCTCGAAGCTATACCACTCGTCGGTAATCCAATAGCAGATATCATCCTTTGCCTTCCGATAGAGAGAGGGAGCATCCTGCCGCCACTCGTCCAAGAACTCGATGAGTTGACTGTTCACGATTTCCTGTGACTCTTTCGTTTTCAGCTCAAAGAGGTCTCTGTAGCACCAGCAATAGCCCTCCACCTGATTCTCATCACGAAATTCATAGTCTGAGTAGTCGATATAGTTGGCCATGAACAGCAGATGAACCTTCTCTGCCAGTTCCACACTCATCCCATCCAACATCTGATGAACAGTTTTCAGGGTAATGCGCTTCTGCTTGTTTGCCGGCTCTTGCATCCTTATGCCACTCTCTATAACCAACAAGCGGTCACGTCACTATCGGAGTTGCTCATGAACCGATAGGTATGTGACCGGCTTGCCAGAATTCCTTATCAATATTAAGGATTATCCATAGAATTGCTTTATCCTACAGTTTGCGACTTTTGTACGCCACACCTCATATGTTATAATAGTCCTTCGGTCTTCTCTGAGGCCAAAAGAGGTATGAGCAAAATTGCCAGATGGCTTTCAGTATCTTCATCCAATGATATTTTCCTTGATTGTTTCAACAATGTATTTTACATCATCATCGCTGACGTAAGGACCAGCAGGCAGACACATGCCCACTTTAAAAATGGCCTCTGATACACCATTCACGTAGGCGGGCGCATCCTTGTAGCAAGGCTGTTTGTGCATAGGCTTCCATACAGGGCGAGCTTCGATCTGAGCTTTATCGAGTGCTACACGCATGGCTTCTACATTAGCATTAGGTTCACAATCGGTATGAGCAGACTCTGCTGCATGGATAACACCAGCTGCACCACCTACTGCACCAGTCACGATAGTCTTGTAGGCATCCTCCTGACCATTCACCTTTACATTCTCATCAATGGTGATGGTACACAGCCAGTAGTTAGAGTCGTAATCACCGTTATTTGGCTGAGAGTGTACATGTACTCCTGGCACATTAGCCAACAGTTCTTCGTACATCTTCTGCACGTGCTTGTGATGTGCAATGTGGTCGTTCACCACCGTCATCTGTCCACGTCCGATACCAGCGCAGATGTTACTCATACGGTAGTTGTAACCAATCTTCTCGTGCTGGTAGTACGGATAGCTCTCTCGATACTGCGTGGCGTACATCATTATTTCGCGCCACTCATCTTCGTTCTCTGTTATCAGCGCACCACCGCCAGAGGTCGTAATCATCTTGTTACCATTGAACGATAGTACGCCATATTTTCCGAAAGTACCCAGCACCTGACCCTTATACTTAGAGCCGAAGCCCTCAGCAGCATCTTCTACTACAGGGATACCATACTTGTTCGCAATCTCCATGATGCGGTCAGCCTTATATGGCATACCATACAGAGCCACAGGCACGATAGCCTTAGGGTACTTGCCCGTCTTCGCCTTACGGTCTTTGATAGCCTCCTCCAACAACTCAGGGTCGATATTCCAAGTGTCAGGCTCCGAGTCAATGAATACTGGTGTAGCACCAAGGTATGTAATCGGATGCGACGATGCACAGAATGTAAAGCTCTGAACGCAAACCTCATCACCAGGACCAACGCCACAAGCCTTCAGTGCCAGATGCACGGCGGCCGTACCAGCACTCAGCGCCACCACACGTTTTTTTATTTCCCCACCTGAGTAGGCGGGGTTAGGGGCGGTCTGAATAAACTCTTCCAAATCCTTTTCAAACCCATTCACATTCGGGCCAAGAGGCACCACCCAATTGGTATCAAATGCCTCCTTGATATATTTTTGTTCTAGTCCTTCCTCGCTCATATGAGCAAGGCACAAATAAATACGTTTTGCCATATTTTTCTTGTTATTATTATTTCCTAAACTCCAAGAATTCATCATAATCCCTGATGTAATCCTCTTTCTGATATACCTCAGATGCCAGTACCATACAAACCGCTCCCGATGAGAAATCCCCGAGGTCACGCCAAAGTCCAGGTTTTATATATAGCCCTTGATACGGCCTATTTAGGAAAAAAGATCGTTTGCTCTTACCATCATCCAATGTTACAGTGAATGAGCCCGATGCTGCTATTATCAACTGCTCCAGTTCCCTGTGTGCATGCGCTCCGCGACTCTCACCGCCTGGCACATCATACAGATAATAAACTCGCTTCACATCAAACGGCAATGTAGCTCCATTCTCTACTACAGTCAGATTTCCTTTTCGGTCACTATGATGCTTATCCAGTTCTACAACCGAACAGTCAAATACACTATATTTTGCCATCTTTCTTCAGTTTTAAGAATTCATCATGGTCCCTCACATAGTCTCCTGCATCATAATGCTTTGACCCAAACTCCAACGCAAACGAGTTTGTCGAAAAGTTCTCCATCGTCCGCCACAGTCCCGCTGGAATATACAGCCCATAGTAAGACCTGTTCAGCGAGAAAGTCTTCCGCGAAGTACCATCATCTACCACGACATCGAATGCCCCCGACAGCGCAATGACCACTTCCTCGTTCTCCTTGAAAGCATGACCGCCTCTGTCCTCTCCTCCAGGCACATCATATATCCAATAAGTCCTCTTTATCTCAAACGGAATCTGCTTCCAGTTCTCCGCGAACGACAAATTCCCGCGAGCATCCAAGAACTTAGGTAGCTCTATGATTCTAACATCTTCTACACTTGCCATTTCTTTACCATTAATCATTAACCAAGAACCCTAAGTGTATCCGAATTAACCTCTTCCTTCATCTCGTCAATTACCCTCAACAGATACTGACCATACTGATTTTTCAGCATCGGCTTGGCTATCTCGCGCATCCGTTCCTCCGAAATCCACCCGTTCCGATAGGCGATACCTTCCAGACAGGCCACCTTCAAGCCCTGCCTCTTCTCTATCACCTCTACAAAAGTCGAAGCCTCTGCCAATGAGTCATGCGTACCTGTATCCAGCCAAGCGAATCCACGCCCAAGCGTCTGTACTTTCAGTTCACCATCCTTCAGGAATTCTTGATTCACAGTAGTTATTTCCAGTTCACCACGTGCCGATGGTTTGATATGCTTCGCTACATCCACCACCTTGTTCGGATAGAAATACAATCCTACGACTGCGTAATTGCTCTTTGGTTTCGCAGGCTTCTCTTCTATCGAAAGACAGTTTCCCTGCTTATCAAACTCAGCCACTCCATAACGCTCTGGATCATTCACCCAATATCCAAACACCGTAGCTTTCTTATCCTCCTCAGCCGTCCTCACCGCATTTTTCAGAAGCGAAGTAAATCCAGCCCCATGGAATATGTTATCCCCCAACACCAAGCAAGCACTATCATCCCCGATAAACTTCTCACCGATGATGAATGCCTGTGCCAGTCCATCAGGACTTGGCTGCTCTGCGTACTCAAAGTGTACGCCGTAATCTGAGCCATCGCCTAGCAGGCGTTTGAATCCAGGCAAATCGTATGGTGTGGAGATAATAAGAATATCTCTGATTCCCGCCAACATAAGCGCTGATATAGGATAATACACCATCGGCTTGTCATAGATGGGTAACAATTGTTTACTCACACCCTTCGTAATAGGGTACAATCTTGTGCCAGATCCTCCGGCTAATACTATTCCTTTCATATTTTATATTATTATATTGAACCATTAATAATCTCTGCTAAGCATTTCACTTCATCCTCAGAATATCGCCCATCACAATGAATAGACAACATCCTTTCACTGAAGTCTTTTGCTTCAACAGAGCAATCTTCTGACAATTCCCAAAGAACTGTCGGATAGACATCCTTGTTTATCAAATATTTCCGAATCTTATCTCTTAGGTTTTTACTTTCATAAAGTAGTATCAGCGAAAACATATTACAAGAGTCATCTTCAGGCTCTAGCACTTTACAACGTTCATCTCTAATCAGGCTCTTGAGCAACTTCCAGTTCTTTCTTTTGGCTCCCAGCCACAGGTTGATATCTAATTGCTCTGTAACGAACTGCCTGCTTCTTTCGTCTATCAATGATAGTTCAGATGCTATCAGTTGCTCTTCCGTTTCATCAAAAATACCACGATACTCATCCTTTTTTACATCTTCACCATCCAGATAGCGTGCCTTCTTTTCCATACCCTCCCATCTGGCTTTAGCAATGCTTTCGTTGGCCTCGGTCTGTCCTATATCTATTGTCAATTTATGCCCTTTTGGAGACCACATCATTCCACCTTCAGGTAATGGCAAGAACTTTCTGATTGATGATACACACCAATCAGCATCGCTATATAATGCCCAATGTCCGAATGGGTCGTGCGAATGATCTTCAATAACTGGTACACTAATGTTTTTATTCTTCCGGATGTCACGTAATCCAAAGTAGTTCATACGGAAAAGCACATCTCCTTCCGTGAAATTCAAAGTGTCAATAGCCCCCTCTTTAGCGGGTGAATCCTGATAGAACACAACATCAATTCCCGTCCTATCCTGAATACTTTTAATCAAGTTAACACTAAAATATTCAGGCATCCAAATCCTCTTCCAACCATATTGTTTGATTAAGGCCACAATGCATTGCCTACCGTTAGCTAACAAATAAGCATCTCTGAACACATCAGTTAAATGTGCTCGTTTAGAATCAAACGTCTTAACAGGTTGAAAGTTAGAACCAAATTCTCTCATACATTTTCACGAAGCGGGTGACCTATAAAATAAAGTACAACCATATAAGCAGCAATAGCAATCACTACTCCAATTATATAATAAAAGAGGCGGTATCGTTTTCTCATGAATGGCGTTACCCTTCAATATATTTCAGGAACTCCTCCTTGGTCATACCTTCTAATCCCAAATTCTTAAGAGTGCGGCCTTCATCCAGTTCGTCTTCCAAAATGGCGCGACCAATAGTTACTACTGCGTCCATGCACGGGGTTGGGACACCCGCCAAATCACCAAGTGCACATAGTGGTACTAATGAGTAAGGAATATCTTCTATACAATACCTATTATGTATGGTACTTGTAATCATTAGATTCTTATATCCAGGATTAGTTGAAACAACCTCATATAAAGACATGTTTGTATTACCGTATTGATACATATCTATATACTCATCCCTTAGTTTCCTCTGATTAATTCCAAATGCTTTGGCTATCGCCCTTCTCTCCACATCAGTCTTTTCAATGAATTTGGCGACACTCGGTGTAATACCTTCAATATAGTACTGATAAGGCACAAAGGGCTTAGCTTCTATGCGAGCCGTATTAAGAAGTATGGGGCCTGAATGCATTAATGCATTTAGGTTATCGATACTCGTTTCCAAAACATTATTGTACAAGAAGAACTGAGGCAACACATCACAGATTGCTTCTTTCAGTTTTTCATTATCTGAAGCTGGCAATGCAGCCATAGGCACTCTTGGCTTTATGCCGTTAACATAGCATTCGCCGTCCGTCTCTATTCTTGTTGCATAAAGCAGGGTACTTGTGGCGCCAACTACTACTTTTTTATTGCACCCCATCTGTTTCATGAGATGTCTAAACTGAATGGCTCCGCAGGACTCTTCTGGATGTATAAGCACAACTTGCCCATCCTGCAGGTGCGGAATCATCTTTCTTGCTACGGACTCATGCTGGTCAGAGGGTAAAATCAGCATGATCACATCTGCACCATCCATTGCTTTTCCAATGTCAGATGTAGCAAATTCGATAGGTCCAATACCATCTACGGCATGGTGGAGTATAATTTGTTTGGTCTCATTAATCTTATCTACCCCTTTCTGAGACCTTTTGTATAGGCGTACTTTTTCTCCTAAAAGTCCAAGGTGACCGGCCATGGTCTGTCCGCCATTTCCACCGCCGATGATAGCCCACGTCTTGTTACTCATAATACTCGTCGTTATTTTATAGTTACCGTACCAATGGTATACTTCTCCATCTGTTTCCAGTCAATTTCAATTCCTAATCCAGGTTTGTCCGTAATGGCTGTTATACCCTGCTCTGGATGAATCTGCTTATAATAATCACAAATATCACCATCAAGACGTAAAGGCGAGAAATAAGCATGGCCAATACCTTCGACAATATTCTCAGTCGTAACACCTATATGCAAACTTGCAGCCTCAGTAATTCCCTCCTCAATCATGGAATTAAAGAACACCTTAATACCGTTTACAGCAGCAAACTTACATATTTCCTTTGCTGGTGCAATACCACCATTCTTGGACACCTTGACACTGAAGATATCTACAGCATGGGCTTCTACCAGTTTTCTGGCATCTTGAATAGTTGCAACACCTTCATCTGCTGAAAGAGGAATGTTGATAGATCTACGCACTTCTGCCATTCCTTCCACATCCCAACTCTGTAAGGGCTGTTCAAAGAATAGAACATTACAGTCCTCCACCTCCTTACAGAACTTGATAGCTGTGCTGATATCCCATCCTTGATTGGCATCACAGATAATTGGAAAATCGTCACCCACCGCCTCTCGTACTGCCTTCATCTTGGCAACATCCATCTTATAATCGGCAGTTCCGACCTTAAGCATACTGCCATAATAGCCCAGCTTTTTGCTCTCCAGAATTGAAGCTGCGGCCTCTTCTGGTGTTGCTCCTCCTGCTGACCACATACAACGCATCTCATTCCTGCGTTTCCCGCCAAGCAGCTTATGAACAGGAGATTTTATACTCTTACCCCAAATATCATAGCATGCCATATCAATAGCAGACTTTGTCATGTGCTGGTTCCTGATAATGGCATCCATCAATCGGTGAATCTCATTGATATTTGTAGGGTCTGCCCCTAACAGCATGGGGCCAAGGTGCTTTTCGATAATGCACATTGACACTTCTGCACTGTCGCCTGTAAAAAGAGGCCAAGGGTCACATTCGCCATATCCAACGATTCCCTCGTCTGTTGCTATTTCAACAATAACAGGCGTGGCTGTACTATAAACGCCATACTCTTTCGAAAGTACATAAGGGTGTACCAGAGGTACAGCTAACTGGTGCGCTTTTATACTTACAATTTTCATATCATTTATGCTTTTTATTCGTATCCTTCTAATTTTTCAACATCATAAACTGGGGCTAACAAAGATTTGCCATCCTTATCGAAATACCCCACTAATTCATAAACCTTATTGATACGTTCTTTCAATTGCTTAAAGTCATCGGCAACCAAATGAACGGCAAGGAATAGAACATCTGTAAGAGTTCCTAGAGAGAAATGCTGCCCTGCTTTATAATATTGCATAACTGTCACCACATACGGCAGCAATTGTACATCCTCAACGCCCTCAACAGTCGCAATGTCTCCTTCCTTATCCTGTGATAGGAAATATATCACAGCTCCCTTTCCATTAAAACGGGCTGATATACTTACTTCGTTTGGATTTGACACCATTTTTCCTGTCAGTGCATGGCAAAAAAGCATATCCATCGGGTTCACACCATGGAAATACTCATCAATATACGGCCATGTACCGCCCAAGCGACATCCCATCTCATAGAAGGTAACCTTCTTGTCAGCATATCCCTGCAGAAAAATAACACCGTCCTTAAAACCTGCTTTTTTAAACATATTACAAACCTTGGGGTCAACCTCCTCATAATACTTATCCAAGTGCTTTGAAGGAAGGACCATCAGATTCGGGTGGTTTACGGCTGCAGGGCGCCCCTCTACGGAATATCTGTCTGCTAGCGATGCTAAATAGGGCTCTCCATCAATCAGAAGGTAATCTAGTATAAACTCTGTACCCTGAAGGAAATCTTCTACGGTCACAATGCCCTTTTTCGAAAAAGAAAGAGCATACTTATATTGTTCCTCAAAATCTTCCTTCTTATAACAGGCACTTGCTCCGCGAGAACCGCTACCATCCAGTGGTTTCATAAAGACGGGATAGTTCAGTGTCTCTGCCTTTTCTTTCACTTCCTCCTTACTTACATGGTAAGTCTTGGGTACCGGAACATCATACTTCTCTGAAAGTTCCTTAAAAAATTCCTTATCTGTAGAAGCACGAAGCATATCTGCAGTTGCATAGTAAGGTATTCCTAACCTTTTCGATAATTCGTAGCATATCGGTAGGATAATGTCTGCATATCCTGTCATAATGCCGTCAATATTTTTTTCTTTGCATAGTTTCTCCAATGCATCTACATCAAGGGCATTGACGAGAACTCCTTCATCTGCCACTTTTTTTGCGGGGCTATTTGGGTCATAGTCTGCCACAATGACATAAATCCCAAGTTTTCTGGCTCTTGAAACCACGTACTTAGCTCGCGGTATCCCGCCTAAATACAGGAGTTTCTTTCCTTTTAGTTCTTCAAACATATCTTAATTGTTACATTTTTACACTTTATCAAATATTTCTTCACTCTCCAAAATAATTGGCTCAACATCCACATCTCTCAGGAAGATGTAGGGCTTCTCATAATGATAGAACGGAGCACGCTCTACACGATCAGCATTACCATCTTCCATAATCTTGATAGTATCCTCAATCAGGTCGAAGCCAACATGAGCCATCACGCCTGCGTAAGCCATGTGACGAATATTCACCTCCGTCACCTTCATATTACCGTCCTTATCCTCTTTTAAGTCAAATGAGAGGATACCATGAGCTGGTACATTCAGTTTCTTCTCAAGATACTTAATGCAACTGTCACAGAATTCATTGATTCTATCTTCATTCAGAAACCGTCCAAAGGCAGTATTACCTGTTACATGACTAGGAGCCGTATTCGCCATCACATATTCAGCGCACTCCAATGCTGCACCCTTAACATACTCACCGTTGTAATAGAGCATTTCGTTTGCCAAATGGCGACCTGTCAAAAACTCACTAACCGTAAATTCAGGAATACGGCTATTAATGAACAACCAACTCTTATAACTGCTCATATCTTCCAGCTTCAGAGAACCAAGACCTCCTGTTCCTTCTGTTGCACGAATCCAGCAAGGGAATCCAATTTCTTTCTCCACATCTTCGTAACGTGGATTTTCTTGCGTAACCTTGATAGTCTTGGGTATGTAGTCTGTACCTTCTAAGAGGTCAGCCATAATAGATTTGTCCTTCAGCGAAACGCTCAACAGTTTG
Source organism: uncultured Prevotella sp. (assembly GCA_900322175.1). GTDB lineage: Bacteria > Bacteroidota > Bacteroidia > Bacteroidales > Bacteroidaceae > Prevotella. Next base: position 21,630 of record ONYZ01000001.1, read on the forward strand.
CTGCCCATAAACACGGGTACTGGGAACTTACCATGCTTCTCATAGTAGTCACACCATTCTACGATTTCGCTCTCTGGCTGCACAAAAGCATAATCAATATTCTTCTCTGCCACCAGCTTCTCTATCCAAAGAAAATAATTTGGATCAGTACAACGAGGACATACATAGTATTCGTCAAGCAGGCCCTTCATAAAAAAGCCTACAGCTTTCTTGTTTACATCAACGCCAATGATGTGATAATCGGGGTGGTTCTCACGGATAATTCCCGTGATGGAACGCGGAGTAAGACCGCCAATTCCTGTTACAAGGATAGTTTTCATATCTTTAATAATTTACATTTTCTGTGTAATCTGTAATATTTGTGTAACTATACGTTCCATATCTTCAAGGTCATATCGCTGGTCGCAAATTAGTGACAATTCCCTATTCACGATGTCATTCACTTGGAATGAAGTCGGAATCTGTTTGGGCTGTGGCCAATGCACTGGACAATAAATCTGTTGTTCTATCAACTTCTTTCTAACAAAATCACGCTGTTCTTTAGACCCAAACAATACCGGGACAAAGAGAGGTACAGAATCATCTGTTAAGTTATACATAAATTGTACTCCTTTCAGGTTTTCATGAAGATAAGCAGCGTTCTCTCTGCGTTTCCTTAACATCGCCTTCAAATCTTCCTGCTTATACAGAGCATACGAAAGATTATCCATCGCATAATTCTGATAATCCTCAGCCAAATGATGGCCAAACTCTCCAAAAGCCTTCAAGAAGTTCTCCTTTACGACGCTGTTGTCACCTTGTAAATAATGACACTTCTCCCGCATGGCCAGTTCTTTAATTGAGGCATACTGGCAATCTTTCGATACTGGCACTTCACCCAGCCCATACACTACGGCTCCACCGACAACTCCCATCCACTTGCGAATGCTTGCAAAATGGTAATCTGCTATTTCCTGATACACCTCATCCTCCATCAAGAAGGAATGCGTCCTATCGTAAAGTATAATCGCACCTTTCTCTTTAAACTGCTTTATTGTCTCTATCGGTAACGTATTCTCATACCCAAAATAATTCGTAAGATAGAATATATCCTTGCTATCCGTGCCCGATAAAGAATAATTAATGGGAAATTCGTGACCATTTGTGGCCATTCGTGTTCCTAAGTCTAAGTCATAAAACCTGACCACTATCCCGTGAGCCAAGAACGGTGCCAACATCGAATCACAACACCAAGCTGGCATATATATACTTCTAACAGGCCTCTTCTTGAGAATATCCTGCAAAATCAAGTCTATTGCCGTACGCCCTGATATAGCATACACCCCGTCCCTCTCCGAAGAGAGAGTTTCAGGTTCATGCTCTATCCAGAACTCACTCCCTATTTCTCGGATACTTCTCTGCATATTCAGGTCTTTGCACTTCACGCACGTCGTACAGGCTCACATTACCGCTACTTTCCACACCAACACTTTCACGCTTTAGAACCTTATATACTGTTAGGAAAAGTATCTTAATATCCAACCAAAGAGAAAGATGTTCCACATAATAAGTATCACATTCCAGCTTATGATCCCATGTTATATTCTTGCGACCATTCACTTGCGCCCATCCTGAGATTCCAGGACGTACATCATGCCTATGCGCTTCTCGTTCATTATAATAAGGCAAATAAACCTCTAATAGCGGTCTCGGTCCTATAAATGCCATATCTCCTTTCAAAATATTGAAAAGTTGAGGAAGCTCATCAATGCTAGTACTTCTTACAAACTTTCCTGCTGAAGTCAACCTTACTTGATCTGGCAATAGCTCGCCATTTTCATCCTTCTCGTCTGTCATCGACTTAAACTTCCATATCTTGAATGGCTTTTCGCCTTTACCTATTCTCTCCTGAAAGAAAAACGCGCCTGCCCCTTTATTGGCAAAATGCAACCAAATCGTCACCACTATAAACAATGGCGACAATAAAATGATTCCGAGCAACGCCCCAAGGAATCCAAATAATCTCTTAAAAAAATGTTTATACATACGTTTAGTTTATTCGCTTATTTGCTTAATTGCTTATTATAAGCTTCGCTCCTACTAAGCTTATAATCTATTAACCTACTAACCTGATTACTCTGTTTTAAACAAATACCCCGTAGCATACCACCAAAGCTGCTTCCAAGGACTTGTCTCATATACCTCTTCATATTTCCATCTGTAATGGAACAGGTTCCTCACCAAATGCCATCTGTTATGCCAGCTTCCATCACCAGATCCAAATACATAATCCTCTTCATAAAGAGCATTCTCAAGAATTCTCTCCGCGTATGGGCTATCCTTCACAATTACAGGGTTAGCTATCTGTACGCCAATATAGTTAGCAGCTATATGATTCATAGCATCTGCAAACCTTGTCAGATGATTCCGTTCGCAGAATCCATAGAACGAGCCCCAATCCACATCATTCTGATGAGCCTTTAAGAACATCGCCCAGTCTAAAATCTGCTTTAACCGTAATCCCTCTGAAACAAAATGTGCACAGGCATGATATGTCAAAAACATCGCATTCCACTGCACAGGCGGCATTACTACAGCTGGAGCCGTAGGAATATCTCTAAACTCTAAACGCTCAACTCTCCGCTCGGCTTTGCCGCTTGGCTCGTCCAAGAGCTGTTCTACCAATTCCCGGTTGAGCCTCTTCCCTCGCTTTCCATCTCTTGTGTGCACAAAGTACTGGTGGTTCTCAAACATCTCACCTTTATATTGTATTTGCGAATGTTTATACCACCCTTCATCTACTTCAGCTCCCGCCTTCCTTGCTATATCATTACCTCTTGCGTAGTTCTCAAACAGATAGCAATCAATATCTCCTGGATTCCGGTGATCCGGTTTGGGATAATACGTACCATTGGCCTGTCCCTTAAACACCATCACACGACAACCCTTCTGTTTCCACTTCTCTGCAAGATCATTCATCACAGCCTTCTGCTGTTGATTAGCCTGCTCAATCTGCAAAACCTCGCCAATCCACTCCAACTTCAGTTCAACAGGTAACTCTCTCGTCGCACCATAGCCGCAAGCCGACAACCTTTCAACGCCATCCAAAAAGACTCCCAGCACTCCCTGATTCTCTGCCAGTTCGCCAATCCGCACCCACTGCTTTGCTGTCATCACGATAAAGTCCGACAGAGCCTCTTCCTCTATCATACTATTACATAACCCCAATCGTAGTAGCGCAAACAGTTCCTTTTCCATTATCCTTTACAGGCAGTTTCAAGTATTTCAATCTCTTCCGCTGCCAGTTTCTTAAAGTCAAACCTTTCTGCACATTTTCTAACACGCTCGCACATTGCATCATAACTGGCTCTTGGCTGTTCAGCCAAGTCACGTATGGCCTGTGCAAATGCCTCTGGAGTTTCTATATCTCTGGCTATGCCTAAATGGTTATCCGTAATTACATCATCGTATGCAATATTAACATTGCACACAATAGGCTTACCTGCAGCCAAATACTGGAACAACTTTCCCGAAGACACGCCCATATATCCGAACCCTTTCTGGTAGTTCATAATATTGACGTTGGCCTGGCTCACCACCCATGCACATTCACAAAGTGGAATCCGCTTTTCTTTGAACACAACATTGGTAATGCTTTCGTCTTTCACTTTACGTTCCAGTTCCTCGCGGTCTGCCCCGTCGCCATAGATAAAGAAACGATAATAGTTTAAATCTTGCAACAACTTTGCCGCCTCTATCAATGTATGGACATGATTTGCCTTATTGACACTTCCCAGATAAACGATCTTCAATGTCTTCGGGTCATGAAGATCTGCATCCTTCCTTGGCCAAGCCTCACGATCTTTGTCGAAAGCCTCCAGATCTACACCATTATTTATATAATGTACGCGTTTCAAATCCACCTTACCACCTGTTTCCGTTGACCAGCCTTTATTCCTAATACGTTCCTTCATGCCCAGAATAGTAAAAACTATCTGGTCTGCATTCTGATAGAGTTTCTTTTCAACCAACTCGAAAAACTTAAAGGCAGGATTACTACGCAATACCAATCCTAGATGCACAAATACATCTGGCCAGGCATCCCACGCCTCGGCTACATATTTAGCATTCAGTTTCTTAGCTGCCCATACGATTGGATAATCAAATGGAGTATGGATATTATGCAATATCACATCTGGACGGTCAAATTCCTTGCCATGCTTATAGATACTCCATGCAAAACTGAAGATACTCTTCATTCTTGCCAGGCCATTCCCTTTATAAGCTGGTGCATTTACATGCACAAACTTATGGTCGCCGTAGCTCCGCTCCAAGAACAACTGCCCCTTGGCCGTCTGCTCCTCTTGCGTCTTTGCAGACAACGACGAGTTAAAAGTAACCACGTCGTAGCCTGCGTCCATAAACCGCCTTGCAAACTGTATATACCTTGGATTCGCCACCGTTTCTGGCGTTCCCGTATAATAATTGACTATCCAAATACGCATGTAATATCTGTGATATCTGTGTTATCTGTGTGACTTTACTTAAACTGATTAATCAGTTCAATTACCTTTTCTACATCTATGAGCTCAATGGCGGGTCCAATGGGCAAACTTAACTCCTCGTTGGCAATCTGCTCGGTAAGAGGCAGGCTCATACCATTCCACTCCTTATAGCACTCCTGCTTATGGGGTGCAATGGGATAATGAATCACTGTCCCTACTCCATTCTGATCCAGATAATCATGCAGGGCATCACGTTTTCCCTCACCTACAAGAATTGGGAACAAATGATAGGCATTCTGTTCGTCAGGCAACAAATCAGGCAATGTAATCAAAGGATTCTTGATTCCCTCGTAATATAGATGTGCCACTTCCTTACGGTGAGCATTATCCTCTACCAGATATTTCAACTTCACATCTAAAACAGCAGCCTGGATCTCATCTAAACGGGAGTTGCGACCTGTGTACTTGAACACATACTTCTTCTGAGACCCATAGTTAGCCAAAGCACGTACAGCAGCAGCCAGTTCTGGGTCATTAGTGGTTACAGCACCACCATCACCAAGAGCACCAAGGTTCTTACCCGGATAGAAACTATGACCTGCAGCATCACCAATGGAACCAGTGATACGGCCATCGGTATGCTTGCATCCGTGGGCCTGTGCATTATCCTCAACGAGCTTCAGATTGTACTTCTTGCATAGAGCACCTATCTTCTCCGTATATGCATTACGGCCATACAGATGTACAATGGCAATTGCCTTGGTCTTGGGAGTGATAGCAGCCTCAATGAGGTCATCATCTATCTCCAGTGTATTGAGCTTTGGCTCAATCAGGATAGGTTTCAAACCATTCTCAGTAATTGCTAAGATGGTTGCAATATAGGTATTTGCAGGTACAATCACCTCATCCCCAGGCTGCATTACACCCATCTCAATATATGCACGGAAAATCCAGATAAGAGCATCCAGACCATTCGCGCAACCAATGGTATATTTACATCCAATAAACTTCGAGTAGTTTTCTTCAAACCGCTCATTCTCCTTGCCTTGGAGATACCAACCTCCATTCACAACTCGGCTAACAGCCTCATTAATCTCAGCCCCATGAAGAGCCGTTACGTCTTTAAGACTTAAAAATGGTATATTCATAATTAAAAATCAACTTTTCTATAAAACTTTGCAGGATTACCTAACCACAATTCACCAGCGGGAACGTCCTTCGTTACTACTGAACCTGCTGCCACGAATGCTCCCTCGCCTATAGTGATACCTGGCAGGATAACACACCCTGCTCCAATTGTAGCTCCTTTACAAACCTTTGTTTTTAAAAGCGTCCAATCCTTGTTCTTTGATCGTGGATACATATCATTGGTAAACGTCACATTGGAGCCAATCATCACATTGTCTTCTAATTCAATCCCGTCCCAAATCTGCACGCCACATTTCACTGTCACGTTATTACCAATCTTCACATCATTCTCAATAAGGCAATGTGAGCATATATTACAGTTCTCCCCTATCTTACATTCAGGGAATACCACACAGAACTGCCAAATCTTTGTGCTTTCCGGCACATTCGAGTTCATACAATCAGCTAAACTATGAATCATATCGCCATTTTTATGATGCAATAAAATCGTCTACAACTTTTTCAAACCGGTAATAGTCCTCTAAAAACTCACTCAGAAGTTTATTACAGTTCTCTTTATAATCTTCAAAGTTCAAAGCAGCAACATATTCTTTTATATTGTCTGCCAGTCCATCACATGATCCCACAGCCAATCCAACACCATACTTCTCTGCATATTTTCCTTGTTCGCCTCCTTTTGTCACTATCATAGGGCGTTTATTTATGAGTGAGTTATAAAATCTGTTTGACAAGGCACTAATATGCGACGGCCAGTTAGGATAAAAAATATTTATCATTGTATGCTTCTTGATAATACTATTCTCATCCTTCTTATCATACTTTCCTTTGAAGGAAATGTTTTTGAAACCTTTTTCTTCTCCATATTTCTGAAGGTCTGGTACAGCCCCGCCCTTTCCAACAAAGTCCAGTTCTATCCCTGGTGCATTCCCTAAAGAATCTATCACTTCAAAGTTTGCGTCATGTCTAATACCTCCAATCGTAAGCACTTTTATATCACCCTTTGGTAAAGGCTCACTTTTCTCCACTAAGGCTTCTTTCACTAGGTCTATATTGAAGTTATGAGACAACACATAATCATAGCCATCAGGCAGATATCTTAAAAAGCCTGGTGATGATATCACATTAGCGAAGCTGTTGTTCAACACAATCTTCATCAGCGGTTTAAAAGGTGCCTTCTGTTCTATTGACAGATCTCGGTAGTCAAAGATGTAACGACCTGAATATTTCCTCTTCAAAAAGAATGGTATAAATAGCGCCACCTGCGGACTAATCACCACTAGTTTCTCATATTTATATTTCTTCACCAACTTTTTGATAAAAATTGCAAACTTATAATACTCTTTGAACCTCGTCAGTGTTGACTCCTTATATTGTGCACTATGTAGATAGGTAAACTCGTCTGCCTCGGTATCCCCTGTCCTGTCCCACGAAATGATATCATAGTCTATTTCTTTCTTATCGAAATAATTGGCATATATCCTCAAATGAGGGGCATTTTTGTCTCCATTCAATATAATGGCATATTTCATACTTGCTCAATCTTTTGATTAATAAACGCTAATATTTTCTTTGCTCGTTGGTCTATTGATAGACTTTCCCCTTTCTTCAAAGCTCCTTCACTCAGCTTCATTCTTAGAATGCCATCTTCTTTCAATCGTTTGATGGCTGCAGCAATGGCATCAATATCCATTGGTTCTATCAGCAAGGCATTGTTCTCATCCAATATATCATGGTTGAAATTTCTGTCGGACGACACAACTGGCAATCCACAAGCGAGTGCCTCCACTATTGCATTGCAACAACCTTCCTTTAAAGTAGGTAAGCAAAACACATCCGCCATATTAAGGTATTCGGGCAGCACTTCATGGTCCAATGGTCCCTTAAATAATATCCCTTCACAGTCTGGATCTTCCAGTCTGTCATCCAACCCTCTACCTATAAAGAACGACTTAATTGATGGGTCTTTAAGAGAAACGATAGCATCTGAAAGCCGTTTAGAACCTTTTCTATGTTCAAATGCTCCTGTAAACGCCACAATGAAAGCTTCTTTCGGTATGAAATGTTTCTCTCTCAATTTCACCTTATCTAGTTTCTTGAACAGCTCGGCATTAACTGCGTTTGGTGCTATTATGCATCTATCTGCAGAAGTGAAACCTGATTTAATGCTTTCATCCTTATTCTTCGCTGACACGCAAATCACACCACTTACATAGTCAAAGAATGACTTTGCCTTCTCTATATCAAAGTTGTTCTCTGCCGCAACATCTGATTCTCCTGTCGCCACAAACAGTGGGATCTTATTTTCTTTTGCGTATTCATACAAGCCATAGCCGGAAAACCAAAAATGACCGTAACAAGCGTCTGGTTTAAAAGGAAGTTTCTTTAACACTCTTTTTACAGCTTTTTTATGAAAAAAAGAGTTGAATTTTTGATAATGTCTACCCAATGTCGGTATTACTGGCTGATATACTGTCACGCAGTGACCACTCACTTCATGATAGCGTCTCACCTTAGGGTGCAGTTCTTTACCTCGCAGTAGGTGCTTTGTCAGGCTCTGCGGTGCAATCACCGTCACGTCAACGCCTTCATCCACCATTGCTAATGATATTTGCTCAACAAAAGGGAAAAATGGATCCGTTGGTGTTGGATAACCACTCGCTAAAAGTACTATAGACTTAATCATATTTCAGCCCTAAATAATCAAATGCAATCTTAAAACGATTCCACCATGTATGATCAGCCTCTGCTCGCTTCCTTGCGGCAAGCTTCATCTGCCTAAGTTCATTATCGCTAGCTCTTTCAATATAATAACGAGCCTTTTCGGCCAACTCATATTCATCATTATATAGAACGATCTCCTTACCATCTTCAAAATATTCCGCGATTTCTTCGCTATATTTACAGATTTCTATTCCACCGCACATGGGTATTTCAAAATTACGGAGATTGATAATATTAAGAGGATTCTTTAGAACATCAGTATGCCCTGCTGATGTAGAAGCCAAAGACAATGCAACAGCGGCATAAGTTGATACCATATCCTCATGAGACAAGCCTGAGTATTTTTTCAGTCGTTCATTGTTCTCTACCGAAGTTGCCCCTTTTAGTTTATTGATAATGCTACCGTACATCAATATACGTCCCTCTCGGAATTTTAGCCTATTAATAAGTGTTTCGCTAGTTGACGGGTTAATTATGTTATACTTGCGCTGAGGTTTGTTTTGCTCAATAACTTTTTGTCTTTTCCCACCATGATAGACCTCAACCGGCATACCGTTCTTAGTTAGAGTGTTTATCATGAGAGCCCTACTACCATGAGGGTTCCCTATAAAACAAGCGCACCTCTTTAAATCTACTTCCTGGTAACAATACGTAAAAGGATTAGCTGCGTATGGTGCAAAGAAATACTTTACACCCCATTTTTTATAAAGTTGCTCTGTTTCTCTCGCTGTAAGCCATACCAAATCAAAATGAGGAGCAAGCACCTTGTCAATATAAGGAATCATAAGATTATCCCATGCTATCCTCATCGTAGGTATGCCTATCTTTTTTATCTCACGGACTGAATCCACATAGAGCATTTTGTAATACCCCATGTTAGAAATCATAAGATCAAATCCGCCTTCTTTCGCTTTTTTTATCAGTTTCTCGTTTGCCTCTTCAGTATTACTGTAGAGTAGAGGGTTGAATGTTTCGATAGAAACTCCTTTTCTTGCTAGTTCATCCAAAAAATGCTTGCGTTGCCACTGGAACATTGGAGTGTCCAATTCTTGGAAATAATACAATATCTTCATATCTTCTATCTCTTTTGAGGTAAAGCTATCATCTTTCCAAACTTCAAATCCCAATCCTTTGGTTCAAATGGGACTACACCACCAAAATGGTAAAATGTCATTTCGCCAAAATAAACGTTCCCATTTGCCTCGTATAAGTCAACTCTTACATGAGGGATACCTTCCGACAACTTAGCCGCAACCACCTTCATCTCCTCGAATCTTGAAGGTTTATCAGGCAGCACCTTGGAGTTGGGATGTCCCTGTTTCAGCATCAGATGTTTAAAATCCTTATCAAAAAAATCGAATTTTACATCTTCGCCTGGTTTCTGACGCTCGCTGCCAATGAAAAGGAATTCCACCTTTCCGTCAAAACAAAAGAACTTATAGTCTCGGAGTTCCTTAGTAGCCTCGTCTTCTAAATACTCCTCTGCAATGACTCTTTTAGGTACATTCTTGTACGGCCACTCTCTAGAGTCTTTGTACAGATTCTGTTTCATAGCCACTTTCAGTCTAGACACAGTCATGTCTTTATCCAGTTTCTCTTTGTCTTTACAAACTACTACACCCGAATTTCCCCCTCCATGTGTAGTTTTAAGAACAAACTGTTTCGGTAGTGTCTTCCAATCTATATCCTCAGGTTTATCCCATATACCGAGAGTCTTGATAACATACTGTACTCCAGCTTTTTCCGCCACATAGTTCTTGACTTCATACTTATCCACCAATTTCGTATAAAAAGGATTCCTATCATATAACTTCAGCCAGTTCAGTTTTTCACTATATGTCTGAGGGTTATCTAGTTTCAGTGGGTATCCCATTCTGTACTTAAAAAACAGACGAAGGTACTGTTCATCCCCAAACAGGAAGTTAAATCTCTCTATCAGAGCGGCCATAAATGCACTCCGATTATTGCGCAACATATTTGTTGCCGTGGTTATTTTACTCATTGAAAAAAAAATGATTGTATTTATTGTCCAAATAATCCATTACTCTCTCATAATGGCTCTCACATCCTATAAAGTCTATCAAAGCCAATATTCTATCCTTCCCAATAAATGATGGTAGCAGCCCTCTTCTGTATAGTGCATTCATCACGCGTCCAGAATAAGGCTCAAACATTTTTCGATACAAGTAATCGTTCTTTCTGTTAAATTCGCATAGCTTCTCTTTCAACAGTTTTTCATCATGTATAGCACTGCATAACTCTTCCATCATTTTGTTAAAAGACTCCAAATCTTCTCCTTCCAGCAGCTTTACGTAATATGAGTTGTCACACTGTCGGTAAGGAATTATCTCATATCCCACCTTCTGCTTGTCTAAAGACAGCTTTACAAGATAGCCTAAATTCCAGATGGAGTTTTTTTCCCCTTCCCACGGAAAAAAGAAATTTCCAAGTCCATAGAATATTGGTTTCCCGTTATATTCTTCATATCCGCATGGGCAATGTTGGTGGTGGTTAACAACCGCATCAGCACCTGCATCAATAAAAAATCTATATAGCTTCACCATCCGCGGTGTTGGGTATTGGAAATGCTCCACACCGCCATGTATAATCATCACAACGAAATCCGAATCATGTTTAGCCTCTTGGATCTGATAATACTGCTTTATAATGTCTAAAGGGTTGGCTCCTCCATGTTTTTCCGTTGCTATAGAGAACTCATGCTCACAACAGTTAATAAATGTAACCTTATAATTATTAAAAGTTTTACATAATATTAGAGAAGCCTCCTCAGCATTTGCACCTGCGCCTAAATAATCTAACCCCGATTCCTTTATACAATTAATAGTATGCTTTAGGGCCATATCGCCATAATCATAAATATGATTATTCGCAAGATTTACGGATGTAAATCCAGTTTGCTTGATAATTGCAACCGTCCTTTCGTCTCCAATTAAAGAAGGCCCTTGTTTATTAATCGGTAAATGTCTAACCTCACCTCCTACAGTAAACGGGCATTCGATATTAATAAAAGAATAATCTACCTCATCGTTAATCGCACATATTTGATTAAGTCCAGTATTTTCAAGCAATTCACAACCCTTATTAGGCAAAAACGAAGTACAAAAATCACCTGCAAAAGCAACTTTAATCATTGTAGAACAGCATTTTGGATTTATAAATCTTTTCTTCTAAAACCATCCGCCAAGGCAAACCCCAGTAAAGAACTATTGTAAATAACTGTATTTGTAATGCCTGCAGAAAAAAAGGTCTGAGTTATAAACAATAAAAAGAAAACTAGTAATGCAAACTTGGACTCTTGCTGATATTTTCCAGACTTTATTGTTCTGGTAAAGCATAAGCAATAGAATAAAAAAATTACAATTCCAAGTAAACCTTGATTTGTCAAAATCTCAAGCCAATCATTATGAGCATAATTTGGGAAAAGTTTAATAGTACCATTAGCACCATAACCAAATAGTTGATTAAATACATTAGCGTCATTTATGAAGTGATTAAAAAACGCCTGATAAATTTCATTCCGACCACTGGACTCTCCTTCTAGTGTTTGTTCTATACGAAGTTGAAAATAATCACTATTCGCAATCTCTTTTGATATAATACTTGTCAGAAGATATAGCCCTAGCAAGGCGGCAAAAATAACTAAAACGCGCTTAGTCCCACTTGTTTTGCTCATTTTATGCCAAGTGAACATTATTAAAAAAATGCCTGCACACAAAATGGCTCCACGTTTCATGGCCAAAATAACAAAGAAAACACATATTCCTATACATACATATTGCAATACTGGTTTCTTGCTCAACACTAGTAAGGAAGGCAATACCGCTAATACTACATAGCCAGCATTATTAGTAACTTCATCTCTATTTGAACCTAACGAAGCTAGTTCTTCCAATGCCTCTCTTTGAAGTTGATAGTAACTAGCAATACCAACAAGAACAAATAATATAGCGCATACTGAAAAAACAGTAGGGGTAAGTTTACCTTCTTTAGTATAATAATAACAAGAGTATATTGGCAATAATGATATATAGTAACCCTTCAAATAATACATCGAAGGTACAGTTTTTTCTACACCATGTGTAACAAAGCCATCTGTAATAAATAATAATAAGCCATAAAAGGTAAACATTAAAAGCAAAATATTCAGTCCTTTGAAATATATAGGTTTATTTTGCTTATTAATAATTTTGGCCCCATGGTTAAGTGATGTTAGTATTAGACTTAATAATATCAATTGCGCAAAGATAGACCCTTTAGCATAAAGAATTCCCTGCATATAATATAAACACCAAGCACAAATATATAGGAAACTTGGGTTTCTTAGAAAGTCACTTATCTTATTTTTTTTAACCATTGTTCTTAGAGTAATTACAGGTTCTCTTCTTTCTTCCAAACTTTTTGAAAGCAATCAATATCTTACTATATACTTCTTTCTTGTAAATTTCACCCACAAGCCCTGGTAACAATAGAAAAACAACGACCAATAATAAAACAAAAATTATTGCCATAGCTATATTCCCGGCCCATGAATTTGGAAGAAAAGCATATGCAACAATGAGAATAGGAATTATTAATAAAGAAAAACGCCAAGATTTTATAATAATCCCTATTACAGAGTGTGGTTCTATATTTATTTTCCCTCCAACATAAATGATTTTAACAATCTTTGCTATGAAATTGGTAATAACCACTGAAGTAGCTACACCTAGAATATCCCATTTATATCCAATCAATATACCTCCAATTTTTAGTGCCGCCTCAAAAATTCTAAAATAAAACTGCTGCTTGGTTAGTGCAAGACTTCGTAAGTAGCAATCAGCCAATCTACCGTCAATATTAAACAAGAGAGAGGCTGAAATAACAATCATCACAGTCTTTAAATATAACCACTGCTCGCCAAAGAAAATTCGAATTAATAATTCACTATTAAAAATAAAAGCCAGCGTTAGTAGTAGAGCAAAAATATTCATGATAAACATCGACCTACGAAATGCAGATTGTAATGATTGCTTATCATCTTGAATCCCTGAAAGAACAGGGAATAGTGCAGTATCAAAAATACCGTTAATCTTTCCCGATATTTGCTCAACAAAATCTTTGGGTCTATTATATGCCCCCAGTGATGCTACTGATAACAACCTAGGCATGAGTATTCTATCAACCTGATGTGCAAGGTTTCGAAACAAAGTACTTGCCATCAACCAACCACTAAAAGAAAAGATACTTACAAATGTTTGCCTATCTAATGCAAAGCCAAATTGAGTCTTACACAATATTAACGATAAGAGCCATGTAATTATGGAACCAAGTACAGCTTTGGTAATTATAGCATAATAACCATAACCGCTATATGCCAACCAGATCGCAACAATAGTAGTAATTACAAGTGATACCAAGTTAATTGAACCAACCCTTAAGAATTGTAGCTTTCTATGCATCAAGCTTGTATTGACGGATGTCAAACAATTCAAAAGTAGAGTAACCGACATTATCATAAGAGGAGTTCTCATACTAACATCCGCCACGTACCGTGAAAGAGGATCCGCCAATACGAATAAGAGCAAAGAAATAAAGCCTCCAAAAAATAAACTAATTGTAAAAGCATTATTTATATAGCGCTTCGTCAATTCTTTTTGTTGTATGATTGCCGAACCAATTCCTGTTTCTGAAAAAGTTGAAAAAATAGTTGTAATAGCTGTAATAGCAGCATAATAGCCAAAATCCTCTTGAGTCAACAGACGCGACATAATAGAGAAGGATACTATCTCTACAATTCCAAGGACTACCGTCACAATAGTTTGCGAAGAAATCCCCTTGAGAACTTTTGAGGTATTTGATATATTTTGAGACATAATTAATTACTTCCAGTAATACGTTTGTCCATGATAGGGATGACGTTGATCTTCGGGTGGTAATTGCATATAATCACCATATTGAGCCTTTAAAAATAAATCATATTTTGAGATGGCACAGAAAGAGGAATCCTCGAAATCAAGGTTCATCATTTCAGAAAAGAGATCAAATGTGTAAATATCTTTTGCCCTTCTGGAAATAGGTTCAGAAATAATGTAAAAAGAATTTGTAGAACCATATTCTGGAGCATAATTAATCAAGTAGTCCCTGTACTTTAACAAAGTAGAGCGTAGTCCTGGGAAAGACATTATTGATAAGTAGTGATTAAAACGATATTTCCACTTAAGTGCCTGCATCCTCTTATTAAACAACAACTGACATTCATTAAAGAATTGTTCTTGTTCTTTCTTTGAGTCAGGAATTGATATCACAGGATATAAGTCTATCCCCACTCCTCTGTCCCGTAAAAAGGCGCCTCTTTTTCTGTATGATTTATAATGGACTATTTCCGAAAAAGCATTCTCATAATTTTTATTAACATCCACATCGCAATAATAAAGATTATCTGATTTAAATAACCTTTTAAATCTAAACATGTCTGGGACAGGCATCATAATATCGACATCATCATCCCAAGGAATAAACCCCTTGTGACGGACAGCACCTAATAGTGTCCCATATGAGATAGAGTAACGTATTTCATGTTTAACACAAAACTTATGTACTTCTTTAAGCATCTCTAATTGAATGCTTTTCTGTTCTTCTAAATCTATAATGTTACTCATTTTCATAGCTGGATAATAAATAAGTCAGATCAAAATAAATAATATACGATCATTCCTTAAATTTAGAAATTAGTTATCTAATACTACAATGTAATGACTGTAATGCATTGTCTAATACCACTAAGAAACTTTCAATATCCTTTACATCAATAGTACCTAATGCACATAGACGGAAAGTATTGGTTGTGGTAATCTTGCCCGGATAGATGGTAAAACCACGCTCATAGCAATAGTCGTGAACCTTCTCGAAGTCCCAGTTATGGTTATCTGGATACTTCACTGAAACCACAAGACCAGACTCAATCTTAGGATCAATCACAGTCTCAAAGCCCAGTTCCTTCACACCCTTACGAATGGCTTCATATACCCTGCGATGGCGTGCCCACTTAGCTTCCTCTCCAACTTCAAAGTATTCCTTTAATGCCTGAATGGTAGCATAGATGGTCTGAACAGGAGGAGTGAAGTGCATTTCTCCGGTCTTTTCAAAGCACTCATACTGCATATAAAGATTGCAGTAGTATGAACGTGTGGGATAGTTCTTGGATGCCTCAATGATATCCCTGCGTCCAATTACGAACGAAAGACCGGACATTGCCATCAAGCCCTTTTGAGCAGAAGCCATGCAGAAGTCCACATTATCCTTCACCATATCAAACGGAACCATACCCAAGCTGGAAGTGGTGTCAGAAATAAAGATAGCTCCATACTTATGAGCCAAGGCACCAATCTCTCGTATAGGATTCAGAACACCAGTACCAGTCTCATGATGGCAGCAATATACTACAGCCACATCAGGATTCTCTTTCAGAGTCTTCTCAACATCTGCCAGATTAGGCTGCTCAAACACACTGCTCTTAAGGTCAATGTGCGGAATATGGTACATCTGGCATACTTCAACGGCACGTGAATTATATGCTCCATTGTTCACCACTAGTATCTTCTTCCCTTCAGGAACCAAGGAGTTGATGCAGATGTCAATATTGATAGTGCCAGAGCCACAGAATAACACAGAAGTATATTCAGGTTCCGGTGCGTGTGCTACTTTACATAAGTCACTACGCAGGCCCTTCATCAAACCTGCAAATTCCTTCTCACGAGGGCAAATATCAGGAACCACCTGTGCCAGTTTCACACTATCCGTGGTTGTAGCCGGCCCCGGATTCAACAACACATTGCGCTTAATCTTTATATCTTTCAAATCCATTGTCTTATTTCTTGAGGAAATCCATTAATGCTTCTTTATTCTGAATAGGAGTAGTGGTGGGGCGACCAAGATCTTTACGGTTACCTTTCTTAACCTTAATCTCTACAAGTACAGGTCCTTCAAAAAGATTCTTCAATGCAGCCACCAATTCTTCTTTATTATCCACTGAGACAGTAGCCTTATAACCAACAGCCTTTGCCACAGCAGGCAGATCAATCTTCAAACCAACTGTAGGCTGACCACCAACAGAGTCATGGGCGCCATTATTAAACACCACATGAACATAGTTCTTGGGGGCTTTATTAGCTACAATAGCCATAGAACCCATGTGCATAATGGCCGCACCATCACCATCAAAGCACCAAACTTTGCGGTCGGGCTTTGCCATCGCAATACCAAGTGCAATCTGAGAGGCGTGCCCCATAGAACCTACGGTCAGGAAATCTCGCTCGTGACCCTGGTTCATAGCGGCACGGTACTCAAACAACTCCCGGCTAATCATACCAGTAGTAGAGACAATGCAATCCTTTTCACCCAAAGCTGCTGCAACGGTCTGGATGGCCTCTTCACGGCTCATGGTGAGGTCATTCTTCTCTACATTCTGGAGCTTGTAATCTTCAAAGGTATCTTTCTCAATCACCAGGGCATAAACATCCTTTTTCTTCAGAGCATCAATGGCCTTGGCAATCTGCTTCTCTGCCTTGTCTTCCTCTTTTGAGAGTACATCAAAGTTGATACCCATTGTGTTCAGAAGGCCTGTGGTCACCTTGCCTTGTTTTACATGCTGGGGCTCATCGTGAACTCCAGGGCGGCCACGCCAGCCAATCAGAAGAAGTACAGGGATGTTATAAACCTCAGGATCAGTAAGTGATGCCAACGGGTTGATGATATTACCCTCACCACTGTTCTGCATATATACACAAGCAGGCTGGCCAGTTGCCAGATAATGACCGGCAGCAAGACCTACGGCTGCACCTTCATTGGCAGCTATAATGTTATGTTGTGCGTCAAAGTGATCTGTGATATATGCACAGATGTTCTTCAGCAGACTGTCAGGTACTCCTGCAAAACAATCAATGCCATTCTCTCTCAGTTTCTCTATAAAGAATTCAGGTCTAATCATAATAGCACTCCTTTCTTTATTTCTTCTTAGTT
This sequence comes from uncultured Prevotella sp., assembly GCA_900322175.1. Lineage (GTDB taxonomy): Bacteria > Bacteroidota > Bacteroidia > Bacteroidales > Bacteroidaceae > Prevotella. The sequence continues at coordinate 39,002 of ONYZ01000001.1, forward strand.
CCTGGAATGAGATTCAGAATCTGCTTGATAGGCATGCAATACTCTTCAGATGCCTCCTGACAACGGGTGGTCTCGAGAATACGCTCTGCACACTTCACCATGGCAGGATAAGCGGAACGCAACATGTGGTTAGCATAAATCACAATGTTGATACCCCACTCAGCAAGTTCAGCCTCTGTGAACTGTCCGTATGTGGTAGGAACTGCCACAATAGGAGTATGATTATCTACCTCACGGAAACGCTGGCAGAACTCCTTGATGTCCTGACCGTCCTTATTTTTACTGTGAATCATGATACCGTCTGCACCTGCAGCCACGTAAGCGTGACAACGCTCCAAAGCATCCTCTACGGGCTTGCCAGCAATCAGAGACTCACAACGTGCAATAATCATGAAGTCACGAGTTACCTGAGCTTCCTTACCTGCCTGAATCTTTGAGCAGAAACCCTCAATGGTGTCCTGAGTCTGAACTGCATCAGTACCAAACAGACTATTCTGCTTCAAACCGACCTTATCTTCAATAATAACTGCAGATACACCAAGACGTTCCAGGGTACGGACTGTAAACACAAAGTGCTCCGTCTTTCCGCCGGTGTCTCCATCATAGATAACGGGCTTGGTGGTTACTTCCAGAGAGTCATTCAGGTCGTGCAGACGGGTGGTCAAGTCAACAGCCTCAATGTCGGGTTTACCCTTACTGGTAGAGTCAGTCAAAGAGCTTGCCCACATACCGTCAAACTCACGGATTTCATTACCAACCTCAACCCTTGTGTGCTCAATGATAAGGCCTGTCAAACCACAGTGAGACTCCATAATGCGGACAATGGGTTTGGCCGTAATCAAGCGACGAAGACTCTTCAAACGTGCCTGAGGAGTAGTTCCCAGAGACTCTAATTCTTCTGCAAGACCTGAGGAGGTAATGCCCTTGGTGTAAGGAATTTCAATCACCTTTCCGCCAAGACCTTCCATCACCTTGAACACTTCATCACGGATGTACTTGTCAGGGCCTTCCAACCAGTCATCACCGTGGATGATGTAGTCAGGCTTATACTTTACCAGATTGGGGACATAGCTCCAATCCTCCTGAGGAACCACATCCGCAACTCCATGAATGGAACGAACCACAGTTTCTCGTTGTTCGTATGTCAGGTAAGGGAGACGCTTGTGCGTTGCGATTGCCTTGTCCGTGTAAAGGCCAATGATTACATCTCCGTACTTGACACCCTCGTTAATGATATTGATAAGGCCAGGGTGCATAATGTCGGCTATCATGCCGAGATAGACTTTCTTTGCCATATTTTTGAATTTTTTTATTTATACTTGAATGTTTTCTTCTGCATATTTAAGGTCTTGTTCGTCGTCAATTTCATACCATTGAAGGTTCTCAAGCTTAAGAACATTCATGGGAGTGATTCGCTGGGATACATCCAATAACTGGAACTCGTAGCCCAACTTAGGTTTCTCATCAACTATCTTTTCGTATTCTGAACAGAGTATCTTGTAGAATGAATTACTAATCTTTTGGATACCCACTAACTCTCCAGAAGGAATGATTTCGTCCTTATTTACTGAGCAGTTAATCAGCTCGCACTTCTCATTCATCTGCACATAGTACTGATCCTGGAACTTAGTAACAGGAGTAATCAGCATAGCTGAGTCAAATGCGCAATTGATCAGTTCAGTGACAGCTCTCTTTTCAAAAACCAAATCAGACTCAAACAGCAAGAAATCATTTCCCCCTATTGCCTCGCGGCAATTCCAAAGAGTATACATGCTGTTGGTCTCTGCAAAACGGGGCGAGAATACGCACTGTACCTTTCCGGGATACTCTTTCTCCAATGCCTCATACCATTCCTTGTGATAACCAGTACCGATAATAATCTTTTCTATTCCGGCATCAAACATGGTTTCAATGGCACGAATTACCATTGGTTTGCCCTTGAAAGGTATAAAACCTTTGGGCTTCAATTCTGTCTGTTCTCCAAAGCGAGTTCCCATACCCGCTGCCATGATTACTGCTGTTTTTATTACTTCCATTCGTATTTGTTTTATTCTGTCAAAAGGGCAGGGTCATCAGGACTTATTGAACCTTTTATTTATGAGAGAATCCTGATGTATTCCCCTGTCCTCTATGGTTGGGGCAGTCAGGCTGTGCGGAGAACCTGAACTCGCCCCATCACGGCTCCACCTGCGCGTAAGAGCGGAAACCGTTTATTCGTTTTTCTTTATCTCCAATGCCCTGTCTATAGCCTTTTTCAAAGCTTCTTCACATTCAGACTTGAACCAAACTTTAGTTTTAATCTTCTCTAGCCATTCTGCATCTTTAAAATGAATAGATAGTATAGCATAAGGATAGAGACAATTCACAACATCTCCCTCTGTGGAAACCGCCCAGTTCCCGTATACAGAATCAATATCTGCTTGAATATTAAAGTAGTGGAATTGCTCCTTTATTTTGTCTTCAGTCATATATTGCGCCTAAATGCGGAAGCCGTATATGTTAAAATGTTATCTTCGATGACCTTGCTATCGCTCGGCAATGTTCAAACAAGCTTGGCATTGCTCTCGCTTAATCGCAACGTTAACTTGTTAACTGTTAATTCACTTCGTTTCGCCTAAGCACTATCTCAGATTATATCTTTGGGCATTCAAGCTTAAGAAGCAAAGCCACTATTCTATTTTCTCTTTATCTTTCTTCCAATATATCTGCGGATTCCTCTTGGCAAATGTTTGTATCCTCGCACTCTTCTAGAGAACTCACGACCATCACCTCTTCCTAAGTAAAAAGCATGGTCTCGACCAAAACCCACATAACACAAGTGTTCTTCCTTATCCATGAAAAGACAAAATACACCTCTATTAGCCAATTCCATCTTAATGAAATTCTCTTTAGGAAGATCGAAATGATCAGCAATACGGTCTAACGCTTTTCGCATAGCCCTATTAGGTTTGTTAGGGCGTATTTCGCGTACAGCATTCTTTACGTCTTCAACCAATTGGTCACGAACAGCCTTGTTATTTCTTAATACGTCATTAACTTCCCTGACCATGTGGTTGTATGCATCCATCCATGCGTTATCGTTTCTTTCTGCCTTCTTAGGACCGTCTGCAGCATTATCATGGTTTAGTGTCACTTTGACCTTGACATCTTTCCCATTCACCTTACCGTCCCGTTGTTTTTCTAGATGGACATCATCTGGTTGTTCGCCTTCGTCCCAATCCCACCTTATAGGAGTTCCTGGATGGTGATTGTCAATGCGGACACTTTGACCTTTAATTAAAGGATGTAGTTTGGCCATTTTTTAATTTGCAGCTAACTGCCCAAATCTGTAGTTCTGATTCTCGACCAGACGTATAAGCAGTTCTTCATTTACACCAACATGCAAGAGTAACACAATGACCAAAAGGAATTGAACGCGATTGGTAAGTTGCATCAACTCATAATTATGCTTTACGTGTTTCTTTCCAGCCAGAGTATAATGGGTATAATAGTTGCGAGAGTCGCGAATCTCCTTTATGAAAGCATCGGCATCAGGGATGAAGATGTTTTTGATGGCTGCAGGACAGCATGCTACCAGCTCGCAGAGACGAGTATTGAATGAAACACTGTTGCCATTCTGCAATAAGCCCTTAACGAAATCTTGTTTTTCAGCAGGAATATGTCCCAGGACATTTTTCTTTAACTGATCATATTCTGATTTGGGCATCTTGACTGCTCCAGGGTACATGCGGTCATGAATGGTTTCGGCAGCTTGAGCCAAATTAAGGAAGTCATTGCCAGAGAAGACACTCTTATCCTGCAACTGGTCCATCAGCAGGCTAATGGCGGGCAGAAAATCATCAAACATGGCATCCCATTTCTTTATCAGCATTGGGTATGATTCCCTTATAGCAGGATATGGAACCAAGTTGGAACGGTAGTCACGCGAATGCTCTTTAACTGCAAAATGCTGGCTGTAATAGAGGTCTATACGTCTATTTACTGGTCTTCCATCGTTGAGAGTGATAGAATAGTCTGGGTTATAAAAACAAATGCTCTTTACAAACGTACCACCATACATGCAAAGCATGAGAAATGTCTGGAACTCGTAGCTGATGCGCAACAGGTCATCAAGTGTAAAACCTTCCGCACGTTCTATCTTCAACTGAACGATTTGCGACATCTCAAATGAGGTACGGATAATAGGCTCATGAATGTTGCTGACGCTGAAATTGAAAGTCGCGTTACAACCAGCAGGATATTCGAATGGAATGGGTTCCGGCAATTTATAGTGCAAGTCGAGCGTCATCTTTTCACGGTCTATTTTCAAGTGATCACGGCCAAAGCCTGTTACGAGCAACCACTCTTCAAGACCAGCAAACCGAAAATAAACGGTCTTTGCAATGACTTGTTCTTGTTTGTCAAAATACCATCCAGACAGCATTCTATTGATAGCGAACGTCAGTACAGGCTTAGCAAGTTCGTTACCTCTAACAAGCGACACTTCACCACGCCCGACATACAAGCAACCAAACAATGTAATCTGACGGCTTCCCTCAACAACACCTTGTATTGTTTCGTAGTTCTTGCCACCCAGCGCAATGAAGTCAGAATAAAAGTCTCCTATCAGCTCTAAATGTATACCCGTTTCAGGCGAAAAACTAACCTCTCCGCTCAGCCGGTTTTCCGGCTGTTCGGGAAGAAACCAATCACCCTTTAAGGTAAAGGCTGTAGTAAGGTCAAATTCCTTTTTCATTTAGCTGTAATAACTCGTGCTTTGCACTCTTGCGGCTCTTCCGCTTATTCTATTCAGCCGGATGCCAGCTTGCCTGGCATTGGGCTGTACCGCTTTTCCTGCGGAAGGCTCTAAAGACGGTTACGCCTTTTGTGCCTGAAGCGTTAACTGTTACCTTGTAACTGTTAATTTGTTAAATTGTTAAATCTTATCTCTCTGCAAGAGTGATAAACACCTATTTCGGTAATCGAAATGTAGCTGCAAGCCTCTTTTTGATTTGGACTTGCGGGTGCAGTTAAACTTCGTATCTATCTACGGCTTCGCCATTGAGAGCGCGCACAATGCGGCTGCAGGCCTTACCGTCACCGTAGGGGTTCACGGCTTTGCTCATACGCTCGTATGCAGCCGCATCATCCAGCAGGGTCGATACCTCAGATACAATCAGATCATGATTAGTTCCTACAAGGTGAACCGTACCACTCTTCAGTGCTTCAGGGCGTTCAGTAGTATCACGCATCACGAGTACCGGCTTACCAAGACCAGGAGCCTCTTCCTGGATGCCGCCTGAATCAGTCAGCACCACAGTCGATTTCTCCATCAAATACACAAACTCCAGATACTGCAGCGGCTCAATGAAGAAGAAGTTGGGGCGAGTCAAATCTTCTCCAAACACCTCATGGATAGGTTTGCGGACGTTGGGATTCAGATGCATAGGATAAACGAAATCCACCTCAGGATACTTCTCCGAGAGATCCTTCATGGCCGTAACCATGCTAATGAATCCCTCACCAAAGTTCTCACGACGGTGGCCGGTAATCAAAACGAGCTTCTTGCCACCGTCCAAACGCGTCACCTCATATCCGGCATTCTTCAGCACGTTAATCTGTTCGTCAGCCAGTGTCTTGTCTGTCTTCAGCTTGTCCACTACCATGTGCAAGGCATCAATCACAGTATTGCCGGTCACGAAGATCTGACCGTGCGCCTTCTCCTCCTGCAGGTTCTTCTCACTCAGCGGCGTGGGCGCAAAGTCATACGTGGCGATACGGCCCGTAATCTGACGGTTCATCTCCTCTGGCCAAGGGCTGTAGATGTTATGAGTACGCAGACCTGCCTCAACATGGCCCACGGGAATCTGCTGGTAGAAAGCAGCCAGTGCAGCAGCAGTGCTGGTGGTAGTATCGCCATGCACAAGAACCACATCGGGCTTGCACTCCTTAAATACATCGCGCATACCCGTGAGCACACGTGCAGTAACATCATACAGGTCCTGGCCTTGTTTCATGATGTTCAGGTCGTAATCCGGTTTCACATCAAAAATGGTGAGTACCTGATCCAACATCTCTCGGTGCTGACCTGTTACACAGACTATCGTTTCAAACTCATTGGGATGCTTCTGGAACTCCTTCACCAGTGGGCACATCTTGATGGCCTCCGGCCTCGTTCCAAATACAAGCATTACTTTCTTCATATAGCAAATAATATCTTTAATTTCACAAATAGGGGCAAGATTATTAGGTTATTCTTGCTCTAGCAAGCGTCTCCTAACGTCGCCGAGCGGAACCTTAATATTATGAGAGCCCCTGATAAGAGCCCGCCCTGTTTTCATAATCGATTTTTATATAGTGTCTCGCGACAGAATTACAAGTTTTGATTATTTCACAATACCCTTTTCGAGGTACTCTGCAAGGTTGGTACGGACTTTCATTGCTGCATCTTCTGATGCGACCTTGGCCATATCGCTCTCTACCATGAGTTTCACGAGTTCCTCGAAACTAGTTTTGTTGGGATTCCACTTCAGTTTAGCTTTGGCCTTTGTGGGATCACCCCAAAGGTTTACTACGTCAGTTGGACGATAAAAGTCTTCGCTTACAGCAACAACAGCCTTGCCAATCAGACTCTCTGGGCCTTTCACCACAACACCTTTCTCATTGATGCCCTCACCCTCAAACTTTAACTCGATGCCGGCATGCTTGAAAGCAAGCTCAGTGAACTCACGTACGCTGTGCTGTACACCCGTTGCAATCACGAAGTCCTCGGGCTTATCCTGCTGCAGGATCAACCACATACATTCAACATAATCTTTGGCATAGCCCCAATCTCGCAGAGAATCCATATTACCCAAATACAGGCAATCCTGCAACCCCTGAGAAATACGAGCCGCTGCCAACGTAATCTTGCGGGTGACAAACGTCTCGCCACGACGCTCAGACTCATGGTTGAACAAGATACCTGAGCAACAATACATATTGTAAGCCTCACGGTACTCCTTGACAATCCAAAAGCCATACTGCTTAGCGACAGCATAGGGACTATAGGGATGAAATGGCGTGTTCTCGTTCTGAGGAACTTCTTCTACCTTGCCATACAGCTCGGAGGTGCTGGCCTGATAGATGCGGCATTTGTCGGTCATTCCTAACTGGCGAACCGCCTCGAGAATACGTAGTACACCCACAGCATCGACATCAGCCGTAAACTCTGGTGAATCAAAACTCACCTGCACATGGCTCTGCGCCGCCAAGTTATATATCTCGTCAGGGCGCACCTTACCAATCACGCCCAGCACACTCATCGAGTCGCCCAAATCTGCATAGTGCAGATGGAAATGGGGCGTACCCTCCAAGTGAGCGATACGCTCACGAAAATCCACGCTACTGCGGCGGATAGTTCCGTGTACGTCATAACCTTTTTCTAACAAGAACTCTGCCAAGTAAGATCCGTCTTGGCCTGTAATACCAGTAATAAGTGCTGTACGCATATTTTTTTATTTTAATGATTCCTTATACCAATTAAATAACTTCTGGACTCCGTCCTCAATTTCGACTTTGTGAGTCCAGCCAAGGGAGTGGAGCTTGGTGACGTCAATGAGCTTGCGCATGGTGCCATCAGGCTTGCTGGCATCAAACTCCACTGTTCCCTCAAAGCCTACAGCCTTAACCACGAGTTCAGAGAGTTCACGGATGGTCAACTCTTTGCCCGTACCTACATTGATGTGACAGTTACGAATCTCGCCTAATGAGGGAATAGCACCGCCACGACCAGCACTATGATTTCTATCCACAGCGCCATCTGTGGTTGCGCCAAAGTGAACGGAAGAATATTTCTCAATGCCAATGACATCCTTGAAATCCACATTCAGCAGGACATGCACCGAGGCATCGGCCATATCTTCGCTCCACAGGAACTCGCGGAGTGGCGTTCCAGTTCCCCAAAGGACGACCTTGTTATCGTAAATGCCATACTTTCCAAGTACCTTCAGGATGTCCTCCTTAGATGCACTTCCTGACACGCCCTCAACTGGACGTTTATTCAGGTCAATGGCAATCTTACCCCAATCGCCATCATGTATCAGCTTCGCCAGATAGACCTTGCGCATCATAGCGGGCATCACATGACTATTTTCCAAGTGGAAGTTGTCATTGGGGCCATAAAGGTTGGTTGGCATCACGGCAATATAGTTCGTACCATACTGCAGGTTGTAGCTTTCGCACATCTTGAGGCCCGCAATCTTGGCAATGGCATACTCCTCGTTGGTGTACTCCAGGGGAGAGGTGAGCAGGCAGTCCTCCTTCATCGGCTGCGGTGCATTCTTCGGATAGATACAGGTGCTACCCAGGAACAGCAACCTCTTCACGCCATGCGCATACGCCTCACTAATCACATTGCACTGAATCTTCATATTCATCATAATGAAGTCAGCGCGATACAGCGAGTTCGCCATAATGCCACCCACAAAGGCAGCAGCCAAAACCACTGCATCAGGACGCTCTTCATCGAAGAACTTACGAACTGCCACCTGATCCGTCAAGTCCAGTTCCTTATGACTCCTGCCTACAAGGTTCGTATATCCCCTCTGCAGCAGGTTATTCCAAATAGCAGACCCCACAAGTCCATTGTGTCCTGCCACGTATATCTTACTTTGTTTGTCTAACATGATTCTTAAATAATGGGCAACGCCCATGTTTATTCAACTATTTTTATAAATGCGCTTGGCGAACCAATAAGATTGCGATGATGGTACAATCCCATGATAATGGTTGGTTCTATATCCTCCTTTGTGACTTCCAACTGCGGACGAAGAAGTTCCACAATCTACTCCATGTTCATGGTATAATCAGCAGAGACCTTGCTCATCACGAACTCACGCAGGATAGAATTGATTGCCGCCTCGTTTATCGCATCGCTGTAACCCAAAGGTTTCAGCCATGCCTTCATCTCATCTATCGTATGGACACGACCATTAAGGATCTCCTCCTTCAATGGCCCTGTCACTTCACTGATGTTCTTGATTGGCGGCGTTATAAGTGGCATAACAATCCACGTTAAGATTACTGTTATTGTTAAACAATGTTTAGTAATCTATATTTTTGTTTTCTAGTCAAACAGCAGGCTTTTCAACTGATATCGGATTATACCTTTACACGTCTGGATGTGTTTTTTCGTTTTTTCTCCTCTTTGCCTCCGTCATCATCCATCCTGCCCTCGTCTCAGCCCTCTCCAAAATTAACACTTGTTCACCCTTTTGGGATAAAGAATCTTAACGCTCTTGCGTATTTGGGTAAAAATGGCTACCTTTGTATAGAAATGAGCTGGAAAGGCTTAATTTCCCGGATGTCTGATGAATGTCTGATAACTCTGGAAACGGTGGTTTCGTTTTGCATTGACTGTCAGGCTGTTATGCGGAAGTTCACATTAGCGGAGAAATCTTTTGCTTTGTCTGCCCGTGAAATCAAGCTATCCACCATAATCGACTTTAACGAATCTTTAGTAGACACCTTGCTTTCACCCTGTGCCGTACTCTCATTCTTGCCTCCACATGAGACAAAGAGTACAGCTGCCAGGGTAATGGCAACGACAGCCCATCGTTTTAGTTGTTTCACTATTAATTATCCTTTTTTATTTGATGTATTCAGAAAAGTCAGTCAGTTTCATATCGCCCTTACGAGCCAATGTGTCATGCATGGCAAAAGCTGCTGGCAGGTTATGACGGGTCTGTCCCATCTTGGAAATCTTTAGGTAATCCCACAGCAACTGCTTATAATCAGGATGTGCGCAATTCTCGATAATGATTTCTGCACGCTGAGCAGGACTCTTGCCACGCAAATCAGCCACGCCCTGCTCGGTTACGATGATATTAACATCGTGCTCTGATGAGTCCTGATGGCTCACAAAAGGAACTATTGAGCTGATAACTCCACCCTTTGCAACAGATGGACAAGTAAATATAGAAAGGTAGGCATTGCGAATAAAGTCACCACTACCTCCAATACCATTCATCATCTTTACACCACTGATATGGGTTGAGTTCACGTTTCCATAGAGATCAGCTTCAATAGCAGTATTGATAGCAATAACGCCCAATCTGCGGATGATTTCAGGTGAATTAGAAATCTCGCTCTGACGCAGAGTCAGGTGATGTTTCATATAGTCCATATTGTCATAGACCTGCATCAGGCAGTCATTAGAAACTGTCAACGAACATGCCGAAGCGTCTTTTACACGTCCGTTAAGCATCATCTCGATTACCGAATTCTGGATAACCTCGGTATAGATATTGAAATTGGGAACATGCTTATCCTCACCCAAAGCACCAAGAATTGCATTTGCAGTAGATCCTACACCACTCTGCAACGGAAGGAACTCCTTGGGGATGCGTCCCTTGTGCATTTCCTCTACCAAGAACTCGGCTGTGAGAAAACCTATCTTCTCTGTAACAGGGTCGCTATCCTTAAAAGCACGTGCCTCGTCAGGAATGTTACACTCTACGACTCCTACCACCTTATCCTTGGGGATACTTACGTATGGTTTACCAATACGATCACCAACATTCTCAATGGGAATAGCCTTGCGATAAGGAGGATCCAATGGTTCGTATACATCATGGATGAATTTTGCGTTAGCATTGTGGAACGAATTAAGCTCCAGAATGACCTTCTTAGCAAGACGAGCTGCAGTTGGAGAAATACCACCAGCAGCAGTAAGATAAACACGATAGTCGTTGCCAGCTTCTTCGATATCGCACACTTCGAGAATTGCCCAATCTACATCTCCGTAAAAACCATAGCGTAACTCCTGAGCCATGTGACTCAAGTGGAGGTCATTATATGGAATTTCTCCCATATTCACATGTTTACGGAAATCAGGATTGGTGGTATAAGGTGCACGGTATTTGATAGCCTGAGCATTTGCCAGATCACCATCAGTACTCTGTCCTGTTGATGCACCAGTAAAAATACCTACTTTAAACTCGCGGCCTGCCTCATGTTCAGCCACCGCAATCTTAGCTAGTTCCTTGGTTGTTGCCTTAGCTACACCTGCTGGTGTAAAACCACTCATAGCGATGTTCTCGCCGTTCTTAATCAATGCTGCAGCCTCGGCAGCAGTCATACACGTATATGCCATAATAATCGATAATTTGCAAATTCGTGTGCAAATTTACGACTTTTTTACCAAACCACCAAAAAAAAGCCCAAACTCTTAACAATTATAAGTACTCCATCAGTACATCCCATACTGCTATGATATGACAAATACTACCTGCCAAGACAAAAAAATGGAATACCGAATGCATATATTTGGTCTTATTCAAAGAATAAAAAACAGCTCCAGTGATATAGCAGACACCTTCAGCAATAATCCAGCTAACAGCAGCAGTCGACACAGAATCAATAAGAGGTTTGAAAGCGACAAGCACACTCAAGCCCATTCCTACAAAACAAAATGTCTCAAAATTTGAATGTTCTTTAAGATGAATAAAACTGATAATTGTGCCAGCAACAGCACAAGCCCAGACAAAGCAGAAAAGACTCCAACCCCAATAGCCTTGTTCACGCAAAGCAACCAGTGTTAACGGTGAATACGAGCCTGCTATATGCCAGTAAATGGCAGCATGATCCCACTTGCGCAAGCGCTCTTTCCACTTGGAATGATGTTTTATCGAATGATAAAGCGTTGATGCTATATAAGAGCCAAGCATCCCAAACAAATACAGTATCACACCAACCCTGGCCCAATTGTTATCGGCCTGAAAGCACCATACCAGAAAGATGATGCCAAACACCACCCCCAACAGGATTCCCCCGCCATGGGACGAAGCATTCCAAATCTCTTCTTTTTTTGTATATCTGATCATACTATTAGCTAAAATAAGCGGGGCTTCACACCCCGCTGTATTTAATCTGTGCTTGATTCGTAAACATTATAGACTGCCAATACCTGGCAAAGATATAGTCTTCTTGGCACGACTACGAACAGTTATTTTCTGCTGTTTATCGAAAGCACCTTTGATTTCCGGGCCACCGCTTTTTGTTGAGCAACGCGACATTGTTCCACTAACGACCTCAACAACCTTTACCTCACCAATCTTACGGTCTACATTCTCACCAGCTATCTGAATCTGTGCGAAAACTTCAAAAATCTGTCCGTTCTCTACACCCATGTCGCTACCTATGCTTATGTAGCAGGTTTTCACACCCTTCTTGGCATCAACCTCATCAAGAGCCTTGATTGTAGCCTCTACTTTGAAGTGATTCTGAACAAAGCGGTTCATACGTTTCTTAGCATCGTTGATTGCAGCCGTAATAGCCTCAGTTTCTGAGTCACCAGTACTACTGTCAGTATAAGTTTCAGAGATAGTCGTGAGACCTGTCTCAGTATTAATCAGGGTGAGAGTATAGTTTATATTTCCCTCATAATAATAAGAAGTTTTTCCGCTAATGTTCATTGACTTTTTGGCAGTACTTACTGTATTAAGTATACCCTCTACCATCCAACCAATACCATTATCACCTAGATAAATCAGGCGGTCGTTCTTTACTGTAGGCAGATCAACCATTGTTCCAGCATCAACAACATTCAGTCTACCTGTACCTACCAGACCTGACACGATGGCCTGTTGTAATGCATTAGCTTCCACATCTTTAGCACTGCTCTTGTTAACAAACTGTTCTACTAACACCGTTTGTTTTGCGTCTTGTGCAATAGCCCCTACCACACTCAGCAACATAGCTGCCATTACAAATAACTTTTTCATTTTTGTAGAATTTAAATTATATAGTTTTATTAGTTATTCATTTGTCTCATTTGTCGTAGTTGTCCTTCTTTTCAGTACTGAAATACCCCCAGGTTTGTGCTGCTGTTTCGGTGTGGCAGACTGTCCATCCTGATTGTCAGAAGATGCAGCCGCAGTATGCTGAATCTTAGGAAGATTCTCAAACTTACTGGCTGCAGTCTCAGCCATCTTCCAGTTTCTCCATTCATTAGAACCAACAGGAGCCGTCACCGTAGGGGTCTGGCTTTTCTCGTTAATCACAATTGAGGTCTCGGATACATGACTAGTAACATAGTCACTTAGCTCACCCAATGTTACGGCGCCACAACTCTCCTGCAGTTTCTCCAGTATGAAATAGGTAAACAAGCCATGTTCCTTCGATTTGAGCGGATAGGCTGTTTCGTTGCCTTGAGCAGCCGAGAACACTACCATATTGCCCAAGACTGGTGCACTCTTAGCCTTTATCGCCACTCCACGTGCGGCCTTCATCATATCGCCTTCACGCTTAGAACCACTGAAGCATGCATCCAAGAACACAATTGTCTGCTTGGCAGGCATGGCTCCCAGTCGTTTGTAGAGTGCTTCAGTTGATAGTCCGCTCGTTGGTTCGGTGCTATAACCATCAACAGGAAGCAGATAAGCCTTTTTACTATCTTCGTCGGGCATACCGTGACCACTATAATATACAATAGCACGCGCAGTCTGTTTTTTTACATTTATAATTTTCTCCAACCAAGACAAGTTGTAGTTCATATCATTCAACGAAGCATCTGCCACATATTTGATATTCTGCTCAGGCACGCCCAATGTCTTCATCAGGTAGCGTTTAAAAATGGCTCCATCGTTCAAGGCAAAAGGCACACCGGCTTCGTGCTTATAATGCTCGTTGGATATAATCACTGCAAAAGTATTTGGGTCTTCGCTTTCATTCACAGCTATATACGTGTCCACATCTTTCTGTGCCCATGCGATGTGGGTGATTGCGGTTAGTACAGTTATCAATAGAATTCGTCGTTTCATACTTCTTATTAGTCTGCTAGGTTTCGAATCTAGCTGCAAAGATAAGTACTTTTTTCATAATAACCAAACAAAACACAAAAAAAATTGCAAAACATTTGGAGGTTTCGTTTATTTTTCCTACTTTTGCGACGGAGTAATAACAATATCTATCCTAAAAATGTTCATTCGCGAGATTAGATAATTCTATTATTAACAACTTAAAACATTTCTATTATGAAAGCTATTAAATTTTTCGCAGCTCTATTTATGATGTTTGCCGTTTCGGCAAGTGTGAATGCCCAGGAGCTGAGCAAAGCTAACCAGAAGCTACTGAAGAAGCAACTGAAGGAATTCAAGGCCGAAGGCTGGAAGGTTAATCCAGGCCAGCTGCCTCTCGAGACCCAGCTCACAAAGTCTTTCGCTTCCCAGTCAGAAGTTGACGCTATGGGATATGAGGTATGGATTGTTGGCGAAGGCCGCAGTACAGGTAGTGTTTATGATGCTGCTAGAACTCAAGCTATTACCGTAGCCAAGGGTGAAATCGCCACCAAACTGAGAACCGATATGACTTCTACCATCGAGCAGGATCTGGCCAACGAGCAGTTTGGCGCCGATGAGGCAGAGTCTATTGCAAAGACAATTGTTAGTCAGCAGGGGCGCAGTATCGACCAGCAGCTGAATCGCCCTAAGACTCTGATGGAGTGCTGGCGCAAGCTGCCTAACGGCAATACCGAGGTGCTTATCCGCTGTGCCATCTCTGCCGACACTGTCAGCAAGCTCGCTAAGGAAGCCATCAAGCAGGCTCGCAGAGACAATCTGATTAAGGATGTAGAGAAAGTTAAGGCAAAGAACTAATGAAACAATTGCTCATCCTGATTACATTATTCTCCTGGGCACTGGGTATCAGCGCTCAGGAGAAGGGTAAAGTAAAAACCGTGGAGGATACTTATCTATACGAGATACCCTCCAATGTTTCTTATGCCCAGGCTTGTCAGTTTGCGCTAGTAAAAGCGCAGAACGCAGCTATCGAGAAGGAATTCGGTACGTCTGTAAGTCAAAACGACGTCGTTCTTATTTCGAATGACAACGGCCAGTCGAGTACCTCATTCCATTCCATGACAAGTGGTCAGGTGAGAGGTGTATGGCTGGGCGACGTAGCCGAACCTAAGTTTGAACGTCTACTCGACGGAGGCAGAGACCTGCTGAAGGTTACCGTCAAGGGAAAAATCAGAGAACTGGTTACTGCTGGCGTTGAGTTTGAAGCTAAACCATTACGTATCCAGCCAGACAAGAAACTTACGTCCGACACCTTTAAGAACGGTGAGGATTTTTTCCTATATTTCAAGTCACCCGTAGATGGATATCTCACGGTATTCCTATTCGACATCCTAACCAATCAGGTATTCTGCATGCTACCCTACCAGAGTTCGGGCAAAGGCTCATTCGCCGTTACACACGAAAAAGAGTATTACCTGTTCTCTGCAGCAAAAGCCGACCCTGCTGATGGCGAGGTCGATGAAGTGGTGCTGACCTGTTCGGAAGGAAACACTGAAGAATATAATAACCTATATGTAATCTTCTCACCTAATAACTATGCAAAAATAAGCTCTAAGGTTGGACAGAAACAATTATCTGACGACCTTATCGTACCGAGTTCACTTGATTACAAGGAATTCAATGCCTGGTTGACGAAATATCAGCAGAAGGACGAACAGATGCAAGTAGAACGCATCCCTATCAGAATTGAAAATAACTAAAACTATTATAGATATGAAAAAGTTATCGCTCACATTGCTCAGTCTGATTCTGTTCATTGGTATAGCCTATGCACAGGGCCAGAGGCCTCAGAGACAGAGAGGCAGTCTGAAACAGCAGATTCAGAACAAGCAGAAAATGAACTACGACGATTTCGTAAAAGATGCAAATAAAAAGTACGAGGAATTCCGCGACAGCGTTAACAAGAAGTATGCCGACTTCATGGAGAAGGCTTGGAAAGACTATCCCATCGAGGATGCCGTTGATCGCCCAAAAGAGGACGACATCAAGCCTATAGAATACGACAAAATGAACGACGAGATATATCTTGAAGAACTGAAACGCGAAGAGGCAGAAAAGAAACTGGCTGAAGAACAGAAGAAGCGTGAAGAGGAACAGGCCCGACTAGCTGCCGAGCAGAAGAAGCAGGAGGAGGAGCAAGCCCGTCTAGCTACCGAAAAGAAAGCTCAAGAAGAAGAACTGGCTCGTTTAGATGCTGAAAAAAAAACTCAGGAAGAAGAACTAGCTCGTTTAGCCGCTGAAAAGAAAGCTCAGGAAGAGGAGCAGGCTCGTATCGCTGCTGAAAAGCAAGCTCAAGAAGAAGAGTTGGCTCGTATCGCTGCCGAAAAGAAAAAGCAAGAAGAAGAGCTGGCCCGAATTGCTGCCGAAAAGAAAAAGCAAGAACAGGAACTGGCTCGCATAACTGCCGAGAAGAAAAAGCAAGAGGAAAAGCAGGCCAAGTTAGCTGAAGAAAAGAAAAAACAAGAAGAAAAACAGGCCCGACTGGCTGAAAAGAAAAAGCAAGAGGAAGAAAAGCAGGCTCAACTGGCTGCCGAGAAGAAAGCACGCGAGGAGGAGCAGGCTAAATTAGCTGCTGAGAAGAAAGCACAAGAAGCTGAAAAAGCCCGCATTGCAGCCGAAAAGAAAGCTCAGGAAGCTGAGCAGGCAAAACTCTTGGCAGAAAAGAAGAAACAAGAGGCTGAACTGAAGCGCCTGGCCGAACTAAAGAAGCAACAGGAGGAGCAGCAGAAGGAACTGGAGAAACAGCAGAAGAAGGCCGAGTTAGCCAAGCTGATGGCAGAGAAGAAGAAGCAACAGGAAGAGGAGAGACAAGCCCTGGCTAAACAGAAGGAGCAAGAGCGCCAGCAGAAGCTACTGGAAGAAAAACAGCGCAAGCAGGAAGAGCAAGCCCGACTATTAGAAGAGAAACAGAAAAAACAAGAAGAAAGAGCCCGCCAGCTTGAGGAAAAGCGCAAGCAGGAGGAAGAGCGCGCTCGTCAGATTGCCGAAGAAAAACGTGTACGCGAAGAAGAACAGGCACGTTTAGCAGCCGAAAAGAAGGCACAGGAAGAGGAGCAGGCTCGCATAGCTGCCGAAAAGAAAGCTCAGGAAGAGGAACTAGCACGCATCGCTGCCGAAAAGAAAAAGCAAGAAGAAGAGCAGGCACGCATAGATGCAGAGAAGAAGAAACAAGAGGAGCAGGCTCGCTTGCTAGCCGAGAAACAGCGCAAACAGGAAGAGAAAGCTCTTCTGCTAGCCGAAAAGAAAAAGCAGCAGGAAGAGAAGCAGCGCCTGTTAGCCGAGAAGAAACGCAAACAGGAAGAGCAAGCACGACTGCTGGCCGAAAAGAAAAAGAAGCAAGAGGAAGAGCTGCGCTTGTTAGCTGAAAAGAAGAAACAGCAGGAGGAACAAGCTCGTTTGCTCGCCGAACAGAAAAAGAAGCAAGAGGAGCAGGCCCGCTTGTTAGCTGAGCAGAAAAAGAAGCAACAGGAAAAGCAGAGCAAGGTCATCGAGGCTGTCGTTGTGCCTGTTGTTGTCGAGGTCAAACCTCAACCTAAGCCCCAGCAACCTATCATAGAAAACCAGGAGTCGATGGCCACTAGTGCGTTTGAGTACTACGGCACACCAATGAAGGTAAGATGGGGTAATGCCGAGAAGTTTAAGCTCAACGGCACATCAAAGAAGGATATCTCTGAGGCATTCGTAGAGCTTACCTCTAAGGGCTACACCAACTTGATTCACGACTGTCTTGAGTTGCGCAAAGAGTACAAACTTTGCGACTGGGCTTATTACAAGATGCTTCAGACCATCTCTGAGAAAGCTTGCGGAAAGGGTACAAACGAGGCAGTGTTCCTTCAGGGCGTATTGCTCAACCAGTCAGGTTATCAGATTCGCTTTGCACTCGAGGATAACAGTAAACTGCATGTAATGTCTCGAATGGACGGATTCCCATACGACCGCGGCTATTTGGTTGCCGACGGAAAACTGTTCTTCCTGATGGACGGTTGCAAAGCCAAGAACCTAACAGTCTGCGACGCTGCCTATCCGGGTGAGCAGATGATGAGTCTTGGTGTACCCGAGCAGCCAGAGTTCAAGAAGAACCTGTCAGACAATCGCACTGTTATTTCGCGTTTCGTCAACGTGAAGGCTGACATGCAGATGAACAAGAACCTGATGGACTTCTATACCGACTATCCCACATCTTATGATGGTAAGGATATGATGACCCGCTGGGCATACTATGCTAACACCCCTGTAGCACCCGAAGTTAAAGATAAGGTTTATCCACAGCTCAAAGAGCAGATTGGTAACGCACCCAAGCTTATGGCAGCAAACATGCTTCTTAACTGGGTTCAGATGGGTCTTACATACGCATACGATGAGAAGGTATGGGGTCACGACCGCGCATTCTTCGCCGAGGAGAGCCTGTTCTATCCATTCTGCGACTGCGAGGACCGTTCTATCCTCTTCTCGCACCTGGTTCGCGACCTGCTCGACCTCGACGTCGTGCTGGTTTACTACCCTGGTCACCTCTATACAGCCGTTTGCTTCAATGAGGATGTAACTGGCGATTATATCATGGTCAACGGCAGAAAGTTCACTGTAGCCGATCCTACCTATTATAACGCCAACGTGGGTAAGACTATGAGCAAGATGGACAACTCTAAAGCCAAGGTAATTCTTCTTAAGCGTTAAGCCTATGAAGGTATCATTCTGGAACACAGTAAAAACGTGGATTCGTCAGCGTCGGAGACTGGTTACTCTCTCCGTCCTGACGAGTACGGTTATCATCATATTTACCTATGTGATGGGTAACTCAGGCTATCCTCTTCCAGGAGAGACTGGTGCACTAAAGCAGATTACCGACTACAAGAAGTTTCTGGGTATGCAGATAGGTAACGTGCCCGACAGCATACTCTTTATCAACGTTCACTACGACAAGATGCTTATACCCTACGAGGAAAACGAAGTTCCAGTAGGCAACATGGTTATTACCGACCGCGAGAAGCTGTTGCAGTTTCTTACCAAAGCCAAGGAGGCCAACAATTACCGCTACATCTTTATGGACGTATTCTTCGAGGAAGGCATGGAGACCGAATATGACTCGGCACTCTTCAGCACTATCAAGTCGATGGACCGCATCGTCATCCCCAAACATAAGGGTTCAAACATGTGTGATAGCACCCTCTACCAGAAAGCTTCGAATGCCGACTATGCCACCACATGGCAGGCACTCACCTTCTCACGCTATCAGTATATCCACGAAGAGGATGAGTCTGTAGCACTTAAGATTTACCAAGACCGATTTGGTTCCACTATCGAGAAGCATTGTGGCGGACTATGGTATACCGACAACGGCCGCCTCTGTCAGAACAGCGCCACACTGTTGTTACCTATCCGCATCACGGGCAGTCTGCTCGATGAAGAGGGGCAGGCTCGCGAACGCAACTACATCTACCTAACTGCAGACTTGCTCGACCTCGACGAGGTGATGCCGATAAGCGAACAGATTGACGACAAGCTCATCGTCATTGGTGACTTCAATAGCGACGTGCACTCCACGTTCCTAGGTTCTCAACCCGGATCATCAATACTATTTAATGGCTATATCGCCCTGTCGCAAGGAGCCCACCTCGTTAATTGGCTCTATATGGGCATATTGTTTGTCATCTACATAATCATCGGACTGTTCTACCTTTCGGGCCATTCGTTCTCATCCATGTGCACAAACCCCTGGCTCAGCATCGTATTGTCGTTTGCCAGTACAGCTACAGTATTCTTGATTATAGCTCTTGTGGCAAGTTGGTTCGACTTGGCATTCAACATGTGGGTCCCCACCACCGTCTACTCTCTATACGATACATTCATGCAGAAATATAACATCTATAAAAAGAAATCGAAATGAAAAGACTACTATTACTCAGTTGCCTGGGCCTGTGGCTCAGCCACGCCAGTGCAGACAATTACAAGGTGCTGTTTATCAACGACGCTAATCTTACCTATAATAACGGAAAAGCAGTCAAAGTGGGCGACACCTTCACCGATGTGAACGCCATCAAATGGCAGAAAGACAAGCAGGCCGTAAAAGTGTTCAACCTCACCACCAAGAAGCAGATGCTGATGCTTGGCAAACAGTATATGCGTAAGACTGGTATGGAAGCACTCATTAGCAGCAAACGTCTGTCTACCAACGACTTTATGGACACCAGCGATGCTCCGAAGACCATCTACGAGAAGCTAGGCAGCGTGTTTGACAGCCAGTACGACCTACTCGACGCCATCGAACTCCCCGCTGATGTAGAACTTAACGACAAGTGCTACTTCCAGGCCACCTATAAGTATGGCGACACCATGCTCACCAAGAAACTAAAGAGTAAAAACGGCAATACCGTAATACTCGACAAATCCATCTTCGAGGTTGACGGCAAGACACTCGGCCCTCGCGATATCGTTCTCTCTATCGAGTACGTAAACACCGAGGCCGGCATGCCTATCTTCGTAAAGGATGGTATCGAGGTTACCTATATCCCCGACACCCTTGAGGAATAATAGTCAGCAACATCTTACGGCATAAAAAAAAGTTTCACCCTCGCTTAATCATCAGCGAGGGTGAAATCTAGTTGTTTGCGCTCCAGATTGGCACGGGCCACCTGAATGCGTATTGGATCGCCAAGCTGATACTTGGTATGATGACGACGACCGATAATCATATAGTTCTTCTCGTCGAAGTCGTAATAGTCGTCGCCAAGGTCGCGGATAGGTATCATACCCTCACAGTGGGTCTCGTCTATCTGCGCATAAATACCATACGACTGTATTCCGCTGATATGAGCATCATAGGTGTTTCCTATCTTGTCGGCCATAAACTCTACCATCTTATACTTTATCGAGTCGCGCTCGGCATTCTGACTTATCTGCTCCATATCGCTACAGTGTTCGCAGAACTCTTCGTACTTATCCTTATTAGCCGAGCGGGCTCCATCCTGATACTTGGTGAGCAGCCGATGAACCATCATATCGGGATAGCGACGGATGGGCGAGGTGAAATGGGTATAGTAGTCGAACGCCAGACCATAGTGGCCGATATTGTGAACACTATACTTTGCCTTCATCATCGCTCTCAACGCCACAGTCTCGATAGCGTTCTGCTCTCGTGTACCTTCGGCCTCAGTCATCAGGGCGTTAAGCGACTTTGTGATGGCGCCCTTGGTACCAGCCGTCTTAACCTTATATCCGAACTTGGCCACAAACTCGCGCAGATTCTCCAGTTTCTGTGGATCGGGCTGGTCGTGTATACGATAGGGCAGCGTCTTTGCCTTTACACCCTTCTTTACCTTACCAATACTCTCGGCAACAGTCTTATTGGCCAATAGCATGAACTCCTCAATCAGTTTGTTGGCATCCTTTGACACTTTGAAGTAAGCTCTTATTGGCTTGCCGGTCTCGTCGATATCGAAATGCAACTCTTCGCGGTCAAACTTCACACTACCGTTCTTGAATCTTGCAGCACGCAACTTCTTGGCCAACGCATCGAGTGTTATCAGTTGCTCAGCATTCTCGCCCTTATACGGATTCTTCTTTGTAGCTGCTGGTGCAGGTTCGCCTGTACCATCCTTCACACCATTGTCTTCCAGTATCTGTTGTACTTCCTCGTAAGCATAGCGGCGATTGCTCTTTATTACGGTATGTGCCAAGTGCCAATCCTTGATATTAGCCTCATCATCCATCTTGAAGATTACACTATAGCATAGTTTCTCCTCATCTGGACGTAGAGAACATATAAAGTTGCAGAGTCGTTCTGGTAGCATAGGTATGGTACGGTCTACCAAATAAATACTTGTAGCACGTGCGTATGCCTCCTTGTCGATAGTCGATCCCTCGCGTACATAATGAGATACATCAGCAATATGAACACCTACCTCCCATAGTCCATTGTCAAGTTTCCTTATAGAGAGAGCATCGTCAAAGTCCTTGGCATCCTTAGGGTCGATGGTGCAGGTAAACACATCACGGAAGTCCTCGCGACGGGATATTTCCTCAGCAGATATAGTAGCATCTATCTTCTCAGCGGCCTCTTCTACATTCTTTGGATACTTATAAGGCAGATTATACTGAGCCAGTATAGCATGCATCTCAGCATTGTTTTCGCCTGTCTTACCCAATATGTCAACTACCGATCCGATGATGTTCTTATGCTCCTGATCGGGCCACTGTATCACCTTAACCACAGCCTTGTCGTCGGTCTTTCCACCATTTAGTTTACGCTTGGGGATGATAATGTCGTGAACAAAGGTTGTATCGGGAGTAACCAGGAAGGCCATATCCTTCTCTACGCGCAACTTACCTACGATAGTATCGTGGGCGCGTTTCACTATCTCGATAACCATTGCCTCCTTGATATGCTTGTCGCGACGAGCCATCAACGACACCTTCACACGATCACCGTCCATTGCCGACATCGAGTTTCGCTCAGCCACGAATATAGGCGTACCGCCATCATCTGGCACAAACGAGTTGCGACCGTTGGCTTTTCTATGGAACACACCCTCCTGTACCTGAGTCTTCAGATTAAGCTTATACGAATTGTCACTCACCTTCAACAGGAAGTCGTCCCACGCCATCTCTTCCATCACGTCGATGGCAAGCATTTTCAGCGGATGAGTATCTAGTTTAAGTACCTTGAATATCTGCTTGAATGTAAATGTCTCGTTTGGATTATGCTGAAACAGGTTTTGCAACAGTTCGCTCACCTGCTTCTTTCCCAGCCGTTTTCCACCTTTCTTCTTTCCCATAGAATTGTTGTTTATATTATCTTTTCTGAGTGCAAAGATAGTGTTTTTTTCCTACGGATTATACGGATTATACTGATTTTTTTATATTAATTGCTATAAATTCGTTAAATCCGTATAATCCGTAGGCTTTTTTTTCGTACCTTTGCAGGCAAAATTACAAATGGTATGAAGATATTGATAACTGGTGCGAGCGGATTTATCGGCTCGTTTATCGTCGAAGAGGCCATAAACCGCGGGTTCGATACATGGGCTGCTGTGCGCAAAAGCAGTTCTAGAGCTTACCTGCAGGATGAGCATATAAACTTCATCGAACTTAACCTCTCGTCGAAATCCCAACTCGTTGAGCAGCTCCGTGGTCATGATTTCGACTACGTGGTTCATGCAGCTGGTGTGACTAAGTGTATCAACAAACACGACTTTGCACGCATCAACACCGAGGGCACCAAGAATCTTATCGATGCACTCGTAGAACTGCAGATGCCGCTCAAGCGTTTTGTTTTCGTAAGCAGCCTCAGCATCTTCGGTGCCATCAAGGAGCAACAGCCTTACGACGAGATTCGCGAATCGGATACGCCAATGCCTAATACAGCCTATGGTGAGAGTAAACTTGCCGCCGAGCAATATCTTGACCAGATGGCCTCGCGCGTACCTTATATAATATTAAGACCAACTGGAGTATATGGTCCGCGCGAAAAAGACTACTTCATCATGGCAAAGAGTATTAAGCAGCACTCCGACTTTGCTGTAGGCTACAAGCGCCAGGATATCACCTTTGTTTATGTTCGCGATGTAGTACAGGCTGTATTCCTGGCTCTCGACAAGGGCAAGAACGGACGCAAGTACTTCCTTAGCGATGGCAACGTGTATCAGAGCGAGACATTCAGCAACCTGATTCACGAGGAACTGGGCCGACCTTGGTGGATTCGCATCAAGGCGCCTATCTGGGTACTACGTGTGGTAACATTCTTTGGTGAATACATTGGTAGAATGACAGGCAAGGTAACAGCACTCAACAACGACAAGTATAACATCCTGCGCCAGCGCAATTGGCGATGTGACATACAGCCCGCCATCAGCGAACTAGGTTATAAGCCTGAATACAATCTTCAGCGCGGCGTAAAGGAAACTATAAAATGGTATAAAGACAACAAATGGTTATAAAGAAAATCTTCGAGATAGAAAAGAAGCCCCGCAAGGGATTACTGGCATTCGAATGGGCAGTATTAGCTTATCTGGCTTTCACACTGCTGCTGATGCTTATTACATACACCAAGTTGCACAACCCCGAAGAGATGCTTTGGGGCAGGGCACGCTTTGTGATAACCATGCTGGCGCTATGGGGGGTATATAGACTGATTCCTTGCCGACTAACGATATTTTTCCGTGTGGCCTTGCAACTGATTTATCTGTCGTGGTGGTATCCCGACACCTACGAGTTCAATCGTATGTTCCCCAATCTCGACCATGTGTTTGCCACCTACGAGCAGCAATTGTTTCACATTCAACCTGCCCTACTCTTCTCTCAGAAGATATCAAACGCTGTATTCAGTGAACTGATGCACCTGGGCTATGCCTCTTACTTCCCACTAATAGCACTAGTCACGCTCTACTACTTCTTCTGCCGCTACCAGGAGTTTCTGCGCATAGAGTTCATCATCCTCGCAGCGTTTATGATATACTATGTCATCTTTGTGTTGCTCCCCGTCACTGGTCCGCAGTATTATTACCTGGCAGCAGGTATCGAGCAGATAGCCCAAGGCAACTTCCCCAACGTAGGCGACTACTTCTTAACTCACTCCGAACCCCTACCGATACCAGGATGGAAAGACGGATTCTTCTATCAGTGTGTGGCAAGCGCCCACGATGCAGGCGAACGCCCCACAGCAGCATTCCCCAGCAGTCATGTTGGCATTACCACCATCCTGCTCCTGCTGGCCTGGCATGCCCGCAACCGCAAGCTTATCTACACCATTCTGCCCTTCTACATACTGATGTGTTTTGCTACCGTTTACATCCAGGCACACTACGCAGTCGACGTCATCGGAGGTTGGATTTCGGCAGTAGTAATTTATACGGTTTTGCTTTTTTTATCCAAAAAATTTGTTTAATTCAAAAATAATACTTATCTTTGCAACCGAATAAGTAAGGATAAGACATATTACAACCGAGGATTCCGACACTAATCAAGTCGGGATTCTTTCTTTTTTGTTTAATTAAAAAATAAGATAGATTATGGCTTACATGTCACAAGAAGGCTACGACAAACTGATTGCCGAGCTTCGTCGTTTAGAGGGCGTTGAGCGCCCAAAGGCTTCAGCAGCTATCGCTGAGGCTCGTGAAAAAGGCGACCTGAGTGAGAACTCAGAGTACGATGCTGCCAAGGAGGCACAGGCTCATCTTGAGGATAAAATCAATCAACTCAAGATGACTATCGCCGATGCCAAGGTGGTTGATACCAGCCGTCTGAGCACCGACTCTGTACAGATTCTCTCAAAGGTCGAGATGACTAATCTTACCAATAACGCTAAAATGACCTACACTATCGTAAGCGAGAGCGAGGCCAATCTGCGCGAGGGTAAGATCTCTATTCAGACCCCTATTGCACAGGGACTTCTTAACCACAAGGTGGGCGATGAGGTAGAAGTTAAGATTCCTCGCGGCACCATCAAACTGCGTATCGAAAAGATTACCGTGGGATAATTGACAATTGATATTGATAGTTATGGATATTTTCAGCAAAATCGCTGCAGGCGAAATTCCCAGCTACAAGTGCGCCGAGAACGATGAGTTCTACGCATTTCTCGACATCAATCCGCTGGTCGAGGGTCACACACTAGTGATTCCACGCCGCGAGGTCGACTACATCTTTGATATGGACGACGACGAGTTAGCACGTTATCAGGTATTTGCCAAGCGTGTGGCTCTAGCCATCAAGAAGGCTTTCCCTTGTAAAAAGGTTGCTCAAGTAGTGCTGGGTCTCGAAGTGCCCCACGCACATATTCACCTCATCCCTATGCAGAGTGAGGCAGATGTTGACTTCCGTCGCGAGAAACTTAAACTGACAGAAGATCAGTTCAAGGCTATCGCAGAGAAAATACGTGGTGAGTTTGTGTAATTACACAAACTCATCACCGTATTTAATCCTTACCTCGTTTACATATTTCTTCACCATCGACGAGTTGTCGCTCTTCTTACATATAAGCAGCACCCCGTCCTCTTCGGCCACGATATAACCCTCCAGACCATTGAACACACCGAGTTTGCCCTTTGGCAACTTGATGATATTGTTATTGCAGTCCTCCAGTATCACTTCCGAGTCCATCACCACGTTGTCATCAGTCACCTTGTGCATCACCTCGTAGATAGCGTGCCAAGTTCCCAGATCGGCCCAACCAAAGTCGCATTTCATCACAAATACGTTGTTATCACTCTGCTCCAGTATGGCATAGTCGAGCGACAGGTTAGGATATCGAGAATAGTTCTCCTCTACAAACTTCAACTCCTCCTCGGGTGTGTACTCCTTCACCTCGTAGCGCAGTCCTCTTAGCACTGGTGGGAATACATGTTCGAACGTATCCAGCAGATGATATGCACTCGAGATGAATATACCTGTGTTCCAATAGAACTCGCCACTCTCCATAAAGATTCGTGCAAAGTCACGCTCAGGCTTCTCGGTAAATGATTTTACCTTATACACATCGGGTTTGCAACTCAAGTCGCCTAGCTGTATGTAGCCGTAACCAGGTTCCGGACGAGTTGGCTTTACACCCATAGCCAGCAGTACGTGGTTCTCAGATACATATCCTATACCCACATCGACACTATGAGCAAACGACGCCTCGTTCAGCACCAGCTGGTCTGAAGGCGAAACGATGATATTAGCTTTTGGGTCAATATGATGTATACGTATCGAAGCCCATGCCACGCTTGGGGCAGTGTTGCGATGAATAGGTTCTACGATTATGTTTTCGTCGGCTATCTCTGGTAACTGTTCTCTCACCAGTTCATGATACTCCGCGCACGTACATATATATATATTCTCCAAAGGTAACAATCTCTCGAAACGGTCGAATGTTGACTGCAACAATGTTCGTCCGGTTCCAAAAAGGTCAAGAAACTGTTTTGGGCGCTGTTCTCTACTCACAGGCCACAATCGTTGACCGCGACCTCCAGCAAGGATCACGCAGTAGTTCTTCTTATCTGTTTTTTCCATTTAGTTAGGACTTTGCATTAATTTCTAACTACAAAGATACGATTTTTTTTGTGATACTAGCAAGAAAATCAAAGTTTTTTTTCATTTTCTTTTGTCAATTCAAATAAAAGTCGTATCTTTGCACCCGCTTTAGGAGATCAAACAGCTTGAATTGACAAGCCCAGATGGCGGAATCGGTAGACGCGCTGGTCTCAAACACCAGTGGAGCAATCCATCCCGGTTCGATCCCGGGTCTGGGTACTAGGAAACAAAAAGCCCTCCAAAAGTAAAACGCTGCAAGTCAACAACTTGCAGCGTTTTTCATTTTCCCAAGATGCTTTCAAGGTGTACAAAAAGTGTACTTATTGCTCAATGCCATAGTTCACCACGATGTTCCAATATTCGTTTGACTCTTCCTTTACGCTGATTGAAAGACTCTCACCTTCTTGAACCGTATGTTTGAGAAGATATTCTCCATTGTCTATATCTTTCCAGTCTTGTTTGCGGATTGAAACTGCACCGTTGTTTAGTGTCAGATTGCAATCTGGTTTTATTCTGACGCGAAATGTGTAGGTCTCACCTATTTTTAGGTTTTTGCGCAGTGGGATATCTATCAGATCTATCAGCCCTTGGCCTTTAGAATAGAATTTGGGGAGCGTGTTGCCCTCTTTCCTGATACTCTCGTAGATATTATGTGGATGGATGCCATATTCCATACATAAATCAGAAACAGGAGGCAATGCCATAAACTCTTGCTGATACATTGGCCTGTCTATCAACTGGAAAGTGATATCTCTAGGATAGTGGCTGAAGATAAGCCATTCTGGATCGACGTTAAACCAGGTAAGACAGTTCTTGCGTCGGAAGAATGTATTACCTTCTACATAACCAGCTCCCCACGTGGGGTCCATGAATATCCCATGATCCTCGCTAGTATATGCAAACAACCACGAATGTCCTTTTTTCTCGATATAGCCAGTCTTGTCCTTCGACATACCATCTACAAACTCCACCTTTATGCCCGCAGCAGATGCAATCTTATATAAGAGTTCGTTGTAAGCCTGGCAAATACCTTTGCGAGCCTGATAGCAGGCGTCGGCAGTCCTAATCTTAAACGATGTGTCGTATGAAATATTCTCGCAAATCCACTGATAGATAGCCTTTATCTTCTGATAGTCATTAGTACAGCCTTCTGTGATAGTCTTAGCTATCTCAGAATAATTATAGTTGTAAGTAGAACTTGAAATCCTCGGCTTGCTTTTCGAAGGCAGTTTGTAATATGAGGCAAAATTTTCTTCCTGGTTGCCACCTAGTGTATCTACAGTTTGCGCCTTAGCATACTGGCCCATCGCCAACAACGCTATCACAGCTAACAATATCTTCTTCATCATACTATAGTTTTAAGTTACTTGGCAAAGATAGGAAGATTATTTTATACCTCCAAACTTTTACAGAGAAAAGAATGTTTAAAATGAGTTCAAAACTGTACAAATATCAATAAATGACGCAAATTAAACAAAAAATGGCGATAATTGAACATACTTTCAAAACAAAAGATGTATCTTTGCACCAGAAAAAGATTTTAATGGTTAAGGTTTATGGTTGATTAATTTAGTTTTTTAAGTAATTAAGGAAAAGGTTCGCTGTGAAGCGAGCCTTTTTCAGTAGTAATGCCCAGTCCTCTGCCTGAAGGACTGCAGTCCTCTTACTAAAAGACTGTAGTCCTTCCTAGGGAGGACTACAGTCATTGATAACAAGTACTGAACCTGTGATTAATCTATCCAGTTCAGTTTCTTAACGTATGCATCAAACTTTAGTTCTTCGTGGCCGACGGCTTTGAGGGCGGCCTCTACTTCCTTTATCTCGCTGGGCGAACAAAGACGCGCACCCTTTCGACGGTCGAAGTAAGGATTGCGTCCGAACTTACCCTGTAGTCGATAGCGGAATGTATCGTAATCGCCAGGCAACATGTGTTTCTGCATGTTCATAAACCCTTTGCCATACACCTGGGGCTCATCGCTGCGATAGAACTCACACTTCTCGGCAGCCTTGGTAAGCTGCGGATTCAGAATCGTTACACCCGTGTAATCATCAGGCAGTGCCTGCATAGCCAACTGGCGCAGACAGTGATTGGCCATCTTGCAATCCGACTGTATGCAATGCAGAAAACAGCCGGGAACTTCTTTGTAATTGATCTTATTATCCATCTTTTTGTGAAATTTTGTAAAACATACTCAACACCTCACTTTCGAGGGCTGAAATCCCTTATAGCAAAGGCTTGCGGGCAGGTGAGGTGTTAGCAAAACTACTCACTTAACACCTCACCTTACACCTCAAGCCGCCTTCAGAGGCACCACCTCGTAGAACTTTACGTGTCCTCGCTCTGTGTGACTATATCCTAGATCCTTCATCGCATAGCCCAGATGGATCTTGGTGCTCTGGTCGCTCTTGACTGAGGGGAACTCCTTGCGAATCAGCTCTATCATCTGCTTGGTATTCATCGCCTTAACCTTCTCGCCATCGTTGGGTTTGCGAAAACAAGCCTCAACAATCTCTGTCATATCCTTCTCGTCGGTATAGTTGATGTTGATTTGCTGAATGCGCTCCACCTGGTCGTTGTTAAACCAGTAAGGTGCGTTCAACTCATTTACTTCATAGACTATCTGGGCATAAAGCTGCTCATAGTCTATTTCGCCCGTATTGTCGATATACTGACCGTCAGGAATCTCGATGCAGATGTATCGACGGCTACCTGTGACATCCGACAGAGGATGACGATTGTTGGTGGTTGCCACAAACGAAGCATAACGAGGGCGATCCTGCTGCGAACTGCCATAGATGGTTCGTCCGTTGACCTTGATTTTCGACAAGGTCTGCTTCAGAGCAGCCTGCTGACTGGGGCGAATAGCGTCGAGTTCGTCAAGATTCACTATCAGATTGTTAGTCAGAGCCATCTCTTTGTCGAACTTGTTGCTAAGATTAAGATGATCCAGATAATACTCGCGCAGTTCAGGAGGCAGGAGTCGGGCCAGGAAGGTAGACTTGCCACACCCCTGAGCACCAATCAGCGTGGGCACAGTTTCGTTAGCATGAAGTTTGTCCTTCTGCAACCAATGCGCCACAGCGCTGCGAAACCAGATGACCAAGAAGTCAAGCTGTTCGCTGCTGATGCCAGGCAGTCGGCTGAACAGCTTAGCCAGATGACTCTGTCCGTCCCACTTGGGCAGATGCGTGAGATACTCCTTGATGGGATCATACTTAGGAGTAGCATCCGAGTAGATCACCTCCTGAATGTCAGTCTTAGGACTGTTTTTGGTGATTTGCTCTTGCTTGGCCTTGCGAATAATGCTATTCAGAGCTTCAGGGCTTAGAGTTTGCCAAACCGACTGTATATCAGCCTGTTCGGCGTTGGTGATTGCAAACTCTACCTTGCCGTTCAGTACATTGCGACGGAACTGGTAGTTGTCATTAAGGAACTGCTCAACAGCGAGCGTGTTCTGCTGAGAGCCTCCAAGAGTCTCTCCGTTAATTGTCATTTTTTCCATACGTTAATAAAAGATTTTAATTGTTTATACTATTGTTGATGTGCACTTTTCATACTCCCGTATGTGTTTTTTAAGTGTGCGTCTCTATTTCGGTGTGCAAAGATACAAAATAAAATCGCGGTTTGCAAATATTCAGGCCAAAATAAACGTAAAATTCTGTAATTGTTAAAAGCGATGAAGTGTTGAGTGAGGTGTAGAGTGACCTGTTTCGCCAACACCTCACTCGCCGCAACCCCAGTGTTTATGCGGGTTTCAGCCTCCGAAAGTGAGGTGTTGAGTATCTTTTGCAAAATTTCACAAAAAAGCACCAATTTGCACTTCTATAGAGTTTATTGAGACCCAGGTGCGTGAGCATACACATAAAAATCTATTTCTGTTCGCTTGCAAAATTGCTTTGGTGCAAAGTAACAAAAAAAATGTCTTTGCGGCAATAGCAAAGACAAGATTTATAGGGCTTTCGGACAAGGTTGAAAGCCCAACAGACAAGATTGAAAGTCAAAAAGACAAAATCTAAAGTCACTTAGGTTTACTCTTCGTATCAGGAAGAGTATTCTGTTCATAAGTGATGACTATTGTCGTGTGATGGGGATGTTTCTGATAACAAGCCACTTGTCTTTGTCAGGGATGCCCCATTCTTTACATATTACAACACCCTCGAAATATGCGATACTTTCTGCTGATTCTGAGAAATTGTTTATGCAAAAACTCACTTTAACAGGTATTCCAGGAATTAGCCGGTAGTCATTCACATAACCTGTGTAGGCTCCGCTATTGGCTACTTTCACTTGCAATTTTTTATATACATTGCCTTCATCATCGTAAACCTCACTCCAATAACTGGAATTTCGGGCTATGACACTGATGATGACATCCTTGCTGTCTTTGTTAGTAAAAGTCAAATCGAGAATAAGGGATTTCCCGCTTATCGCACAACGCTTTACTTTTACATCAAAGTCGGGATGGTTTGTCACAATCTTCAATGGTGCATCTTGTGCATTGACGTTTTGCAAACCAAAGGCGAACATCGCCATGAGAATCAAAAGGAGCTTTTTCATAAGTTTGATATTTTAATTGTTTATCTCAATTTTGATAGTTGTTTCATCGCCTGTGAGTGGCCGTTGGCAGCAGCTTTGCCGAACCACGATTTGGCTTCGGCATTATCAGTACCTAGATACATCATACCCGTCTGATACATCGCTTCTGTATGATTACTATTGGCGGCAATAGTGAAATACTTGGTTGCCACCTCCTTATTATATCCATCGAAGTTGCTGTTGCTATATAGCAGTCCCAATTGGTAGTTGGCCTCGACGCTGCCCTGTTCTGCAGCCTCCGTGAAACACTTCTTTGCCTTCTGATAGTTCATTGCCCGCATAGCTTTCTTGCCATCGATCACAAGCTGCGACGATGCTGTGCTGTTGCTATTGGGATTAGGAGCGGACTGAACTTTGGGTTTTGGCTCTGGATTTACCACAGGTGTTGGAGTAGGCTTTGCTGCAGACTGATCGAGAGAGACCACACGGTCCTCGTACTTCTTGGCTGCAGATGCTGCAAATCGCCAATCGCGCCAGTTATTGTTGTTGCTTGATGCAATAACGGTAGGAGTCTGGCTCTTTCCGTTGTTTTCAACTACCGCCTTACGCTTAACGTTCTGGGTTACATAGTCAGATAGTTCGCCAAGGGTAGTGCTGCCACCTGATTGCTGCATCTTGTCTAATATATAATAGGTGAACAGTCCGTGTCTCTGACTCTTAAACGGATAAGCCGTCTCGTCGCCTTGCGCAGCAGAGAATACTACAGTGTTGTCGCTTACAGGATCGGTCTTAACCTTGATAGCCACACCACGTGATGAAGCCAGCATCTTACCATCGCGCTTAGCACCGCTGAAACAGGCATCGAGAAACACTACTATATGCTTAGAATCCATCTCGCCAAGCTTCTTATACAGATTCTTGGTGCTAAAAGCGCCCTCGGTAGACTGACTAAAGCCGTCAACAGGTAGCAGATAAGCCTCCTTACCGCTCTCATCAGGCATACCATGACCAGAATAATACATAATAGCCCTAGCCTCTCCATCATAAGCCTTCAGCATATTGCCTAGCCAATAGATAGAAAAGTTCATCTCGCCAAGCGTTGCATCGGGTGCAAAACGAATGTGATCCTCAGGTATGCCAAGTGTCTTTTGGCAATACACCTTAAACACCTCGCCATCGTTGCGGGCAAAGGGTACACTCTCTTCATGCTTGTAGTTCTCGTTGGATACTATAACCACGAAGGTCTTGTCATCTACCTGGCTGTTAACTGCAATTCTATTGTCCACAGCCTGAGCCATTGCACCCTCCAAGCCCAATGCCAACATCGTTATCACAGCTAATAATATCTTCTTCATCATCCTATAGTTTTAAGTTACGTAAGTTGGGAACATCACATTAGCCGCTCCCCACTGTGTTGGCAAAGATAGGAAGATTATTTTATACCTCCAAACTTTTGCAGGAAAAAGAATGTTTAAAATGAGTTCAAAACGGTGTAATTATCGACAAATGGCGCAAATTATACATAAATCAACGATAATTGAACATCATTTCAAGACAGAAGATGTATATTTGCAGCAGAACAAGATTGTAATGGTTAAGGTTTTATGGTTGATTAATTTGTTTTTAAATTGAGGATAAGGTTCGCTGTAAAGCGAGCCTTTTTCTTTTATCACATGCACATTTCGCTGGTAAAAACAACATATTGAGAACCAGAAAAAACGCAAGTAGTGCAATCGTTTGCATCGAGAAACCATCAAATACAGGCCCGTTTGGAAACACCGAACGGGTTATTTTCGTACTTTTGCCAAAAATAACTAAAGACAATTGGCATGAAGATCAATTTCAACCTAGAGTACCAGACAACCTTCGGAGAAGAACTGGCACTAAACATCCTAAAGGATGGCGAGACAGAACAGCACAAGATGGAAACACTCGATGGTCTCCATTGGACGTGCGAATTGAGTAAGGCGGTGAAGAACAGCACCCACATTGATTATTATTACACCGTGATACGTGGCGACCAAGAGGCACGACACGAGTGGCTGGTTATTCCTCACCGACTGGAGTTTGTAGCCGCAAAAGGTGCAAAGTACACGGTTTACGACCACTGGATTGACATTCCAGAAGATTCGTATATGTACTCTACTGCCTTTACAGAGTGTGTAGCTGCCCGCAAACAGCAGATGAGCGAGGAGGCTCCATACGATAAGACTGTAAGGCTGAAAGTACGTGCACCGCAGTTGCGCAACAACGAGCATCTGGCCGTGATAGGCGAAGGCGACACACTGGGCGACTGGGAGGCAATACGTGCCATCAGCATGGTAGAGCACGAGAACAACGAGTGGGCTATCAGCCTCGACGCCACTCAGTTGCCAAGCACACTCGAGCTTAAGTTTGTAGCCCTAGATGCAGAAGCCAAGCACACTCCACTATGGGAGAACGGCATGAACCGTACCATAGAACTGCCAAAGATGGAAGATGGCGAAGTGGTGGTTTACGAGCTGCCGCAGGCTTACTTCCCTGTATATCCCTGGAAGGGAGCAGGTACCGTTATCCCCATCTTCTCGCTTCGCAGCGAGGGTAGCTTTGGTGTGGGCGACTTCGGCGACCTGAAGTTGATGATAGACTGGTGCGACAAGACCAAGCAGCGCGTGCTGCAGGTATTGCCCATCAACGATACAAACATCACCCACACATGGCAGGACTCGTATCCTTATAACTCAATAAGCATCTACGCCCTGCACCCGCAGTACACCGACTTCCGTCAGTTGCCACAACTTAAGGACGAGAAGCTGCGCAATGAGTTCGAGGCAATACGCGAAACACTGAACGCTCTGCCACAGATAGACTACGAACGTGTGAACAATGCCAAGATGGACTATCTGCGCGCCATCTACGCCCAGGAGGGCAGCAAGATGATGAAGACAGACGAATACAAGCAGTTCTTTGAGCAAAACAAAGATTGGCTTGTGCCTTACGCCGCATTCTGCCACTATCGCGACCTATACGGCACAGCCACATTCCAGGACTGGCCCGATCATCATACTCTGCCCGAAAGTGAGCGCGAAGCGATGACCAAGACCACTACTAAAATATATAAAGAGGTGGCTTTCTGGTACTTTGTACAGTTCAACCTCGACAAGCAGATGCATGCTGCCCATGAGTATGCCCGACAGAAGCGCGTGGTACTTAAGGGCGACATCCCCATCGGCATCAGTCGCGACGGCGTTGAAGCCTGGGTTGAGCCAAAGTACTTCAACCTGAACGGACAGGCCGGTGCCCCACCCGATGCTTTCTCGGCCAACGGACAGAACTGGGGATTCCCCACATACAACTGGGATGCTATGCTTGAAGACGGCTGCTCATGGTGGGTTCGCCGATTCCGCAAGATGTCGCAGTTCTTCGATGCATATCGTATCGACCACGTGCTCGGTTTCTTCCGCATCTGGGAGATTCCTATTGATGCCGTTCACGGACTGCTGGGGCAGTTCTCACCATCGCTGGGTATGACCCGCGAGGAGATTGAGGCTTACGGACTACAATTCCAGGAAGAGCTGTTCACCAAGCCATTCATCGCCGACTGGACACTGGATCGTGTGTTTGGTGAGAAGGCCCAGTATGTTAAGGAAAATTTTCTTGACCTCGCCCACGATGACATCTGGCAGATGAAGCCCGAGTTTGACACCCAGCGCAAGGTGGAGGCTTGGTATAAGGCAGAGGCTGGCAAAACAAGCGACACTACCGATCTTGCCAATCTGCGCGACGGACTCTACGCTCTGATAAGCGACGTGCTGTTTGTGCGCGACCGTAAGAACAATAATAAGTTCCATCCAAGAATCGGTGTGCAGAACGACTTTATCTACGAGGCACTTTGGGACAACGACAAGGCTGTGTTCAACCGTCTGTACAATGACTATTTCTATCGTCGCAACAACCAGTTCTGGTATACCGAGGCTATGAAGAAGCTGCCTCGCCTTACTCAGGCCACCCGCATGCTGGTTTGTGCCGAAGATCTGGGTATGGTGCCCGACTGCGTGCCCTGGGTGATGAACGAGTTGCGCATATTGAGTCTCGAAATCCAGTCGATGCCAAAGGACCCGACAACACGCTTCGGCAAGTTGTCGCACAACCCATATCGATCTGTCGACACCATTTCTACGCATGATATGTCGACCCTGCGCCAGTGGTGGGACGAAGATGAGGAGCAGACACAGTCATACTACAACACTTCGCTTCGACGCGGCGGAGCTGCACCTCACCCACTACCAGGATGGTTGGCTAAGGACATCGTGAGCCGTCATCTCACATCGCCATCTATGCTCTGCCTACTTTCGCTGCAGGACTGGCTGAGCATCGACGAGAAGTTGAGGCTTCCCGACCAAAACGCCGAGCGTATCAACATCCCAGCCAACCCACGACACTATTGGCGCTACCGCATGCACATGAGCATAGAGCAGTTGCTGCAGGCCGATAGTCTCAACGAAGAAATCAGCACATTAATTATTCAAAGCGGAAGAAAATAAAAATGAAAAAGTTATTATTATCGCTGGCCTTGCTGCCACTGATGGCCATCGCCGGCAACGTAAAATCGCCTAACGGCAATATCGAACTGAAATTCTCTGTAGACGATACCGGCCGCCCTGTCTACGAGATGAGCTATAAAGGCCGCGCAGTAGTTAAGCCATCGTTTCTGGGACTGGAGCTGGCTAAAGACAAGCACGCCTCAGCCGGAATGGACGAGAAGGACCTGATGGAGGATTTCAGAATCGTAAACGAGAAAGTAAGCGAGTTTGACGAGACTTGGCAACCAGTATGGGGCGAGACCAAGAACATCCGCAACCACTACAACGAGCTGGCTGTTACCCTACAGCAGATGTGGTTGGAACCAGTGAAGTCGAACAGACCAGGACAGCAGTTGGCTCCCAGACAGCATCGTCGCCAGATGATTATACGTTTCCGTGTGTACGATGATGGTATCGGACTGCGCTACGAGTTCCCACAGCAGAAAGACCTGAACTACTTCCTTATTAAAGAGGAACATACAGAGTTTGCTATGGCAGGCGACCACACAGCATGGTGGCTGCCAGGCGACTACGACACTCAGGAGCAAGAGACACAGGAGAGCAAACTGTCGGAGATTCGCGACCGTATGAAGAAAGCCGTAAACTGGGGCAACTCATCAGTAGCTGTATTCTCAGAGACAGGCGTTCAGACATCGCTACAGATGAAGAGCGACGACGGTCTTTACATCAACATCCACGAGGCAGCATGTCTGGACTATGCCACAATGCACTTGGAACTGGTTGATGCCAAAACCAAGCATCTTACCACCCAGCTTGGCGGCGGAAGCAATGCCTATACTCCTAACCCAACTGCATCAGAGTATCCTCTGCCAAAGCCTTTCACCTTTGTAAGTCATCTTACTCCAGATGCTACAGGACTGAAGGGATGCATGCAGACACCCTGCAACACACCTTGGCGCACAGTGATGGTATCAGACGATGCACGCGACATGCTGTCGAGCAACTTGATACTGAACCTAAACGAGCCTTGTAAGATTGAGGATACATCGTGGATTCACCCAACAAAGTACTGCGGTGTTTGGTGGGAGATGATAGTTGGTCGCGGTAACTGGCACTATACCAACGACTTCCCAAGCATCCAACTCGACAATATCGACTGGACAAAGGTTAAGCCCAACGGCACTCACAAGGCCAACAATGAAAATGTAAAGCGCTACATCGACTTTGCCGCCAAGAATGGTCTCGACGAGGTACTGGTTGAAGGTTGGAACGTAGGTTGGGAAGACTGGGCCAACATGTGGAAGCGCGATGTATTCGACTTCGTGACCCCCTACCCCGACTTCGACATCAAGATGCTTAACGACTATGCTCACTCTAAGGGTGTGAAGATACTGATGCACCACGAGACATCGAGCTCTACCCAGAACTACGAGCGCCACATAAAGGAGGCTTACGACCTGATGAACAAATACGGATACGACGCTGTGAAGACCGGATACGTAGGTGATATCATCCCACGCGGCGACCACCACTACTCGCAGTCGATGAACAATCACTATCTGTATGTAATCAAAGAGGCTGCTAAGCACCATATCATGGTAAACTCGCACGAGGCCACACGTCCTACAGGACTGTGCCGCACCTATCCTAACCTGGTAGGCGGCGAATCGGCTCGCGGCACTGAGTACGAGGCATTCGGTGGCAATCGTCCTGACCATACCTGTATCCTGCCATTCACACGTCTGCAGGGCGGTCCGATGGACT
Source organism: uncultured Prevotella sp. (assembly GCA_900322175.1). Classification (GTDB taxonomy): domain Bacteria; phylum Bacteroidota; class Bacteroidia; order Bacteroidales; family Bacteroidaceae; genus Prevotella. The sequence goes on from ONYZ01000001.1 coordinate 76,648, forward strand.
ACACACCTGGTATCTTCGAGACTCAGCTGTCAACCTGGAGCAATAACACATCTTGGGTTCGCACCACACTCTGCGGTCAGCTGGCCCTTTATCTCACCATGTACTCTCCACTGCAAATGGCTGCCGATCTGCCCGAGAACTACGAGCGCGCCGACTTGGCTCCTGCATTCCAGTTCATCCGCGACGTGGCTTGCGACTGGGATGACTCGAAATATCTTGAGGCCGAGCCTGCCGACTACATCACCGTAGCCCGCAAGGCCAAGGGAACCGACAATTGGTTTGTAGGCGGAAAGTGTGACGAGAACGGACACAAGACACAGATAAAGCTCGACTTCCTGGATAAGGGAAAGAAGTACGACTGCACAATCTATGCTGATGCAAAAGATGCTCACTACGAGAAGAATCCTAAAGCCTTCACTATCACCAAGCGCGTGGTAAAGCAGGGTGACGTACTAAAGATTAACGAAGCCCCTGGAGGCGGATTTGCTGTATCGATTATAGCTAAATAACCATACGAATGAAGAAATTGATATTCGCAGGATTGTTGTCTATGCTACTGCCTAAACTGGCGGTAGCACAGACTTTTAAGGAGGTTGACTATGCTCCTAAAGAGACCAAGTTCCAACTCTTTGCACCCAACGATGCAAAGCAGATAACCGTTCGCATATATAAAGAAGGTATAGGCGGCAAGGCTATCAAGAGCGTTAAGATGCAAAAGACTGGCGACGAGTGCTGGACAGCAACCATCAAGGGCGACCTGATGGGCAAATACTATACCTTCGACATGGGCAAGGGCGAGTGTGCCGGAATATTCGCTAAAGCCGTAGGAGTGAACGGCAAGCGTGGAGCTATCATCAACCTTGCCAATACCAATCCTGAGGGATGGGCGCAAGACAAGCATCCTGTATGCAAATCGCCTGCCGACTTGGTGATATACGAGATGCATCATCGCGATTTCTCTATAGCACGCAAGGATGCCAAATATCCGGGCAAATTTATGGCTCTCACAGAGCCTTGGGCCATCAACCATCTCAAGTCGCTTGGCGTCAACGCCATACACATTCTGCCTAGCTACGACTATGGATCGGTAGACGAAACCCGACTGAGCGACAACAAGTACAACTGGGGTTACGACCCTGTTAACTACAATGTGCCCGAGGGCGGATATTCTACTAATCCTTATCAGCCAGAAGTACGCATCAATGAGTTTAAGCAGATGGTTCAGGCCTTGCACAAGGCAGGAATCCGTGTGATTCTGGATGTGGTTTACAATCACACCTATGACATCGAGCACTCAAACTTCCAGCGCACATATCCTGACTACTTCTATCGCAAGACAGCCAACGGAGCATACAGCAACGGAAGTGGCTGCGGAAACGAGACTGCATCAGAAAAGCCAATGATGCGCAAGTTTATGATTGAGAGTGTGAAGTACTGGATTAATGAGTACCATATCGACGGATTCCGTTTTGATCTGATGGGTATACACGACATCCAGACCATGAACGAGATTCGTAAGGCTGTTGATGCCATCGACCCTAGCCTGTTCATCTACGGCGAAGGCTGGAGCGCTGGTGCCTGCGCTATCCCCAACGAGCAGTTGGGTATGAAGGCCAATATCCCACAGATGCCTAGCATTGCTGCATTCAGCGATGAGATTCGCGATGCTCTGCGTGGTCCGTTCTCTGATGACACGAAACCTGGTTGGCTAGGTTCCTCTCCTTTGGAGAGGTTAGGAGAGGTAGAATCTCTTAAGTTTGGTATAGTCGGTGCCATCAGCCATCCACAGGTAGATATGAAAAAAGTAAACTACAGTCAGAAGCCTTGGGCTATTGAACCTACACAGATGATCAGCTACGTGAGTTGCCATGACGATATGTGCTTAGTAGATCGTTTGAAGTCGAGCATCCCAGGTATCACTACCGAAGAACTGATAAAGCTCGACTTGCTGGCTCAGACTGCTGTATTCACATCGCAAGGTGTACCATTCATGCTTAGCGGCGAAGAGTTGCTGCGCGACAAGAAGGGAGTGCATAACAGTTTCGAATCGCCCGACAACATCAATATGCTTAATTGGGACAATCTGAAGCAGTATCCACAGGTTTTCAATTTCTACAAGAATCTCATCCAGTTGCGCAAGAATCACCCTGCATTCCGACTGGGTAATGCCGACCTGGTGCGTAAGCATCTGGAGTTTATCAACACACCAGAGAGCACTGTAGCCTTCAGACTGAAGAACTATGCAGGCCGCGATGACTGGCGCAACATCATCGTAGTGCTGAACGCCAACAAGGAAGCTGTAGAGGTAACCATCCCAGATGGCAGATATACCGTAGTTTGCTGCGATGGCAACATAAATGAAAACGGTCTCGGCACCATCACAGGAACCAAGACCGTAGTCGACGCTCAGTCGGCATTAATCATTCACGATTAAGCCATAACGATATTACTTGATAAGAGCCTTCAGGAAATTAACCATTTTCTGGAGGTTTTCTTCTACGTACATAGCTGGACCACCATGACTTCCTTCTGGCACGAATGTAGCCTCGGTTTTTACACCAGCAGCCTTCAGGGTTTCGTAGAATGCCTTGCCCTGACAGCAAGGAACAACATTATCCTTCTCACCATGGAAGATGATAATAGGAGGATCGTTCTTGTCGACATAAGTATTAGCACTCAGACTGAGATACTTATCTGGCTCCTTAGCCAACTTAGAATTAAGCAACACGTCCTCAGGACTATTCTCGCCCATCTTCATCGACTCACCGCAATCCATTGCTGTAAGATCGATAGGACCAGACCAGTCGCAGGCGGCATTGACTGCACTGCTTTCTTTGAGATAGTTTCCTACATTTCCCTCAAGGTCGATATCAACTGTACCCACCTTTGTCTGCTTGGTGCCACTGGTGGTAGCAGCAGTTGAAGCCAGATGACCTCCCGAAGAGAAGCCGCTGGTAGCAACGAATGAAGGATCGAACTTGTACTTCTTAGCCTCACCACGCACAAAACGGATCACGGCACGGATATCGTGAATCTGTGCAGGCCACTTAGCATCCATACTAGAACGATGATTAGGACAAACCACAGCGAAACCTGCATCGAGCAGACTCTTTACAATAGTACCAAGATCGGCCATACCCTTGCTGCTGTTGCTGAACCACGCACTTCCATAGATGTGGATTACTACAGGATAAGACTTTTTCTTCTGCTTGGGCAGATAGATATCGCAGGTGTGATAAGCCTTATCATCGCCTGCATAGTTTATATCTTTCCACTCCTGAGATGTCTCGAGTTTTACCTGAGGCACCTGGAATCCACCAAAACCACCAGCCGGCTGGGCCATAGCTACAGCCGAGAGGCACATCATACATACTGATAATAATGTCTTCTTCATTTTATTAATGTTTTAGAATATACTCGGATATCGTTGGTGTTAGTATCTTTACCCAATAGGAACTTATCAATAAAGGCCAGTACTTCGGGCCATTGGCACTCGGGCAACTGGCAATGTCCATGACCGCCTACGATACTCCAACCCATACGGTCGGCAATACCAAAGCGCTCCCAGACTTTCTTTGCAGCCTCAGCCGAAACAAGCATCGCATCGTCGGCCAACCACTTATAGTCAGGATTACCCAACAGCAACAATGCACGTGGACAAACCAGCGCACAGAGTTCGTGCTGATCGTAAGGCAACTGATAAACGCTGTCGCCATGGAAGCTCTCACGCTGGCTCTCCAAGAACCAGTGATAGTCGGTCTTATCCAGATTCTCCACCTCGTCCTGCAGATGCGAGATACGCCATGCGGCAGCACCGCCGCCGCCAGGTTCCTGTGCAATGGTCAAAGCCACACGCTCATCGAAAGCACCGCAGTAGAGGGCCATCTTGCCGGCATACGAACAGCCAGTAACACCGATACGCTTGGTATCAATCTTGGTAACTTCAGGACCTAACAGTTCAAGTCCATCAATCAGACGACTGAAGCCCCATGCCCACTCACTATAGGCGCCATTATCCTTAAGATTAGGATACAAACGGTCAAAGTTATGCTCGCCACGCTCATGGTGCTTACCCCACTGTCCGTAGTCGTTTACCTGCTTTTCGTGGAAATTCATTGTGGCGATAGGACGATCCTCGAACAACTGTCGTGGCAGAGCAATCATACTAGAGCCGATCATCAGCGCATAAGGGGCCTTACCAGTCTTTGGGTATTTGATTTCTGAAGTCAGAGTGAGTGTTTCACCATTCACGGTGACATCAACAATCAGAGTGTCACCATTCATTCGGGCCTTAATATTCTCTTTCTTCACGGCAGGTTTCTCACCAATGCCGTAATGCTGTATCAGATGAGCAATTTCGCTACGTTTACGAGCCCACCCCTTGAAATTCTTAACTCCCTTAAGCGGATCGGGTAAATCCTTAATAACAGGCAGTTTGCTTGCCTCGGGCATATCAGGCTTTGCAAATGCAGCTCCTGTATTCTCTACTTGGTAGAACAAAGGTAGTTGGCTACCCTTCTGCGCATTAGCACAGAGGGTAGCACAACACAAAAACATAGTTGATATAAGTTTCATAAGTCAGTATCTTTTAGTTTTACATCTGAGGAGCACCTCCGAAGCCGCCACCAAAGCCACCGCCCATAGCTGGGAACTCTGGATCGGGCTGCTTCTTGATATCAAGCAGAAGTTTTACAAGTGCTCTACGACGCTGACTCCATGTAGGATAGTCGTTGGCATCAAGCTTATTCATCTTGAAACCAGGCATCTGCATACCACCCTGCTGTTGACTGAAGTCGGCAGCGCTAACAGTTATCATACAAGGCTTTGTTTTACCGTCGGCAATCATACGATCGGCAATACCATCGGCACCACCAACCTTAAACCAACTCTCTACGTTTTCACCCTCTGCAGGTATCAATTGTATAAAGGCAGGCATAACTCCCATACGCATATTACCAGATGTATAGAATGCGGTATTACGTGTAAGATCGTAGCTTACACGCCCATGGCTGATATCACCCTGCGAAGCAAAGTTGAATGGCGACTTTGGATTATCAGCAATGCTGTACTTAAAGCCTGCATCGGGCGAGATGTACATATTGCTTGGGTCGGCAACCGGCATGCTGTCTACAACAAAACAGTACTTGAAGGTCTCAAAAAGGTATTCGCTCATCTTTACACTCCACACGCCATCGCTGTCGCGCTCCATCGCAACATTCTCAGGCAGCATCTCGCATTCCAACTCAACCTTCTTGGCATCAGGAGCCTTGAAACGGAAGATGATACCATCCTCAGTATACTCTGGCGAGATGATAGGACGAGGGAAGAGACGTGCCATCACACCTGGAGTGAACTGCTGTTCCTTACCAGTCTTGGCAGGAGCTGGTTCACCATTCTTCATAGCATCTTCTGCTGCCTTTTTGTTGAATAACAATGGTAGGGTCTTAGTCAGGAAATATTTGGCGTTCATCCATGTATGACCGAACTTATCGTTGGTAAACTCCTTGACGCTACGTATACCTTTAGTATCAAGGAACTCCATATAGTCGCGAGCATTTCCATAAAGGAAGTCGTCGGTACCCACGCCCAACCAGAACAGACGAATCTTCTTGTTGGTATCGTCAGCATTATCGTAAACATCTGGAATATCAGTAGATGTAAACGAACTGTAGCTGCACAGATATGAGAACTTGTCGAGATTGCTCAATCCGTTGAACAAAGCCTGATTACCGCCACGCGAGAAGCCTCCGATAGCACGATGGTCCTTGTTGTTTATGGTGCGATAGTTTTTCTCGATATACGGCATCAGGTCGTTAATCAGATCTTTACTGAACACATCGCCACCGAATCGAGTCTGGGGGGCTCCATTGGCATCAGGAGCAGCAAGCAATTTAGTAGGATTGCCATAAGGCAGTACGATAATCATCTCCTTGGCAGCCTTCTGGGCCAACAGGTTGTCGAGAATATAGTTTACGCGGCCCACCTTGTAATAAACCTCCTCTGTATCAGTTGTTCCACTGATAAGATAAAACACAGGATACTTCTTGTCAAAGTTCATCATGTAGTTTGGCGGAAGATACACGATGGCATTGTTTGTGCCACCCAGACTCTTTGAGTAATAGTGTACATACTCAATAGTGCCGTGAGGTACGTCCTTAATGTCGTGGGGCAGTCCGTCTTTTGATTTTATCTCAAGCAGACTGTTCTTGAATCCCTCGTTGGGGAAGTACTGAGGATTGTCTGGATCCATAATGCTAACCCCGTCAACCACGAAACAATAAGGATACATGTCGGGGGCTGCCGGACCGAGAGTTACGGTCCAAATTCCTGTCTTTGCATCCTTCAGCATTGGTTTGCGCCCAGCAAACTGTACATCTACCAGCACCTCTTTGGCCTGGTCATTTTTGTACTGGAATGTAACCGTTCCATCATCATTCGTGATGGTTCCGGCCTTTGCCTGCATACAACAGGCCATGAGTAACATAATAATTGATTTGGTTTTCATACATTTAAAGTTTATGATGTTAGTTAGAGAATTGTTTACCACGAATAAATACAGGTATATAGGCTTTGGTCACAGACGTTGTAACATATTGTCCTCCGTCGTAGTGTTTGCCTGTACGATAGTCAGTCCATCCCTCTGCATTCTTGGGCAGATAGGTTTTCCAAGTGGTAACTCCAGGTTCAGTAACAGGACTGATAAGGAGTGACGGACCAAACATATATTCATATTTCTGTTTCAGAGCCTCAGCATCGCTGGCAAAGTCGAAAACCAACGGACGCATCAGCGTACCGCCTTCTTCTGAAACGGCTTTTGCACATCGCTTGATATATGGCATCAGGCGATAACGCTCCTGCAAGCATTGGGCAATAATATCCTGCGCCTCTTTGCCATAATTCCAAGGCTCGGTATTACTCATATAACCATGAACTCGCATCAGCGGCAGATAGACGGCTGTTTCTATCCATCGCAACATACGCTCGATATATGTACTGTCGGTATACTGATTCTGCGGACGGAAGAAACCACCTGCATCATAAGTCCACCATGGTATACCAGCAGCTTGCATGCCCAGGCCGGCAGTTATCTGTCGGCGGAAGGTCTCCCAATCGTTACCCACATCGCCACTCCACATAGCCGACCCGTAACGCTGGATGCCAGCAAAACCGCAACGGGTAAGTATCATTGGTTCCTTTCCTGCTTCTTTTAATCCTTCGTATACAGTCTTATTTACCAGCAGTGGATATACATTACGTACACGTTCGCCTGTCCATTTGCCTTTATTTACCATGCGTCCCATTAAATCATCATTCTCGGGTTCGGTTGCATCCTGCCACCAGGCATCGATACCTAGAGGCAATAGGCGTTCTTTGAAATTCTTCCAATAGTCGGCAGCAGCATCTGGATTAAAGAAGTCTATCCAGTCGGTACCAGGAATATAATTACCGGCAGCAACCATCTGCTTGCCCACCTCTGAGTTTTTGTCAATCTTCGACCACACACTCACCATCAGCTTCATGTCCATCTTATGCAGGCTGTCTGTAAGCGCTTTAGGGTCGGGATAGAAATCCTCATCAAATCGCATTGAGTTCCATCCGTATTTTCCCCAGTACTGCCAGTCCTGCACCATCACACTTACGGGTAGCTTTTCACTACGGAAACGGTTAGCTGTCTGCAGTATCTCGTCAGAAGAGTGGAATCGCTCACGACAATGGATATATCCCAATGCCCATTCCGGCATCTCAGGACATTCGCCTGTAAGCAGACGATAGGTTGCAATAATCTCATCGGGGCTTCCTACAAACACAGTATAGTCCACAGCTTCGGCCACAGGTGAACGGAATGTTGTTGCATCCTTCACCTTATTATAATATAGTATAGGTTGATCGTCTTTGGTAAGTTCGGCCGATAACTGGTGAATACCTTTTTCCAAATGCACAATCTTTGATGCCGTAGGAGGCAACCAGAGATTCTGCATCTCGATTACGGGAGTTCCGTCAATCGTCAGGTTATGTCTGCGAGCCATCTTCTGTCCCACATCAAGCAACAGGGCATAATCACCTGCTTCCTTAATATCTATCTTTGCTTCAAAGATATGGCGTTCGCGTACTTCGCGCTTACCGCCTTCAGTAGAGGTCACATCAACAACCTCGCGCTTACCTGCTCCCTCTTGTTTAACCAGTCTTACGCTCTTATCACAAGGATTAAACTCGGTCAGACCGTAGTTATTCCACAGCACGCCATATCCCTTACTCGAAATGAGCATAGGAATACTTATCTGAGTATTTACCTGTGTTAGTCGGCGTGACAAACCACGCACATTACTATAGCCATCCTGAAACTGTCCTAATCCAAAGAGGCATTCATCTTTGGGAGAATCGAAGGTAAGTGTAGCCTCACCATTCTTTAGTTGATGGTTGATAGCACTGAAAACAACATTACCTTTCTTATCCTTAATTATCAATGTGTTACCCCTGACCACAGCTTTCACGTCTGCATTCTTCAACTTGTCATGCTTCACATATATCCAATCAGGCAGATCGGTCTTCGTTTTCTTATCGGCAAGTCTCACCCTAACGGCGTTCTTTGCCACATAACTCACATCAAACGACTGCTGTGCAGTGGCCGATAAAGCCACTGCACCAAACAGTACGATTGAAATTATTCTTCTATTCATTTATTCTCTGCTTCTTTATAACTGTAGAAGCTAAAGTATGTAGGCTCATCATACTTGGCTGGCAAAGCATCTTGCAGATACTTGCCTGTACCTACATTCTTCAGTGTAAAGCCCATGCCATCCACATACTTGATATCCCACAATGCTCCGTTTTCTATATCCTGTCCGAACTGATTGTTCAGTCCAAGGATAAAGCTACACCATCCGTCAACAGGCTGCGAGTTCAAGTAACCAGGACTTCCCCAAATACTATACTCATCATCATTAGGAGTGATGGCACGCAACAGATAATAGTTACCACTTGCCTCAAGTTTAAAACCGATATTAGCATTCGACTTCTGCAATGCTGATGAAAGCACATCATAACCCAGATTTTGGTTGTCTGGTCCAAAGAAAGCCATCTTGGTTGTCTCGTTATAGATGACAAATGGTGTGCTACCAATGCTACTCAGACTAGTAAACTTACTATCAAGCTCAAACTCAGTAGCTGGTGCTGCAGGCTCTTCTATCTCAGCTTCGATACCCATCAACTCCAGAGCAGCCTTAGCGTAGCGCTGACCCATGATGCGATAACCCTGAGCGGTGAAGTGCAAGCCATCACCCTTCTGCGGGCAATCGGCAGATGAGATAACATGCGAGTTAGGGATTACTGATGGCATTCTAGCTATTACAGCATTGTGTCCAGAGCATGCGCCACCTTCACGCTGACTTACCATCTCGCCTACAAAAAATGGAGTCTCCTCTGCATTCAGGTTGAGGTCTTCCAACAAGCGGTCATAAATCTGTTTCACCTTGTTTGGCCAATCCTGCTGCATATTGTTACTTTCTCCCTGATGCAGCAAGATACCCTTGATTACACCAGACTCCTGTGCAATCTTTGCCATATCAACAAGACGCTTATAAGGATCATTGTCATAATAGCTGAAATAGTTAATAAGCCACCCCTCAGTTGATGGATTCATAGAGGCAATGTAATTACCAACCTCTTCCTGCATAAAGCCCTCAATCTTGGTACCGCCGATAGCCACATCAACTACACCAACCTTAATATCCTCAGGCAGATACTTAACCATTGTACGTCCGAAATAGTCAGCCATACCAAGTCCTGTACCTTCTCTTACGATTGGAGGGGTAGCAGTATACCACTCACCCATAGTACGCTGAGGGTTGTTGAAGTTAACGCAAGCCAATGTCTGGAAACGAGGATCTACATCTCTCTTATCCATAGCCTCGGGAGTAGCATTTCCTTCCATATTCGACTGTCCGAAACAGAGATAGATATGGAACTGCTCCTTGGGATCAACTTGCTCTTCGGGATTAATTACTGGGACGTCATTCTCCGCACAACTTGTCATACTCACTGTCATTGAGCTCATTAGCATCACTGATGCCGCGAGAGCTAAGATACTTTTTCGTTTCAATTTACTAAATTTTTAAAATTATTATTGGTTAATTATTTAAACTGCCAGTAATCCAGACGGACATCACCACTGGTCTTGTCAAAGCAAATATACAAATCGTGAACACCAGCAACATTCTTTACTTTGCCACTGAACACACGATACTTCTCTACATTGCCGGTCTTGCCGATAGTAACCGTACCTACTACAGGTCCTTTGTTGCTGTCCAAACGCAGGTTCACTGTCACGCTTCCGGTAGAAGCGGCTACAATACTAAACTGCTTAGCACCCTTACCAAAGTCGACACCACGCAGTTTGATATACTCACCATTGTCGATGTCGTAGATATACATATTCTTCTTACCTGTAGATGTTGGCATATCAGCCACCACACCGGTATTCTCTATACCCATCTTGGCACTCTTCAGTCCATAGCCCCACGCCATAGTTTCAGCCTCAACTCTCCTATAGGGATTCAGCCAGTGCAACTGCTTCATAGGCTCCTGATCCAACCAGTAAGGCACTTCCTGAATAGTTCCGTCGGCATTATAGGTTATCTCGGTAGCCGAGACACTACGACGCTCATGGTGAACAAAGGTCTCCAAATGCATCAGATCGTAGTTCTGACCAAACACATACGAATGTCCCTTATAGTCAACGATACCAGGATGATTACCACGGTCGCGCTGGGTTGGTTTCATAATATAACCCCTCCACTCCCAAGGTCCGGTAGGACTATCGCTCATAGCATATCCCAGTGCCTCCGGACAGCAAGTTGAAGCAAAACCCAGATAGTAGTGACCGTTGCGTTTATAGAACCAAGGTCCCTCCTGATAGTTAGGAATATGAGGCAACTTGTTCACCTCGCTTGTCAGCGATGTCATATCATTTCCCAACTTTGCCCAGAAGGTATGAGGATTACCCCAGTACATGTATGCCTGACCATCATCATCGGTATATACTGATGGATCGATGTCAAACCAGTTACTCTGATCCCATACCAGTGGTTTGCCTAGCGGATCCTTGAAGGGTCCATAAGGCGAATTGGACTCAAGAACACCGATACCATGTCCGTGCAATGGAGCATAGAGATAGTACTTTCCATTACGCTCTACAGTCTGGATAGCCCAAGCACCATTCTCACGACTGCGCCAAGGAAAATCCTTAAGCGAAGCTACGGCTCCGTGCTCAGTCCAGTTCACCATGTCGGTGGTACTCCATAACAACCAGTCGTACATAAAGAAGCCTGCAGAACTCTTCTCGTTCTCATCGGGGATATCCTCGGGAGAAGCATCATGTGATGTGTAGAGGAACAGGGTATCACCAACTACAAGTGGTGACGGGTCGGCTGTATACTTAGTCTGGAACAATGGCATGTTCACCTGCTCCAGTCCGCGCATCTCCCACCAATCAAAGTTAAACAATTTCGGGCCCTTACGACCTTTAAATACCAGATAGAGATCATGACGTCCCTTCACCTGTTCTGTAAAATCGGCTGTCAGAGTCTGCCATTTCTCCCAACCGCCTGTGCCTGGTACTTCAAGCATGCAAGCCAATTTACCTTTAATACTATCGATACGGACCTCTATCTGACCGCCACGCAGTCCACTAGCTACACGCGCAGTAAACGTGCGGGGCAATTTATTACAGAAGCAAACATTCTGCAGTTTGATATAGTCGCCGTTGTGGATATCACTGACATATACACCAACCTCGTCGTTCTGTTCGGTCTTAACACCTTTAGAGAAAGCCATTGTCTCAGCCTCTACCTTACGGTAAGGATGAAACTCTGCCACAGGTTTTACGCCCTCGTCGGTAGGCAGAATGATTGGAAAACTTCCGTCAGCATTATACTTAAACTCCTCTACAGCCACACTACGACCAAAACCGCCACCCTTAGGCAACTTACCAGTATGGTAGAAGAAATAGCTGTGTCCCTTGAAGTCGGCTACACCACAGTGGTTTGTAAACGAATTGGTATTGCTTAATGGCATAATCTCGCCAGCATACTTCCATGGACCTAGTATAGACGAAGCTGTACTATACGAAATATGCTCTGGCACACCGCCTGCTGCATACAGCAACTGGTAAGTACCGTTACGCTTGGTGAGCCAAGGACCTTCTACGTAACTATCTTTATATGTCTTGCCCTTCTCACGTTCCTTCATCATTGGTCCGCCAAAGGCCTCCTCCGTCATTGGCAACTTACCCAACTCGCCCTCATACGAAATCATGTCGCGGTTAAGTTTAAGATAGTACACCTGAGGATTACCCCACATCAACCAAGCCTGATCGTCATCGTCGATAAACACGGTAGGATCGATATGATCCCAACTTCCGTTTTCAAACAGAGGTTTTCCTAGGGCATCACGGAAAGGTCCTGTAGGGCTGTCACCTACAGCCACACCTATAGCCATACCACCCGATATCTTTGAGTGGGCACAGATATACCAGTAGAACTTACCATCACGCTCGACGGTCTGCGAGGCCCATGCACGGTCGTCAGCCCAAGAGAAACTCTCCAGAGCCAATGGTGAACCATGATCCTGCCAGTTTACCATATCCTGAGTAGAGTATACACGCCACTCCTGCATCCAGAAAAAGTCGGCACCATCCTCATCATGACCGGTGTACACATACATAGTCCCGTTGTGTACCATCGGGGCTGGGTCGCTAGTACACCATGTCTGTACGAAGGGATTCTGCGCCTTCGCACCTGTTGCCAGCAGCATCACTGCTGCTATAGCGGTAGATTTCTTGATCATCCTATTATCGTTTATTAGTTTAACGCTGCAAAGGTACAACAAATAAACGAAATAGGATTATCAATATGTATCATTTACTTTACAGCATGTTACACTACTGCAAATAAGTTTTGGGAGACTCTTTACCAAAGAGGAATTGCTTCTGATATCCACCCAAATCCACAACAATCTTCTCGAACACGATACCAGGATCCTGAGGATGAATAGTCAGACTATGAATGCCCTTAGAAGCGTCAACCGGAACTTCAATCACCTTCTCTACCACCCTGCTGGCTATTGTCGGATAATAAACCGAGTAGATATTTTCAGGTTTCTCGTTCAAATCCTTATTGAAGTTAACACTTACCGGTGATTGTCCGTCAATAGCAACGTCGTAAACCAGACCACCTTTATCCAAGAAGTCAAGTGTCGACTTGGTCACCACATGTACTTTTACAGTCTTCACATTTTCTGCCTTAAAACAGTATGTTAACTTAGCATTTTCAGTAGATGATGTATATGGCATCAAGGCAATACCACTCAGCGTACGTCCCATATATGGTACGACCGTCCATTTAGCGCCAATAGCATCCTCACGACTATATGTATGTTCAGCCTCCATGCTTATATAACCATTGCTCGCCGTAAATACCGGTCCATTCTTTGGCTCGGCAACTGCAACAAGTCGCGGACATACATCTGCACGATAGTTATCATTCCAAGTTCTGTAACTGATATGTTTCTGAATCATCATACCATCCCATTTTCCACCTGCCATTACTTTGTTATAATGCAGACAAAGCAGTGAATCGCGCTTAAACGCCTCGCGACAACGGTCAGCCCATAAATTGGCATCAGGATCGCCATCCTTTGCAAGTCGCAGGTTCATAGCCTGAGCATAATACATTTCATAGATATTACCCATGGCCTGGACTGGGAAGAGAACTATCTGGCGATAAGCATCCTGACACTCAGGATTGAGCTCGAGATACAAACGCAGTGCTCTGGTCTCAAGAGCACGATACTCATTTACCACACTTTCAAACTCATCGCAGGTATATACCGAAGCATCAAGCATCTCTGATGTGATACGACCGTTATACTTGCACACCAGGTTAAGGATAGAAGCAGCCTCATCAGCATTAGCCTCACCGAAACTTTCTGCACAGAACTCTCGTGTGTGGTCAAGCATATTCTCTACCTTATACTTAGAAGGATTCCACGCCATATCCATAAACAACTGGATAGGATATTCCATAGGCTTAAGGTCACCTACATTCAGAATCCACAACTTCTGGATACCGCCATTATAAGCCAACTGAAGTTGTTCCCACATATTCTGGATTGGTGTTACATTTATCCACTTTGTGTTTCTAGGAGCACCCACATAGTCTACGTGATAGTAAAGCCCCCATCCACCTTTACGTTTTCTCTCTTCTGCAGTTGGGATTCTACGCACATTACCCCAGTTGTCGTCGCAAAGCAAGATTGTAACATCATCAGGCACACGCAACCCGGCATCATAGTAATCCTGCACTTCTTTATAGAGAGCCCAAATCTGTGGTGTCTCCTTGGCAGGACGCTTGGTAACATCCTTGATTATCTTGCGTTGGTTATTAATAATATTCTCAAGCAATCGAGTGTCAGTACTGTTACCCATTGCCTCATCACCATCTCCACGCATACCGATAGTTACAATATCATCGGTATTCTTCATACGTTCGATACCCTCACGGAAGAAACGATCCAGGTTTGTTTTATTGGTAGAATAGTTCCAAGCTCCCCAGTCCTTACGATGACGGGCATACTCCTGATGGTTACGTGCCATCGGTTCGTGGTGCGACGTTCCCATCATTATTCCCATCTTATCAGCCGTCTTCAGATTTTCTGGGTCATCAGCATAGAATGCCCATCCCCACATAGCAGGCCACAGATAGTTTCCCTTAAGACGAAGTATCAACTCAAACACTTTCTCATAGAACTGATGACCACCATAATCGGTATCGAAAGTATTCTTCACCCACGAAGTAAGACAGGGCGCTTCATCGTTCAGGAACAGTCCACGATAACGTACAGCTGGTTCGCCATCGGTATATTCGCCATTCTTTATATATAAATAGGTATGTTTGTCTACCGGAACGTCAGCCCAATAGTACCAAGGTGACACACCTATCTGCTTGGACAATTCATAAATACCATAAACTGTTCCGCGCTTATCACTACCGGCAATTACCAACTGATTACCAATAGTCTTGATAACATACTTCTCGGTCTTACCCTTAAGATCGCGAAGCACACCTTGCTTAACCCATTGGTCGATTTGAGGGTTTACGCCCACCGTTCCAATCAGAACCTCAACTTCGCTGGTCGACTTTGTAGCCTTCTTACCTGTCACCTTCTCAAAATCCGAAAGAAGATTATCGGCAGCCACCTGAACACAACTGTGCTCATTATCGCCCCATCCAATAGTCAGGTTTTTCAACTGCAACGCATCTTGTGACGGTTGAAATAAAACAAACTGGTCGGCAGCCATCAGGTCGACAGCACCCAACACGAACATCAAAGTAGCAAAAGTCTTGCACAAAAAATGTCTTTGAATCATAATCCTAAATGTTACAAATTCGATAATTTTCGGCAAAGATAGGCCTTTTTTAGGACTAAAACCATATCAAATGTATCAAAAAGTTTAATTTTTGCAACTTTTCTTTGTTGCATCACAAAAAATACACTATCTTTGCAACAAATAAGCAACTAACGCGACCATATAATTAACGAAACAATGCGAGCAAAGTTTATACTGACACTAGCTTCAATATTCATCTCGACGAGTGCTTTCGCCCAAAGGGGAAAGTTCTTTAGTACTGACAATCAATTATTGTCGAGCAGTTTTGTTACTCAAGTATATCTTGATAACGAAGGATTTCTTTGGGCAACCACCCGTAACGGCATCAACCGTTACGATGGTTATCAGTTCCGTGTATTTAAGAAAGAAAACGAGCACGACCGTTCACTTGCCAGCAATTATGTCAACAACATGATGCAGGACAAGAAGGGTATATTCTACTTTGGTATGTACGGAGCATTGCAGACATGGGACGGTAATAAGTTCCATAATGTAACCATGCTCGACAAAGACGGTAATCCAGGACATAGTTATCCTAACTGTTTCCTGGAGCGCGCCAACGGTGACGTGCTGGTTGGAACGTCTGGCTTGGGTCTTATGAAATTCAAGGACCAGAAGACTGCCTGCCAGGAAAAAGGCCCATTGGGCTCCATTCATACCATAAACAGTATGATTGAAGACAGAATGGGCGTTCTTTGGATTGTAACTGATAATATGGGTATCATCTCATACGATGGAAAGACTGTAAAGCGATACCTGAAGGATAATCCTAACCTACTTTTCACTTGTCTGTGCGAAGGAACCGATGGCATAGTCTATGCAGGAACGACAAATGGCGGTGTTTTTCGAATGCAGAACGACACATTCGTTCATATAGACGAAACTGGCAACAACTCCGTATCAGCATTGTTCTGTGATCATGACGGCATGATTGTAATTGGTTACGACGGAAGAGGCGTAGCCCTTTATGATTCCAGATCTAAGGAACTCATAAATAATCCATTCTTCTCGCTCGAGGTTGACCTGTCTAACAGTAAAGTTTACTCTATTACGGAGGATAAAAGCGGAAACCTGTGGTTGGGACTGCTTCAGAAGGGAATCTTCATGCAGCCTATCACATTTAAAGGTTTCAACTACATGGGTCATAAGCTTGGCGCACGCAATATCCTTGGTACCGCATGCGTTGTTAGCGTTGTTCTCGACAGTAAAATGCGAATATGGGTAGGAACAGACAAAGATGGACTCTACTGCTACGATTACCATTCTAAGGCAGTTAAACATCTGACCGACCAGTTCCCTTCAGTAGTGATGGCACTTGCCGAAGATACAAAAGGCCGCATCTGGGTGGGTTCGTATCGTGAAGGTATTGGATGGATTGACCCTGTCAGCTTCCAATACCACCGGATTCCATTCCCACAGGACCCACACCTTATCATAATGGACATAGCCATAGCCAGCGATGGAAGTTTGTGGCTAGCCACAATGAAACACGGCGTTATCCACATGGATGCCTCCGACGGACATATTATTGCACAATACAAGCAAAAACCAGGAAGCGAGAAAGATAGAAAGATAAACAGTATCACCAACGACTACATCTCTCAGATTAACCTTTCCCCCGACGGCAAACGTGTCTATGCCTCTACCACCATGGGCCTATGCTGCCTTGACATTTCGGAGAACAGTTGGACAAAGACTTTTGGCATTAACTGTCTGAACTACAGCACTCCTGTAAGAATCACCCGCGAATATGACGGAAAAATATGGTATGGCACCAACGAGGGACTATTCTGCTACGACCTGATTTCGCATGAATCCAAACAGTACACCCGCGAAAACGGGCTAGCCGACAATGGTATCTCAACCATCGAGAGAGATCCACAAGGTCGACTCTGGATAGGAACAGACCACGGATTGAGCTGTTTCACCCCCAAGTCCGGTCTCTGGCAGAACTTTTTCTCCGACGATGGTCTGCAGAGTAACGAATTCAGCGATGGAGCTTCATTCATCACTTCTGCCGGTATGATGGTTATGGGTGGAACTGCGGGTATAACATGGTTCGACTCACACAACATCTCCCAAAGCAAGTGGGAGGCGGAAGTTAAGTTGACGTCATTCGCCATCAATGGACAACAGGTTAACAGAGCTACACGTTCCGGCAGCTATTTGGTAACAGATACGGCTATCATCGCCAGCAACCGCTTCGAACTTAGTTATAACGACAACACATTCTCTATACAGTTCTCGACACTTACCTATGAGAACCCTGAACACATTTCTTATTTATATAGCATCAACGGCGAACCATACAACAGGCTCCAACCTGGCATAAACATCCTTACCCTATCCCACCTGCCTCAAGGCACCTATAGATTCAGGGTTAAGGCCGAACGCAACAATGTTGAGACACCAATAAGGGAGTTTACTGTTGTAATCCACAGTCCTTGGTATCGCTCCGCATGGGCATATTTCTTCTATGCAGTAGTAATTGGAATGTTCATTTGGCAATACCTTACTTATCGTCGTCATAAGGAACAAGACAGACTGCGTATTCAGGCCCATATCCATGCCGAAGAGATGGGCGAGGCTAAACTGCGCTTCTTTATGAACATGAGCCACGAGATTCGCACACCTATGACTCTTATCATCACTCCTTTGCTATCGCTTATCAAGAACGACAACGATCCGAACAGAAGGGGTGTTTATGAGACCATCAGACGCAATGCAGAACGAATACTCAGTCTGATTAACCAGATGATGGATCTGCGTAAGATTGACAAGGGGCAAATGCAGATGAGAATGCGCGAGACAAATCTTGTGGGATTTGTGAAGGACATCTATAATCTGTTCGACAATCAGGCCAAAGCCAAACAGATTAACTTCCTGTTCGACCACGACAGCGAAGATATTCCTGTATGGATAGACCGTCAGAATTTCGACAAGGTGTTTATGAACGTGCTGTCTAATGCATTCAAGTACACTCCTACTGGCGGCGAGATAGGAATCCGTCTTACCCACAACGCCGAGTCGGCCACTATCGCCATCTATGATAATGGCGAAGGTATACCCGAGGATAAGATCAACAAGATTTTCGACCGTTTCTATCAGACTCCAACATCTATAAACGATCGTTATGTAGGAACAGGTATAGGTCTGGATCTTACCCGCTCGCTGGTTGAACTCCATCATGGAACTATCACAGTACACAACCTTGAAAAGGGCTGCGAGTTCGTGATTAACATCCCGATG
Organism: uncultured Prevotella sp.; assembly: GCA_900322175.1. Taxonomy (GTDB): domain Bacteria; phylum Bacteroidota; class Bacteroidia; order Bacteroidales; family Bacteroidaceae; genus Prevotella. The sequence continues at coordinate 95,342 of ONYZ01000001.1, forward strand.
GGTAACAGTCACCTAAGCCCCGACGAGATTCTTCCAGACGACGATAATACTGATACCATCACTCCAGAACTGATGCTCGACGAACCAGAACCAGAGGAAGAAATCACACCAATGGCCGACATGATGTCGCAGAACCGCAGAATGACTCTGGTTATCGCCGAAGACGATGAAGAGATACGTAATTATCTTGAGAAAGAACTCTCGGAGGAATATGAAGTACATGCATGTACTAATGGCAGAGAGGCTCTTGGAGAGATAATCAGAACCCTGCCCGACCTTGTAGTGAGTGATATCATGATGCCCGAGATGGACGGAAACACTCTGTGCACACGACTCAAGACCAATCCGAACACAAACTCTATTCCTGTGGTCCTGCTTACTGCCAAGAGCCGTGACGAAGACAAGCTCGAAGGTCTGGAGACTGGTGCCGATGCGTATATCGTAAAGCCATTCAACATGGATATACTGCGCCGCACCATCATCAACCTTATCAACAAGCATCGACTGCTGCGACTGAAGTACGAGCGTAACGACAACCTTGAAGAACAGGTTGATGAAATCCATCTGAAATCGCCCGACGAGAAACTGTTGGAGCGCATTATGGATTGCATCAACAAGAATCTGAATAACTCCGACCTGAGTGTCGATATGATTGCAGATACTGTAGGAATAAGCCGTGTACACCTGCACCGCAAGATGAAGGATCTTACAGGCCAGACTCCTCACGACTTTATCCGTAACATACGCCTGAAGAAAGCAGCACAGTTGCTGGCTAACCAAGGCATGAACGTAACTGAGGTTATGTATGCTTGCGGTTTCGCCAATTCTGCATCATTCTCTACTGTATTCAAAAAATTCTATGGCATGTCACCACGCGACTACATGAAGGAACACGAAGAAAGATAATCCCTAAAAAAGGAGGGACACATGAAACGTCTATTAGCCATCTTTGTCTCTACACTCTGCATGCTTGGCATTCAGGCACAGAATGACCGTCAACAAATCCTAAAAGTCTACAACTGGGACGAGTACATTGGAGTTGGCGTCATAGAAAAGTTCGAAAAATGGTATAAGGAAGTTACAGGCTGCACCATTAAGGTAGAATATGAGACTTACGACTACCCTGAAGAAATGTTTGCTCGGATCCTAAACGGTCAGGCAGATTTCGACATTTTCTGTCCGCCGGAGTATCTGGCAGAACGAATGATGAAGCATGGCACCCTAAGTCCCATCGACACCAGTTTTGTAGAAAAGGGCATACCTAACTGGATGAAACACACATCGCCTTTTATTGACGGACTACTACAGCACATCGGTGAGAACCAGGGATTATCGGCTAAGGACTATACCGTAGGATACCTATGGGGCACCACAGGCGTACTTATCAACAAGAAATACGTAAAACCAGAGGAGGTATACAGTTGGAGTTTCTTGTTCGATTCAAAGTTCCGCAACAAGGTGATAATGAAAGACTCCTTCAGCGATGTATACAATGTATTCATCAATTATGCCTATTACGCTGATGTCAAGTCGGGGGCTACCAACCGAAACCTGCTGGCTGAGTATATGACCAACCGCAATATCGCCATAGTAGAAGACCTACTCTCCAAGGCACGCCCACAGATGAAAAGTTTTGGCGTAGACGAAGACAAGCACATGATGGTCGACGGCAGCAACTGGCTCAGTGTGACATGGAATGGTGATGCCAGATGGGCAATGGACGAAGCTGGCGAAAGTGTTGACTTACAGTATGTAGTACCACAAGAGGGCAGCGACTGTTGGGTTGACTGCTGGGTAATCCCCACCTGCGCAAAGAATCCTAAAGCAGCCAGCTACTGGATAAACTTCCTTTGCAGACCAGACATCGCGCTTCTGTGTATGGAAGAGACAGGCTATAGTTCGGCTATTGCATCGCCAGAGATACTGAAAGCTGTAACCGACGAGAATATCAAAGAGCCAATCGATCTAAGCTATTTCTTCGGACATGATGCCTCAGCTGTACGTGTCGACAGCGTCATGTACCCTAAACTCAGCACCATTGAGCGCTGTAGTTTCCTACGCGACAGCGGAGACCGTCAGGAGGTGATTCGTGAAATATGGGAAAAGACGAAGAACACCAGAATAATCAACTACTGGCAAATAGCCATCGTAGGATGCTTACTTGGTGTGTTAGCAATTGCCATTGCATTATTATTCCGCAGAATAAAAATAGCCACCACTAAAGGGTGATGGCTATTTTCTTCAGATCTTTATCTTGCGAACTGGTTCCGTATAGTATCTCATACCTTCCGGGCTTTGTCCGCATTGTGTTTGTTTCAGCATCCCAAAACTCAAAACTCTTAGGCGTAAGTTTCAGAGTTGCCGTAGCTGTCTGTCCTGCCTTTACTTCCACACGCTTAAAAGCACGGAGTGACTTCAGCGGGCCTTCCTTATCACTAAGGTCTTTGATATATATTTGCACCGTCTCTGTTCCGTTGCGCTTACCCTTGTTGGCTACAGGCACTGTCACCTCATAGTTACCTTTCTCGCCCTTCAGGTTTGCCTCGCCAACCTCGAATGTGGTATAGCTCAGACCATAACCGAAAGCAAACAGAGGATCGTTGAAGTAGCGATATGTACGCCCCTTCATCGAGTAGTCCTCATAGTCGGGCAACTGATTGTCATCCTTATAGAATGTAACCGAAAGCTTTCCACCTGGATTATAGTCGCCGAAGAGTACATCAGCAACAGCAGTTCCACCCTCCTGCCCAGGATACCAAGCCTGTACGATAGCGTCACAAGTCTCTGTCTCTGGCTTCAGAGCGATAGCCGAACCTGAACAGTTCACATAGATTACAGTCTTGCCAGCTGCCTTTAGAGCCTTCAGGAACTCGCGCTGTACCTTCGGCAGTTCGATGCTGGTACGGTCGCCACCCTTAAAACCTTCGATGTTTACAGGCATCTCCTCACCCTCCAGACTTGGAGCAATACCGCCGCAGAATATCACCTTGTTGATTCCCTTCAGTTTTGCGATGGTCTCCTGATAGTCGATAGACAACTCGCGGGCAACGTCTATCTTCATTGAGGCACCCCAGGTCTTAACGGTCTGGAAACGAACTTCGATATTAAACTTCTGTCCCTTCTCCGCATTCAGCACGGTACGCGTTGGTGTTGCACGCCAAATGTGGTTAACGAATTTCTGCTCACCATTGATATAGAGTTCAAAATGACCAGTACTTTCTACATTAACCACATACTCGCCAGCCTCCTTAGCAGTAAAGGTTGTCTCGTACTTAGCCGAGAAATCCTCGATAGGCAGGTTGGGTGCAAATACATGCATACCTGCTGTAGTAACATTTACCGGTTTGGTATAGTACTCTGTTGTAAAGGGCTTTCCTGCCATCTCAGTATTATTCCAGAATGTTCCCTTCAAGCCTTTCTTGCCATCAGGTGTTACACATTCTGTAGCCAGATGACACTCCATCACCTTATCATTAGTCAGATCGCAACCTGGGATATAAACCAGTTTCTTCTGCTTGGCCTTTACACCATCCAGGATGGTAACCGTATGATTAGGTGTTCCGTTGTAGTTTCCCCACATCATTGGTTCGTTATTAGCATTAGGACCAATAATGGCTATCTTCTCGGCATTCTTCTTCAGAGGCAGCACATCTCCCCTATTCTGCAACAGAACGATTGTCTGACGAGCCATATCAAGAGCCACATTAGCTGATGCTTTAGTAGACATGGCTGAGTATGGAATCTTTGACCACTCTACAAGCGAAGGATCGTCCATCTCACCTAGATCGAAACGCCCCTCGAGCAGACGAACCACATGCTTATCAACTTCTGCTTCAGATATCAAACCTTTACGCACAGCCTCAGGCAGACTCTTATAGGCATAGTTAAAACCGCACTCCACGTCGGTACCAGCCAGCACAGCTTTAGATGTTCCATGCACGGCATCTGATGACGATTTGTGGTTCTCGTAGAAATCGCTCACTGCACCGCAGTCACTCACCACCAGATACTTAAATCTCCACTCATCGCGCAATATCTGCTGGAGCAGACGGGTAGAACCGCAGCATGGATCATCGTCCAGACGCTGATATGCACACATCACCTCACGTACCTTTGCATCCTGTACCAGTGTCTTGAAGGCTGGCATATATGTCTCCCAGAAATCACGTGGCGACACATCTGTAAGGTTTGCTGTGTGCCGTGTGTACTCAGGACCACTATGTACGGCATAGTGCTTGGCACAAGCCCAGAGTTTACGATACTTGGCGTCCTCAGGACCCTGCAAGCCTTTAACCACCTGAACACCCATAACGCTTGTAAGATACGGATCCTCACCGTATGTCTCCTGACCACGTCCCCAACGTGGATCGCGGAAAATGTTCACATTAGGAGTCCATACCGATAGACTGCGCATCTTCATATCCTCACCATTCAGGTCGTACATACGATGGTTGTACTGGGCACGAAACTCGGTACTTGCAATGTCGAACACCTTGTAAAGCAAGTCAGGGTTAAACGACGATGCCATGCCTACAGGCTCTGGGAAATTGGTTACATTTCCCATATTGGCAGCTCCATGCAGAGCCTCACTCCACCAGAAGAATTTCTTGATACCCAATCGGGGGATAGCAGGACTCTCGTCGAGCATAAGCATAGCCTTCTCTTCGAGCGTCAGTCGGCCACACAGGTCTACAGCTCTCTCCTTAGCAGAAAGGTTTGGATTCTGATAAGGCAGTTTCTGTGCCGAAGCCGACAAGCCTGCACAGAAAGCAATTGTTAGGAATAATTGATACTTCATTAGTATTTAATATTTAATGTTTAATCCTTAATGTTTAATCCTTAATGTTTAATGTCAAATGTTTAATGTCTCTGAACTCTATAAATTTTGCCCGGCTTTGTCACCATATCATACTCATACACCTTTCTGATGGGCAGAGTATTAAATTCTATCAGTTCCTCCGACTTTAGTGGTTCACGGATAACAGCTGGCTTAAGCAGATCATTGTCGCATTCGCCCTGAGCCGGCATTAGTCCTATACCCTTAAGAGGTACATACGAACGCAAGCGCAAAGTTCCACCTATCTTCGACACTATCACAGCCTCGGTCAACTTTCCCTTAGACCACTTCATGTCGACAGTAAATGCTCCCCTGGCCTGCAACCCTTTCACCTCGCCCTCAGACCAAGCATCAGGCAAAGCAGGCAACAGATGTACGGCTCCGTCATGACTCTGAAGTAGCATCTCACATACGCCAGCCGAGCAACCGAAGTTTCCATCAATCTGGAACGGTGGATGAGCATCAAACAGATTAGGATATGTTCCGCCTCGTGCCCCCCACTCTGTTGTTGCAGGTATAACGTTCATCATATTCTTAATAATCTGAAAAGCATGATTCCCGTCCAACATACGAGCCCAGAAATTTATTTTCCATCCAAGGCTCCATCCCGTAGCCATATCACCACGCTGGTTCAGCGTATTTGCAGCTGCAGTAAAGAGTTCTGGGTGACTGTATGGCGAAATTTGATTCGACGGATATAGTCCGTAAAGGTGAGATATATGACGATGCTCATCCTTTGGATCGTCTCCATCTATCAGCCACTCCTGCAACTGACCGTAGCGGCCTATCTGCATCGGTGGCAATTTGGCTATAGCATTGGTCAGCATAGTGGTATATACGATATTGTCCAGTCTCAATATCTGATGGGCTTTCAGTGTGCTCGTTAGAACATCAAACACTATCTGATTATCCATCGTAGAACCAGCAGTAACGGTGGTATTCTTACCCACAGGACCATGTTCAGGCGATACCGTAGGCGCAGTAACAAGCCAACCGGCAGCCTTTTTTACCTCACCGTTTTTTGGATATTCTACAAGATACGACAACAGGAAGTCGGCAGCTCCCTTCAATATAGGGAAATACTCCTTCAGAAAATGCAAATCTCCAGTATACAGATAGTGCTGCCACAGGTGTGTGGAAAGCCATGCGCCACCAGTTGGGAACATTCCCCATGTAGTTCCGTCAACAGGACCAGCTATACGCCACAGGTCGGTATTATGATGTGCCACCCAACCAGGACAATCGTACATCGAACGGGCAGTTTTAGCTCCAGTCACACTCAGATCGCGTATCATAGAGAACAGCGGTTCCTGTGTTTCGGCCAGATTACCAATCAGCGCAGGCCAGTAGTTCATTTCAGCATTAATATTGATGGTGTATTTCGAATCCCAAGGAGCGTCCTTCTTATCATTCCACACGCCCTGTAGGTTTGCCGGTTGACCACCAGGCTGCGATGATGATATCAGCAGATAACGTCCGTATTGCATCATCAGCGAAACGAAATCCAGATCGCTACCATCAAATGTACCCAATCGCTTGTCAGTCTCCACGTCAGAATTTCCTGATTTAGGCAGAGTAAGCGATACGCGGTTATATTGCTCCTGATATTTCAGCAAATGGCGCTTCAACAGGGTCTTATAGCTCTTTCCCCGAATCGATCCCATTGTATTTGAATTCTTAAGCAGAGGATTACCACTGATGTCCTTATAGTTTACATAATTGGTAGCAGCAGTGATAATAATCGTAGCAGTATTGGCATTTGTAACCTTCATTCCATTGTCTTTATCACTCACTTTTCCATCAGCCATAACTCTTACTCTTACCTCAGCCATAAGTTTGCCAGGAATACCCTCGTGTTCCACATTATTAATATTATAGGCAAATTCATGCTTGGCTATAGCATCTCCTTTCACAGGCTCATCATAACGCATATAGTCTACACTAAAGTTTAGAGCCTTTTTCGCGTTGGCAGATATCTGTACTATTACCGCATTGTCTGCCTGCGATGCAAAAACATTACGCTCATATCGCACTCCGTCTATCTCAAAACTTGTAGTATTAATAGCTTCTGCCAGACTCAATTCGCGACGGTAGTTTTTAGGAGCCGACTTGCTCTTATAGTCAAACGATAGCTTCAGGTCGCCCAGCGAAAGATATTTTTGACCATGAGGGCCTCTAAAGAAGCAACGATCTATAAGCTTGCTAGCCTCCTGCTCCTTGCCATCAAAAATCAGTTTGCGAACATCCTTCAAAACGTATTTCGCTGTAGGACAGTTGTTGTCGTGCGGCGAACCACTCCAGAATGTTTCTTCGTTCAGCTGTATCTGCTCTACATCAGTACCGCCAAACACCATTGCTCCTAGGTGTGAATTTCCTACAGGCAGAGCTTCTAGCCACTTGGTGGCAGGCTTGCTATACCACAACTTGTGTTGCTGGGCATTTACTACTACAGCGCTACATACGCAGATAAGGATTGTTGTAATTAATCGTCTCATAAGTGCTATTGGTCTAATTTCGCTGCAAAGTTACTAAATAGATATTAATAATCCAAATTTATTAGGGATAAAAAAAGAAAAACCCTGGGACAAGAAACGCTTTTCTTTAGTCCCAGGGAAGGAAAAACTACTAACTACTAATATAACTAAAACAATTTTAACCGATTCTTTAACTTATCTGGGTGCAAAGTTAGTGCATTTTTCTGAAACTCACTTACTCAATTGTTACATTTACTTTTTATTTTGTTTCAACATATAGAAAAACGCACTTTTTTCGCACTTTTAAGTTATTTGAACAGGCTCTGAGCCATCTTTTCTAGGCATCTACGCCATGTCAGGAACTCGTGAGCAGTGCCCTCAGACACCAGTCCTTCGGCTTTAAATCCAGCTGCTTTCAGAGCCTCAACGCTCTTATTGATGCCATCAGGATTCTCCTTGTCACCACATCCCTCAAAGATGTACTTCACTGCCTTTGGATCCTTAATTTCCTCTGGCATATAAGTACCGCCACTCAGCAGTCCCCAGTATCCGAACACCTCTGGACGACGCAGGGTAATAAGCTTTGTCTCCATACCACCCATTGACAGACCAGCCATAGCACGATTCCACTTATCAGCCTTTGTCAGGAAGTTCTTGTCGATATGAGGAATCAGCTCATCAATGAGCAGCTTCTCAAACTCCTTTGCCTCGAAACGACCGATTGAGCCGAACTTGAAGTCGTTGGTCAGACCATAAGCCATAACCACGATGAATGGCTTAATCTTACCATCAGCAATCAGGTTGTCCATGATGAGTCCAGCCTTACCCTGTACAGGCCAGCTTGTCTCGTTCTCACCCCAACCGTGCTGCAAGTACAGTACAGGATAACGCTCCTGCTTACCCTTTACCACCTTGCCGTAGCCATAAGGCAGATATACATTGGCTGTCTGCATCTTACCTGTGCTCTCGCTCCAGAATGTTACCTGCTGGATGTTACCATGATTGATATCCTTGCGATAAGCATAGAAGTCCTGATCAGCTACAGGAATCTCGATACCACTTTCCCAACGACAAGAGCCGAAGTAGTTATTGGTACCAGGGTCGTTGAATACACCACCGTCGATAGTCAGATGATAGTAGTGGAAACCAGGATCCATTGGGCCCTCGGTTGTTCCTGTCCAAACACCATCCTTATCCTTGCGCAGTACAGTACCGCCACGGCCACCAAGACCAAGACTTACGATAACCGACTTAGCATCGGGAGCAACCACACGGAAACGTGCATAACCCTCAGAGTTTACCATAGGATACTCCTGACCAGGCTGGTTCATTGAGTTGGGAACGAAGTCCTCCTTTGGCTGATGAGCATCGAGTACTGGATTGAAGTCACGGATAATCTGCAGCGAACGCTTTGCCTTGAAGTTCTCATCAAATGGCAGAGGATGGTTGTTGGTGCCCAACCAAGAATCCTTGTCGCTCAGGTTCCAGAATGTAACGTTCTTGATAACATCCTTATGTTTACGGAATACCTTGAACAGACGAGCATACTGGTCCTCCTGTAGAGTCTGCATATAAGCAGGCTGTGGCTTAGCCTCACCACGAGAGAACATCAGCTGGCCACCACTCTCGGTGTTGGTACGCAGGTCGAGCTCGGTAATGTGGATGATTTTTACTATTTCGCTGAAACGATTGATAGCCTTCTCCAACTGATCCTCATCAGGGAAGTAGATGTTGTAGTGGCCCTGCATGCCGATACCATCGATGGGCACACCAGCATCCTTCATCTTCTTCACCATATTATAAATACGCTCGCGTTTGCCTTCGTCTACACAACTATAGTCGTTGTAGATCAATACACCTGTTGGGTCAGCCTCACGTGCAAACTCGAAAGCCTTAGCGATAAACTCGTCGCCACAGAGTTCAAAGTGCTTGCTCTGACGATAGGGACTGGGCTTGACACCTGGGCGGAACCCACGGAACATCATATTGTCATCGGCCATAGCCTCATTTACTACGTCCCATGCATATACCACATCCTTATAGCGGTTAACTACAGTGTGAATATGCTCGCGCAGACGCTCGTAGAACACCTCTTTCTTCACTGGCTTACCCTTCTTGTCGGTAAACATCCAGTCGGCAAACTGAGAGTGCCAGCACAGACAGTGACCACGCATCTTGATACCGTTCTCACGGCAGAAGTTGGCAATGCTATCGGCCAAACCGAAGTTCCACACACCCTCTTTCGGATGAATTTCGCCTGGTTTCCAAGCATTCTCGGCAGTCACACTGTTGAACTGCTTCTTGACAATTGCGGTCTGAACAGGATCTGAGATATTGAACTTGTTTACAGCCACACCGATTGTGAAATAATCCTTGTAGGCGTCCTTAAGACCAGGGCCTGCCGAATAGTCAACAGGGCGTCCCCACTGAGCCGAAGCACTCATGCTAACGGCAATAAGCGATAACGCTAAAAATAATTTCTTCATATTAGCTAATTGGTTTTTGTTATATATTTAATCATTTCGGCTGCAAAGTTACAACAATTCCCTCAAACGCTCTATTTCGAAAGTATCATAAACTTTATCATTTGTACCATTAATAATTATTAGCGCCCCTGCAGGTGGAAACTGCTAGGGGCGCTCCTAAAGGTTTTTATTATTGTAGGTTGATTACTTTTGCTTCTTGAAAAGATGTGGGATGAACTCGTGGAGTCCACGACGCCAAGTAAGGAACTCATGAGCAGTACCAGCTGACTCGCTTGAGTCAACCTTTACGCCAAGCTCACGGAGCTGCTTCACGATCTCACCGCTCTTGATAAAGTCTTCAGAGCCCCAGTTCATATACATGTAATGAATCTTCTTGTTGAACTCGTCGGCATTAGCAAACACACCATTGTATGCAGTCTTAACATCAAGACCGAAGATAGCCCCACTGAAGGTACCCATCCAGGCAAACTTGTCGAGGTTGTTAAGCACGATGTCAAATGTCTGGTGACCACCCCATGACAGACCTGCCATAGCACGATTCTCACGATCGCTCTTAGTGCGGAAGTTCTGATCGATATAAGGAATCAGGTCGTTCAGCAGTACGGGATAGAATGAGTTACCATAAGTGCTCATACCCTGACGGTTGGAACCACCACCGAATGGGGCCTTGATATCACCACTCTCCATAACTACAATCATTGGTACAGCCTCGCCCTTGGCAATAGAGTTGTCCATGATGTGCTGCATCTTACCCTGCAGAGTCCAGCTGGTCTCACCCTCGCCCATACCATGCTGCAGATAGAGCACTGGGTAACGCTTCTTAGCATTCTTGGCAATCTCGTACTCAGCTGGGGTGTAAACCATAGCGTGACGCCACTTGTTCTGCTCCTTGCTGAAGTAGTAGATACTGCGAACACATCCTGCGGGCACTCCCTGCTGTGGACGATAGTAGTCACCCTCGGGCCCCTCGGGAATCTCAATACCACCCGACTCGCGATTGCAACCAAAGAACGTTTCGGTAGCAGAATCGATGAAATTAACACCATCGATATTCATGAAGTAGTAGTGGAATCCTACGGGCAGAGGATCGGTAACTGCCATAAATCCGCCCTTACCATCAGGCTGCATGTCATACTTCTTGCTACAGATGTCAACTACCACCTTGCGAGCCTGTGGAGCATTGATATAGAAGTAAGCACGGTTCTGCTTGTCAACCTTCGGGAACTGATTACCCTCGATAGTGGTCTCAGCGATGAAGGCATCGGCAGGAACCTCAATTTTCTTAGGCATCTCGATAAATGGGCGCTTGGGCTCGAAACCAAGATGACGAGCTACAGCCTCACCATATCTGCACCCCAACTCACGATAACCTGCTGCATCAAAGTGCAGACGGTCAGGACCATTGGTACAGCCATCAGACGAGATTACCTGAGAGGTGTGGAGCGTCAGTGGAAGTTCGTCAATCTGCTTCTTGCAGCCGATACATACACCCTTACCATCAGCCTGAACGATATTACCAGCGTAGAGGTTCACCTCCTCTGGCTTCAGGTTCAGGTCGCCACACAGGTTGTCGTAAACCTGCTTAACCATGCCAGCCCACTTTGGGTCGCCGGTATTGGTCTCACCCTGGTGCATCAGGATACCCTTGATAACACCATCCTTCTGGGCCTTCTTGGCCAGAGTTACCAGGCGCTCATAGGGGTTGTTGTCATAAGCTGCCAGCATACCCTTCATCCAACCTGGTGCCTTCTTCTCGGCATAGTCCTTAATGCTATCGGGCAGGAATCCCTTGATATCGATACCGCCAATAGCTACGTGGATAACACCAATCTTAATATTCTCAGGCAGCGAAGCTACAAGAGTACGACCGAACCAGTCGGCAGGTGTAAGACCTGTGTTAGGACGGCAGAGTGGCGGAATAGCTTCGTACCACTCACCCATCTTGCGAGCAGGCAGTTTATCTGTTGCAGGATAGTCTACGGCTGGCATCCACAGGAATCGTGGACCAGGACTCTTGAGGTCCTGAGCCTCTGGACGAGCAGCACCCTCCATATTCGACTGACCGAAACAGAGGAAAATGTAGAAATTAGGATCGGCAGGCTTCACCTGTTCGGTGACTGCCTTCTTCTTTGGGGCGGCCTTCTTTTTCTGGGCCGCCATGCTAGCTGGCAGAGCGAGCAGTGCAACTGCCAGCATGATGGTTTTTAATTTTGATTGATACATAACGATTGTGTTGATATATAAAGTTATTATTTGATTATCTTCTTTCCACCTACGATGTAGATGCCACGAGGCAGCGAGTTCCACTGCTGACGTGTAGCCACCTTACGGCCCTGCAGAGTATATACAGCATCGTTGTCAACGACGGTACGCTCAACAGCATTGATTCTTGTTGTATTATCAGCCCCTAAGAAGTCCATATAGGTAGCCGTTCTGTACTTGGCAGCATTACTATCTTTCAGATATCTGCCCGTACCAACATTCTTCAGTGTAAAGCCACTGCCTTTTACATAATTAATCTCCCATACAGCGCCATTCTCAATTTCCTCACCATTCTGGTCGTTCAAACCCTGGATGAAACAGCACTCACCTGAAATAGACTGTGAGTTTAGGTAGCCTGGATTATCCCCAATACTGTATTCAGAACCATTAAGCGTAATCAGACGGAGTAGATAGCAGCCGCTACGACCTGAGACAGGTTCAGCCTTAAACATATATCCGTTGATCGACTTTTTATTGACAACCTCTAAGGCTGGACCGAATCCAAGATCCTGATTATCAGAGCCGTAGAACATATTCTCATTGCTCTTATTTACAATAGCAAAAGGCTGTAATGTTATCTCCGACAGACTTCTAAGAGTAATAAAGTCGTCAAGACTTACGCCTGTTACCTTGACAGAGAATGACTTAGTCCAAGTATTACCCTGTACATCTTTATAAGAAGCATTGACTATAGTCTCGCCACTCCTCAGGGCACGAAGATAACCATTCTTTACCTCCACTACGACAGGATTATCGATAGTATATTCGGCAACATCCGAAATATCCTTGACATGACCATCAGCATAAATCATTTTCAGAGATATTGCTACCTTATCGCCGCGCTCCAAGTCAAACGAGTCTGTCTCAGCCTCCAACGAAGTGACAGTATAGAAATCTCCTGTCTCTTCCTCATCATCGGCATGTGGCCAGTTCACATTATAATAATCGGCATACCAGTCCATACATGTTTTACCGCAGGCTTCTTCATTACCATTGAAGGCTGGATATACCTTGCCCGTAGACAGGAGTTTGTCTTCATCTATCAGGCATCCTGTGCCCGAGAGGGTCATAGAGATATTGCCGAAGTAGTCCAGCATCGTCTTATATGCCTTACCCCACTTAGATGTAGAACCTGTGGCCCATGTACCGAAGTTGGGCTGTACCCATGTACCACTCTCGTTATAGTGTCCCTCAGCATCAGGATTAACCGGACTCCAGTCAACCTCGGTGATGATTACTGGAGCAAAGTCAATCACAGGCACCGACTCGTGGAAATTCTTAATCTCATTCTGTGGATCGGGGTTGGCGTCGCTACATCCATACCATCCGCAATAGTCGTGAACAGCATAGCCAATATTCTCGCCCTCGATAGGATACTCAGCATAACCACGATAGTTCTGCTGCCAAACTGTACCTGGCACCCAGATGATACCAGTAAAACCATTCTCGCGGATCTTATCCACGATTGGTTGGAAGAAATCATGCATAGCCTTGGCATCGTCCTGACCATTAGCATTCTTCAAACCAACAGGCTCGTTAGCCAGCTCGATACTAATCTGTCCGGCATGTTCCTTTACGAAATCCTGACTTGAGAAAATGTCCCAAACCTTAGTAAGATAGGCTTGATAGTAGTCGCCCACCTTGATGTTTCCAGGACAAACGCCAGGAGGACGTACCACTACGTACATTCCATGATTCATCGCCTTCTTGGCCAGTTCAAAATAAAGCGTAGGCAGCCAATGTCTATAAAGTGTCTCGCTGAACTGCGAGATATTGGCTTCTCCGTCTACTTCTTGTCCATTCGGGTCTATGGTTACTGTTTTACCATTCTTAACCTTCTTAGTGAATCCTGTAGCAGTAATGCCACCATCGTTGGTCCAAGCAGGATCCATGTGCAGACGGAACACGTCACACTTAGCCTCCTCCAAGCCTTTAAAAATCTTCTCAAAATATTTAATGCACTTCTTGGCACCGTTATCATCGTAATTGGCGGTATTACCATTCCATCCCCATGGATTTCCCCAGCGCCAGCCGTTGAAATACATGTTAGGCGTATCCATCACGCCATGAAGAACCACCTGATTACCATGTTTGTCTACCAGCCATCTTCCTTCGGTATGAAGTGATGGCAGAGGTTTTACGCCCTGGGCATTAGCACCAAGCGCAAAAAAGATTGTTAGAAGAGCTAATATTCGCTTCATTATTGTTTCAGTTTTAAATTCGGCTGCAAAGGTATACACTTTTTGCAAAATAGCCTTTTCATTGAGTTACATTTACTTTCTTATGAGTATCATCATAGCTATATATGCACTTTTTTGTCTGGTTTTTGAGTTTTTTTGAAATACTTTTGTATCTTTGCATCCAGATTGCGAAACATCAATGACTCGAAACGATATATGAAACAAACAAAGCTTTGGATCCTTTTGGCCATAATGACCAGCATGCTTATGGTGGCATGTAACGATGATGAGAAGAAAAACCAGATTAACGAAGCCGATAAGCTGATAGAGGCCTCGCAGAGAAACAAGAACTACAACGAGTTGATAACAGTAGTAGACAGTCTGGAATCCAATGGTATAATCACCCCCACCAAGGCCTGCTATTGGCGAGGCTATGCCTGCGACAAGATGAACAGACAGCGCCTGGCAGAATACTATTGGAAGGCTTCAATCGATGCCGCCAAGGAATCGACCGATAACGACGAAATGATATACTATGCCAAGTCGGCCAGTCGACTGGCTAATATGCTATCGGTAAGAGGCGACTACGAAGAAGGCCTGAACATCAGCATCCCCGTGGCTAGCAAACTGGAATCGCTGAAGTGCGACAGCACCAGCGACTACCTTAATATACTTATATACATAGGTTGCTGTCAGGAGGGTATGGGCACAGCCGAGGGTAATGCAGATGGGTTTGTAAAAGCCTACCAGCGCCACATGGAGAACATCGAGACTTATCACAACGATGTGGTGTACAAGGATGGTATCACCGGCCTTATCAATATAGCCTACGACTACATCTTTGCCAAGAAATGGCAAGAGGCTCTGATTTGGACTACACGTTTCGGTCAGGTACTGAGCGAATACGAACAGCGCCCTGATGCCGATGCCGACTATATCGATCGCCAGTTGGCCAGATACGACATCTATCATGCCATATCACTACAGGGACTTGGCAAAGCAGAAGAGGCTGCCAAGGCATACGACAAGTTCCTTACAACCAACTTTAGCAAAACACCTAAAGGACGTATCGATGCCAACGATTATCTTATAGCGGCTCACCGATGGGTCGAGGCTGCCGAGCACTACAACAGCCTTGACGCCATGATAGGCGAAACTCCAAAAAACTACTCACTCGACAACATAGAAAAACTGGTACTGAAGAAATACCACACCAATCTTCAGGCTGGCCGACGCGATTCAGCTATGAAGGTTGCAATGGACATAAGCAACTCACTGGGACAGGCCATTGCCAAATCCAGAAAGACAGAAAAGGAGGAACAGGCCGTGATTGTTCAGAACGTAGAGAAGATGACAGAGTTGCAGAACCAAAGTCACCGCAGATTACAGATTATAGTATCAATCGCCGTTGCATTTGTTGTACTCTGTCTGATTGGATTAGTCATCATCCGCCATCGCATGGCTACCCAGATGCAGGCTGCTTACGATGACCTGAAATACGACTACGACCGCCTGGAGGCCGACACCATCGTAAAAGAGCGCGAGGCTTCTGAACTGCGTATCTCTCAGAACATACAGCGTGTGATAGCACCAAGTATTTTGCCCACACATAAGCATTTCGACATCTTCAGTTCTACCACAGTAGGACTAATGGAGGGCGGCGGAGTGCTCGACCATTGCATGCGCGGCGACAAGCTGTTCTTCTGTGTCGGAGAGGCTACCATCGAAGGTGTAAAGGCATCGCTGCTCACAACCATCGTAAAGGCTCAGTTCCGCACTGCGGCTGCATTCGAGGAGAAGCCAGAACGTATCGTGGCAGCTATCAACAATGCCATAACCAAGGATGGCGAGAAAGGCGCAGCCATCAGACTATTCATCGGTGTGCTCGACATCAACACTGGAGTACTGCGCTTCTGCAATGCCAACCACGATGCACCGCTGATGGTTAGCAACGAACTGCACCACCTGCCGGTAGAGCAGAATATCGCCGTAGGCGAGCATCGCAACTGGGAGTACGAGCCACAGGAGATACAGATGCTGCCTGGCACAATGATATTCCTGAATACCGACGGACTGATAAAGGTTAAGAATAAAGAGCATCGCATCTTCAACGAGAAACGTATGCTAGGCTCTGCCCTGCAGGCTATGAAACTGGATCCGCGTCCAAAACCATTTATCGAGAATATGCTTGATGCCGTAAAGCGCTTTGCCGGCGATTACGAGCAGAGAGACGACATATCCCTGTTGGCCATCCGATTCAAGGGCGGTCGCAAGCTCCTTCAGAACGGAGCCGAGACTGAACCAGAGACAGACGAAGAGCCAGAGGTAAAGCCACAGCAGGCGCCAAAGCTAGCTCCTGAGGTCCCAATTATCCCCGAGATGCCAGAAGAGCCTAAGATAATCGAAGAGCCCGAAGTAATATTCGAACCAGAGGTAATTCTCGACCCCGAAGAAAACGAAGAGCCCCAGATTATCGAAGACGCCGACATCATCGAAGATGCTGAGATAGTAGAATAGTTTTCTATCTGCTTAGATTGCTTACGTATTTTACTGGGATGCCTTCTTGCTTTAAGACATCAGCAAACTTCTGAGGAGTGATGGTTACTGGGTCTCGCATAAATTCGGGGACGTTGTAGCTCTTTAGCAACTGACGATGATAGTCGGGGTTAGCACAAGGCAACTCAAATGGTTTGCTGCCACGACCGTTTGCATCGATATGTGCTATAAACGGACGAGTGTAGTTGGCATCATAGCGGCGACTGCTGAACATCACCCAGCGGCCGTTGCTCGACCATGAATGATAACTCTCTGTATCAGGCGAGTTAATCTCCTCCATATTTCGTGCCACACCTGTCTTCAAGTCCATTATCCATAGTTCTGCATCATGATGCCAGATATGGAACACACCATATTTGGCGAGTGTAAACATCAGATAACGTCCGTCGGGCGAAACACGAGGCAGCGTGGCGCTCTTATCAATCGAGTCTGCCGCGAAGACCAATTCACGCGGACCAAACTGCATTGTCGCCGGATCAAAGCTCTTCTTATAAAGATTGTATTTAGCTTCTTGAGTGCGCGCCACGAACTCCTTACCCTTGTCAGTCACGGTATCACTATACTCAAAGTGAGCACTACAGTAGTAGAGCGTCTTGCCGTCTGGCGCCCAGAATGGGAAACACTCCATCTCTGCAGGGGCGTTCTCTATATTAGTCACCTCGTTTTTCAGCACATCGTATGCAATAAGATCACTCTCCGAGTCAAACACCTCAATCTTATTTGGATTTACGCTATGGAATATCTGTCCCGTCATGTTTGTAGAATACACTATGAGCGGAAGTGTCGGATGCCATGTGGGATATACACCAGCCGAGAGGATGGAATCATTACGCATATTTATCTTCTTGACGGTTCCATCGTAGGCAATGACTGTTCCCCCCATATTCTGACGAGCATGGAACTGCATACGCTCTGGATTGTACCGCTGATAGTTATGACAGTTGATACACTGTCCCTTAGCTCCCTCCGAACATAGCATATTATCATATATTACGCTCTCATCATAGTTTTCCAGACAACGCTGATTGATGGTTAGTTCTTCGTATGTAACATACGAAGGCGGAATAAGTCGATAGCTGATATACGAGTCGATACTATCCGGCGACACATATATATTAAATGGCTTGAATCGAGTCCAACTGCCATTCTGCTCAACAAATACTTCCACCTTTATCGAGTCACCTTTAGCCGCAGTCTCAGCCAGTCGTTGCCAGTCATCAGCATCAGGCTGAATCTGAGGGCCACCGCATATCAGTTCTTCCTTGCCGACCGACAGACGGGCAACAACATCATCCGCCTTCCCGTCAATCTGGAAGGTTAACGGAGCGATATTTATAGGCACCGTTACGTTTGTATAGTCAGGGTATATATTCGGCAGTTCGTTCTTTTCCCAGAAGTTTTCAGGGATTTTATGTCCACATGCCGCAAGCATCGTTGCAACGACGATGAATAATAGCGCTTTTTTCATATCAATAGTATGTAATATCTCTTAAGAAAAAGAATTCAAAATAATATGTTTTACCGTAGTAATCATAGATATACTTTCTGTTGCTTGGGCTAGGTGCCTGCTTGTATTGCTGAAGCAGACGCATAAAACCACTGAAGTTCTCCTGCACACCAGGTTCGAGCGACCACTCATCCAGCCCTTCCTGCCCCTGCATATTAGCAAAAAGCCATGCTGCCTCCTGGAAGATACGTGGTGGCATATTCTCCTCACCGTTCAACTTCACATAATGTTCAAATCTTGGCCAGAACAGATCAGGATTCCTGGTCCACATCGCAGCTATCACAGCCTGCTCCTGGAAGTAGATATCATCTGCATCATGTTCTGCCAATATAGTCATCAATGCTTTCTCTACTTTACCTTCTACGGCATCCAGTCTGTCAGTATAATGCATCATACGGCTGACAGGCCCAGTCTCTGCATCCTTAGCCAGCAACTGCGGGTCGTTAAGCAACGATTCCATGTGGTCAGCCCAGCCAGCATAGTAAGTGGTCTTACGAAGGATATCAAGGAATTTCCTAGCCGTCTGCTTTTCCTTATTAAACATAGCACTACGGGCAAGGTCACGCAGTTGTTCTACGTTCCATCCATATTCTACTCCCTCTTCCATACATACACGATGGCATTCGTTCATGGCACCATATTGATAGAGCATCATTCTACCGGCAACATTAAACATATAGACAGGCAATGGGGTGTTTGACCTCTTCGATCCCTTCGGGAAGTTATACATCTCGTCGCACTGGCGCCCTAGCCTACTCAGAGCCAGATTGTGCATCATCACAATAGCTCTGGTTGGCTCACCATTCTGTTTTTCACCCTCTTCTACTACACCTTCCCAATCCGATTGTTCTATGCAGCGCTGCATCCTTAGTTCATGGTGGAAGTTGGCATCCTTATACCAGAAGTGATATATACATCCTGCTACAGCAGCAAATACACATCCCTGCAGAATCCAATCCTTTGGCTTTAATGCTTGTTCTGAACGCTTCGTACGATAAGCAAATGATAGCACCAGAAAGAACAAAGCCAGTATATAATAAGGAATATAGTAATTAGGATAAGTATCTACGATACCAAATACAGGTATTCCTACGCGATAGATGTCGATAATATTAGTTCCAACATACACTATACGGTAATACAGCAGCGGAATAGCAATGATGCTCAATAGCGCTACAATACTATGTATTACGTTTACGACCTTATCCTTAGACAGTCGCCAAGCCAACACAGCCATCAGCGCCACGGCAGCCAATGCATAAACGCCCATCAACGGATAACCTACAAGTGCAGCCACAAATATAAAAGCGGCCTGAATCCACTTGTTCTCAGGCAAACTGCGGAATGCCCATAACAGAGCTATTGCAGCCGTTGTACCAATAGTAGCCGCATAGAAATACCCAGGCAACTTCATAAAGTACACCCAGTATCCCATATCCATATTGGCCACCAAAAGGATTGCAACAGGTATTATACTTACCACAGCCCATCGGTCAGGGATGTTAAACGCACGCTTAGTCAGCCACATCAATAGCAACCACCAACCGCACATCAATATCACACCTATCCACGGATAAAAGAAGTGTTGTGTAAAGAATGCTCCAAGATAAGAGAGCATACCACCAGGCACCGTCATCATCTGACTGAAGAACAACGATGTGTTAAGAAATACGTTATGCTGCTGAACCTTCCAAAGCAGGTCGGCTTCAAAATAGAGCATAATAATGGCCAATACCGTCAAGGTTAGCAGCCACAGTGCTATAGGTTTTATCAGTCTTTTCATCATCTTCGAAAAATGCGCTGCAAAGTTAATGCTTTTTTCTTAAAGCGCCAAATAGTTACCACAGAAAATCCTCTATATAGTCATTAAACTCTATGGGTTGACGCCAGCCGTAACTGATGGCGGCTTGGCGGATATATTGTTCGTGCGCGGGGGTGATGGGGCGACGACCAAAATGGTATTCGTAGTAACGTTTTCGATTGAAGTATTGGATAAGATGCTGCTTCAACGGATTGGCTATTCGGGCTGGCATATCGTAGTAGATATCTGACAGTCCAAGTGGCATACGCACCGGTTTGTCACTAAGATACACAGGACACTTATCTGTCTGCATCAACGGATGATTGAGGTTGGTGCAGGTGGTGTAGAGATAACTGTCTGGCGTATAAGTGCGCATTATATAGTGTATACAGTGCTCACGTAGCGGACATGTCTGACTTAGACAGATACCATAGCCTTTGTCGGCCTTATCTCTTAGTACCTTTTCGAGAGGCTGTGGAGTGTATATTTTCTTTTCCATTTATGATGATTATTTATTTCGGATGCAAAATTAGTAAAAATGTATGATATGACAAAATTATTTCATATAAAAGATATAAAAATATAGAAAACTATTCATAATAGCTATTAGTATGCTTATTATCAGATAGTTACATTATGAATAAAGCCTTAAAAATAGCGTTAAACTATTCATAAATCTCCGTTTTAAAGGCTTCTTTTAGTTACTAAGATAGGGTTAAAACATTGAAAACATGTCAGTTACATAACAGTAAAAGATTTAGTAATAAAGTGTTTCTGCATTAGTAACATAGTGTTACTTCCGTAGTAACAAGCTGTTTCCATTAATGTTATTATAGTGAAACACTAATAAATGTATTTTGAAAGTAATTTACTGCAATTCAAAAAGTAGCCATTTTATGAATAGAGACACAATGATTTTATAGCACTATTCATGCGATAATAACCTGAATATCAAAGAATTATCTTTTAAAATGAATAGTTAGCATAATTTTTTAAACTAATTCCTTGTGAAATTTAAAAAATATTATTACCTTTGCAGACTGTACAACCAATAAACATCAGATATGACAAAAGTAACTATAGTAAAGAACTATCGAAACGCTGAGACTCTAAAAGTTTTCGAACTCTCAGAGGTAATCAGTATGATACAGAAGTGTGAGTATGCCGAAGCTATCGACCCAGTGAGAGGTATATCGCTGCATACAGAACTTAAACGACTGGAAGACGGAAGTGTAGATGGGGCCAACAACTTTACCGATAAAGTACCTCGCATCTGCTTTGCTTCCGAAATGGAGAACCGCAACCATCAGCGTGTGCGCAAGTCGTACACAGGTTTGGTTCTGCTTGAGGTTAACAATCTTACCAGCTTTGATGAGGCTAAGGCCATCCGACAAGGTGCTGCACTGATGCCACAAACCCTGTTGGCCTTTGTTGGAGCCAGCGGAAGGAGTGTTAAGATTGTGTGTAGAGGCGAACTGTTTGATGGCGGATTGCCTGAGACGGAAGATGACATAATGCGTTTCCACCTTAATTTATATGAGAAGGCACGCATGGTGTATAACGCACAACTAGGCGTGACCATCGACAAACTGGAGCCGCATCTGGAGCGAACCTGCTATATCGGAGCCGATAATGAGCTGTATTACAATCCATCAGCACAGCCATTCTATACAGACACGTCTGATCTGGTGAAGGCGCTGAAACCTATTCAGACAGCCAATCAGTTGCCCGACGAGATAGTACCTGGTCGCAGTCGGTTTCACTCTATGTGTGTAATCTATCAGTATAACCTCTCGAAGGCATACGATGATACTACAGGCATAGTCGACGAAGAGGAGCGTAATGAGTTGATTATCATTCGTCTGGCAGAGTATTGTCGTGAGTCAGGGCTGGATATGGCCTTCTGTCGTCATCGCACTCTGATGAGTCTCACGTTTGGCAAATACCCTGATGTGGTTGACAAGACCTTTGAGAATGCCTATCGTGCGGAACACGAAAAGCAGTACTATAAGCGCAAGAATATAACTCGTCCGCTGAAGAATATCCCTGCCGAGACGCTGATGATGATGAAGATAGACATCTTTCTGAATGCCAACTACGAACTGCGTAAGAATGTAATGCGTGGCGTGGCCGAATATCGTATGAGGACTGGACTGGGGTTCGCATTCCAAGACCTTACCACCGAAGCACGCAACTCTATCACTATCAACGCCTTGTCGCAGGGCATCAAGTGCTGGGACAAGGACATTATGCGATATGTTAACTCTAACGATATCACTCTGTACGACCCCATGGACGATTTCCTGGAACATCTGCCCAAATGGGATGGTAAGGACCGTGTAGAACCGTTGGCACGACGAATAAAGACCGGCTATGAGGAGTGGCCACACCTATTTCATATATGGATGCGATCGATGGTAGCTATGTGGAAGGGTAAGGGACAGCTTACTGGTAATGCTCTCGTACCGCTGTTGATAGGGCGTCAGGGTTGTGGCAAGTCCAGCTTCTGTAGAATCCTCTTGCCTCGCGAACAGCGTGAGTATTACAACGACCGCATCAACTTTAAGAACGAGCACGACCTGAACCTTGGTCTCACCTCGTTCGCACTTATCAATCTCGACGAGTTCGACAAGATTACCAAGCGACAGCAGGTGGTACTGAAGTATCTGCTATCTACATCCGACGTAAAATACCGTCCGCCTTACGGTACGGCCTATTCCAGCCATCGTCGATACGCATCGTTTATTGGTACTACCAACGAGCTTATGCCGCTGACAGACCCAACTGGTTCGCGACGATTCATCTGTGTGATGGTGGATGGCAACATCGATTTTGAGACGCCTGTGGAGTATGGTCAGCTTTATGCACAACTGAAGTACGAGGTTGAGCAACAGCGCGAGCGCTACTTCCTGACTAAAGACGAAGAAACTGCCCTGATGCACCACAATCTGCGCTACCAGCAGATGAATGGACTTAGCGAGATGTTACTCTCGCTTTTTGAGAAGCCCGAAGGTAATCCCAAGGACAATCCAGAGAACGGCAAGTGGCTATCAGTAAAGGAAATCTCCGACCGACTAAAACAAGCCTTCAAAGGCTCCTATCAGCCCGACGAGGGTTCGCTAGTAAGAATCGGCCAATCCCTAAACCGTCCCGAGTACCGCTTTGAGAGTGAACGCAAAACCCACGGTTGGGTATATTGGGTGAAGGAACGATAGTGTATAAAAGAGCCAAAAAGAGGATGCGCATTTGCACATCCTCCTAATATTAGATAGTTATCGAAGTTTACTTAACAACGTACTTCTTTCCGCTCTTAACTACGATACCCTTGAAGTCCTTAGTAACACGCTGACCAGCGAGGTTGAAGATAGCCTCATTGTTCTTAGCAACATTCTCCTTCAGACTGATGATACCAGTTTCTGTACCAAACTGACGTGGGTTAGTACCAGCACCCTCCTTAACGAAGAAGTTCTTTGTACCCTCTGCATCAATCAGGTTCTCTGTTGTCTTGCCTTCCTCATCAGATGTCAGATACCACTGGAAGTCCTTCAGCTCATAGTTACAAGCTTCCTTAATTTCAGCCATATTGAATGCGATAGACTGGATAGAGATTTCTGCACCATCCTGACCAGCAGGGATCTCCCATGTCTTACTGAACTCAACCCAATCTTCTGTGAAGGTCACATCACCAATGGCATTCCACCAAATGTAAGCACCAGGTGCACCATGAAGCTGTGTTGTTGTCTTAGCTCCCTTGTTAGCCTTATACGAGAACTTGAGAGTTACATTTTCACCTGTCTTAACCTCACGGTTTGCAACAATGAAGAACTGGTTATCCCAAGGCTGACCAGGAGTTGCTGGTACTTCAATTTCAGCAGCTTTAGCTTCAGCCTCGGTGTACTCTCTCTCCTGACCCTTAACAGTAACTTCTGTTGCGTTAGTAACTACATCAACAAGTTCCTTCTCAATAATCTCTTCACCCTCAATCCAAGTGAAGCAAATCTCAGCAGTGGTTGTGTCTGCCTCAATCTTCCAAACACCAGCTACAGGGAGCTTAATCTTAGCCTGGCTCTTGGCCTCATAGCCCATCCAATCGGCATTCTTAACAGTACCCTTAGCGCTAACAGTTGCACTATTAAATGCAGACTTATCACCACGAACGGTTGAAATCATCACCTCATTAACCCATGAAGATTCATCGCCCTGCTTACCTACTACAGCGTACAGAACCTTTCCTTCTTCATCCTCTGGATCCAGAACAAATTCCTTAGCGCCATTAACATCATAAGCAGGAGCACCGTCTCTTGTATCTGTAGCAGCAACGAAGAGACCTTCATCAAGTTTCAATACCTCCCAAGAGAGATCGTCGAAATAGAATACATTAGGCGTACGGCCATTAGTTTCGTCAGAGGTCAGGTTGAATGCGAGAGATGCACCGCCACCTGTGTTAGAATCGAAGTCAATTGTCTTGTTGAATTCCTGCCACTGGTCAGTGAAGCTAACATCACCAAATGCATTCCAGTAGAGATAAATAGAAGGATGCTCAGTATGAATCTGTGTACCAACATTACAAGCATGATCAGCCTTATAACGGAACTTTACTCTAATCTTTGTACCAGCCTTCCAAGTCTTAGGAGACTGAATCCAGAACTGGTTAGACCATGCAATAGAAGCAGCATCATCACCAATTTGGTTAATCTGATCCACATGAACAGCAAATACGTGGTTGCTTTCATTTCCTGCTTCTGCCTCAATATCAGAAGGATATGGACGAGCTCGAGGGCTATCAGTAGTAATAGCCTGAGCCTGATCATCATAGTTGCGTCCCATTGTCAAAGACCATGCACAGATTTCACCAGCACGATTACCTCTCCAGTTAGCGTTGATACCATCAGTCTCCTCAAGAGCCCATGCAGGCCATGCTCCGAACTCAGCATCACCAACATATTTACCATCACCCTCAGGTGCAGCAGCGTTACCATTATCTGTAATCATCTGGAGCCAAGTCTGTACAACACCTTCCTCCTGCTCGTGAGAAACGGTAAGACTCTTCCATTCAATGATAGCAGTGGTAGTACCAGGCTGAGCAACAAGGAAACTAGAAGTTACAGGAATACCTGCGTAATTCCACTCTACCACTACGAACTCATCACTTGCTGGAATAGAAACATCACATGCTACAGTATTGCCATCACCCCAGTTACCCATGTTAACGTTGATGGTGCATGCCTCTGAAGCCTTAACCAATGCCTTAACAGTATAATTACCTCCTACCTCAGTTGGAATACCATCAGCAATGAAATACTGGTGCCAATATGGGCCAGCACCTGTTACCTTCTGATACTCTGTTCCATTATTGGTCTTAACAGTAGCTTCAGATGTCTCTCCATCTTTCCATTTGGCGTCACCATCACCATCAAGATCTGCCTGTGTTGCATACCTGTAGTTAGCACCAAAGTCGGTCATGACACCGTCAATCCACTCTGGTACATACCCCATTACATAGAATGGGAAACCATTGTAAGTTGAATAGTCAACAGTCTTGTCGACTATCACCTCACCTGCTTTTGCTCCCAAGAAACAAAGCAATAAGTGTAAATAGTTTCTTCATAATTTAAAGAATTTAGTTAATAATAAAGTGAATTAAAAAAAATATAATAATAAAAATTATTATTTCTAGAGACTGGAGTTGGGGGAGTCAGAGAAGTTAAACCTCCCTAACTCCTTTACCCCATATTGTTACTTTCCACTGAGCGCTTTGCAGAATGCCTCGTAGGTAGCAGTACGAACCCAGTCCTTGGTTTGAGTATCAATAGACCAAAGACCTACAGGGTCGTTAGTATCAGGCATACTGCCCTTACAGATACCAGCCTGCTTGTCACTCGAAATCTTGCTCATATAGCTCTTAATGACGTATGCATAGAAGTCAGCGAGCTTCTGACGCTGAGCGTCTGTAATATCCTTGGCTGTCACACTGTTACCATCAGCATCCTGATACTTGATATCGAAGTTAGAGACACGGATGAGCTTGCCTGTAGAATCAAGGTTCGTCAGCATATTGTCGAGTGCTGTTACAGTAGCCTGCTGCTTAGTTTCATCCTCACTATAAGTAAGGTTCAGCTTAGCGTCAATGCCTTCGATTTTAGCACCTTTAGCGTCCCAGATACCTAACCAATAAATCAAGCTTTGGAATTTCTTCTGCTCCTCAAGACCAGTCTCACTGATGAAGAATTTCAACTCGTTAGGATCGCCCTGATACTTCTGGTATGCATTACGTGCAGCAGTTGCTACCGTCGGAGCATAGTTCTCGCTACCAAAGATGTCCTGCCAGAAGATTTGCTCGGCTTTGCCCTCTTCATCCTTAGCAGCATGCTTGAGGTCATAGATACCCTCCTCCACTTCAGCCTTTGCATCTATGGGCTCGTCAATCAAGTTGAAGGTCTTGATACAGCCTGCATTGTTTCTCATCAGAGCTTCACACCATGTATTGATTGCATAGTGAATGGTGTCATTAACCTCCTGCGCAGTCTGATCGCGATGGTTGTCAGGATAGTAGCCCACCTCCACGCTTTCGATATAGAGCTCTGCAGAACGCATTGACTCGATTCTCAGGTAACCATCAGTTTCGCCTTCAGCACTGCGGCACTCCACTTCAAACTTAGTCTTTTTACCAGCACCACCCTTAACAGTATACTTACCATCGGTACTCTGAGGATTAGATATCTTGTTGCCAGAGAAAGTGATATTGAAGGACGCATCCTTGTCGGCATTAGCATAGAATACAATGGTGTATTTGTTGAGAGGACTAACGGTAAATCCATCAACTATGCGTACTTTGGTATCCTTACCAACATAGAGCTGGTTCTTGCCATTACGCTGCTTAATCTGAGCTGTACCTTTCGTTCCTTCTTTACCAGGAAAGTTTCCTGCGTCCATAGTGCTGAAGTCAACAGTCTTTTCCTCGATAAAGTCAACGATAATCTCAATTGGAGACGTAAGATATTTAAACCAATCGTCTGGCTGGTTGCTATTGGCAGCAATAGGACTACCAAACACAGTGGCCCCAATCTCCTTCGCATGTGACACCATGGTGTTCATGCTGATGAAGTTCATCGAACCTTTAGCATTAATAATTTTACCTGACATCAAATCGGTGCCGAAGTAGACGTCATCGAAGTTGGACATGGCTGCTGCATGATACAAAGCCTGGTCATTGAAGTCCTTTAGCTTGATCTGAGTACCAAGCGACATATTAGGATGTGCGCTCCTGTCAAGATACGACTTGACTGGTCCCAGGTCCGTATACTGTGGAACCACCGACGGATCCGGTTGAGATTTGAAATTATCTACGTCATTATAGTCTGCACAGGAAACAGTAAATGCACCTGCTACCATCATCAAGAGACTATTTCTAAAAATCTTTTTCATATTCTAAGCCTCCTATTATTATTGTACATACTTGGGTGAGAAAAACTGTTTCTGGTTAGACTCACGAGTCTGAACAACCATTGTATCAGTAGTAACCACCTGAATATCCTTGTCAGCGAACTGAACATTGTAATTCAGACGGAGAATGTCACGTGAAACAGGCTTCTGGTTCATGCTACCCCACTGATAATCCTTATATTCTGCCTTATCAGTTCCCTTCTCGATGAACTCACCAGAACCTGTTGCTGTTACGTTCTCATCATTGGTAGAAATAGAGCACTGATTGCCATTGAACGTAAGGATGAGGTTACAAGAAACTGAAGCACCTGAAGTCTTGAACGAAACAGGGAAAATAGCCTGCGACATGTTCTTAGTCGTGATGCTGCAAACCTCGTCATTGGCATTTACAGGATTCTCCTTGTAATGTTCCAGGTCAGAATTTACAAGAGACATATCCTTTCGAACGATGGTGGTCGACTCACCTTTCTCGGTCACATTGTCAACACCACGGCGGATATACTTGGCATCCCAAGGGTTGATATACTTTACACAGTACAGCACATAATCCTTGGCCAAAACTTCCCAATACGAAAGATTTGTACGAGAAGGAGTGGTACCTGCACGTGGTGTGCCGGTGAGGATATGATCGATACCATTGGCTTTAGTCATCACAAGAGGAATGACGTATGTATTCTCAACAGCTTTAGGATCGTTGAAGAAAGCGTCGGTGAACTGCACCTCCACATAGCCACGAGCATCCCCATTATAAGGAATCTGGTTGGATGCCAACTTGTAGTATTCTGTCGGCATAGGCAGTACGGGGGTAAACGGGTTTCCGCCATCGTCCACAAACCAAAGGTTGTCGCAGAGTGTAGGATCAACGACAATATCTACCGTTGCATTTCGTCCGCCGTATGCTCCACCCATAGTTGACCATATCTGGCACTTGTGCTCGTTGTCAATCGTATTGTCGTAGATATCGTTACCCAATATAAGTGTACGTATCGGGTACTGGTAGGCGAAGTAGGCTGTGGTACCTCCTTCATAGTCTGGGAAATCCTTGTCTGCATTATAGCAGGACACGCAAGTGAGCGAAAGTGCCCCCATGACTACTCCATATATACTATTCTTAAGTTTCATCATCTTCATAATTCTATTTCAATTTTCAATTTTCAATTAGCGAAGCGACTATTACTCCCATCCCTTGTTTTGGGTGAGATTACTCCACTTGAGGATTTCACCCCTAGGAATCGGGCCATAATGCTGATAAGAATTGTCAAACACACGATCTTCTACCTTTTTGATGGTGTATGTGAGGTTGTCAGGATCCGGATCCTTGTCTTGGTCTATCTTTTCAATCCATATACCATTGACGGGTTCGTCGAGTGGCAACAACCAACGACGGATATCCCAGAAACGTTTGTTTTCAAAGCAGAGCTCAATACGGCGCTCATTACGGATGAGAGACGTCATCTTGTCCTTGTCTGACTTACACTGTTCCAGATATGCATCTGTTCTTTCAGTGCTACCAGGTTCAGCTGGTGCAATACCAGCACGCTCACGAATAGCTTTGATGATATCGTAGGCAGAGTGACCGGTACCGCCATCACCCGTTGGTCCCCATGCATCGTTAGCAGCTTCAGCAAATGCCAAGAAAATTTCTGTGTAACGGATTCGAGCATAGATATGCTGCTGTAAGACCTGGTTACTTGACTGCGGATTGACATCTTCACGGAGCAGTTTCGACATATAATAGCCAGTACGAGTAGAGGCTGATACGTTGTCGACGTTATCCTTGACCTCACCTTTACTATTAGCATATTGACCTGTTACTATATCAATATTTCTAAACTTTGCGCCATTATAAATGATATAATGTGACAGACGTGGGTCACGGTCTGCGTATGGATTCTTTGCATCATAGCCATTGGCAGCAGTGGCAGGCATACCATTAGCCATTGGGAAAGCATCAACGAGGTTCTGAGATGGGTTGATTTCGCCTTTACCATACAATGTGGGTGGGAAATTACGGCTTTCCTGATCAGCATTCTTATGACGGTCTTCACGCCATAGGATTTCCAGCATTTCACCGCCTTCTGGCTCAAGTTTTGTTTTATTCTTATACCAGATATAACCCTGAGGATCCATCTCCCAACCAATACGCTGGAGTACATTTGCACAGAGTTTTGCAGCCATTTCAGACGAAACACCGCTCTGCTCGCGGTATGCAGGACTGGCTGCCAACAGGGCTACCTGAGCCTTGATGGCCTCTGCAACCTTTCCTGATAACAGATTCCTTGCCTTTTCACCGAATACTAAGTTGTAATTAGACACATTAGCACCCAATGCCCTATACTTTGCGGGAATAACATCTGCTGTAGAGATATTTTCGTATGTAAGAGGGAGTAATGCCATAGCACTATCGCAATCGGCAAAGCACTGCTGAACGCAGTCAGCAAACAGAGCGCGAGGCTGGTTGTAGTCAGAGCTACCATCTTCAGGAGCCGTCAGCAGGGGAACACCGTAAAGGATACCATCGTCAGCATAACCTCCATGTGCCTGCAACAGATAGTAATAAAAGAGAGCACGAAGGCCAAATGCCTCACCCTTAAGACGGTCAATGAACATCTGCTGCTTAGATGCAGAACTTGGTGCCCATGATACTTTTTCTACCATAGAGAGGAAAAGATTGACATACTGGACGCCATCCTTGCACTGATCCCACTGAGACATCGGGTTATTGTCTGACTGCCATGTACCCAATGCCATCGTACGGTAATTGCTGGTTATATTGGTGACAGCATCATCCGTAGCGATATCAGTCTGAGTAGTAGTGAGATAGGGCATACGGTCGTAGGCGTAATTCAGCAGACCATGGACATACGCGGACTCCCCCGTCAGGTCTTCAATCTGTCGGGTGTTTTCATCTGCAGGCTCGAACATATCGTCGCAGGAGCAGAAAGCGAGGAGACCTATCAAATAGAATAAAATATTTCTTGTCTTCATAATTATCAATTATCAATTATCAATTGTCAATTCCATTAGAGGGTTACCTTAACACCGAGATTATAGAAACGAGTTTGCGGTGGTGTATTATTGCCAACGGAAGTCTCCATTATCTTACGATTCTTCGAAATAGTCAAGAGATCGTTTCCATTCAGATAAATAGAGAGCGCCTTAACCCACTTTCCTTCGAACATCTCTGATGGGAAGTCGTAGGTAAGCTGCACCTTGCGGAGGTTGAAACGGTCGGTGCTGTACATCCAGAAGGTAGATGCTAAGCTGTTAGGCGAAGTAGCAGTCTCTGCTGTCAAACGGGGATGAGTTGCAGTTGTAGCCGTTTCAGGTGTCCAACGACCAAGAGCATTGACAGAGTACTTGGCATTACCACTCATAAAGTAGTAGCTACCGTTTGCCATACCGTAAGCACCGAACTGACCATTACCCAATACGAAGAGTGTCCAGTTCTTATACTTCAATGTGAAGTTCACGCCCATTGTCAAAGGAGCACCGTAGGTACCCGACTTGCCTAAATCAGCCTGGTCCTTATTGGTAATCTTACCATCACCATTCACATCCTCATACTTCAAGTCACCTGGCTGTACAGCTGCTCCGAGCGAAGGTATAGGAAGTTCTTTCTTCAATGTGTACTTATTCTTTTCTGCATCGTAATCAAAGTCCTCAATCTGATAGAAACCCTGACACTTATACCCCCAGATAACATCAAGAGTACGTCCTTCGGTATTTTTCTGCGGTGCTGTTTGGTCTACGATTTCATCATACTTAGTCCACTTGGTCTTCAGATATGTACCTACAACGCCCAATTGTGCGTAAAAATCACCGAATTGCTTCTGAGCAGAGATGCTGAAGTCAACACCCTTGCGATTCTGAATATTGTTGTTGATGGCTGGTTTAAAGGTAGCTCCACCAAGACCATTCGACAAGTGTGAGGGGAACATCGTCGGATTCTGGGTGATAAAACCATCCATATCCGTATTAAAATAGGTAAATTCCGCCTTAATCAGTTTGTTGAAGAATGAGCCACGAAGGCTGACTGAGAACTCCTTGCGATGAATGAAGTCAAGAGAGGGGTTGATACCAGCCTGTGAATATGTACGATCAGCTGTTGTTCCTTCATTCCAAGAGAAACCACTACCTGTCTGTTGCCATGTGGCATCGTAGAGATAATAGTTCTTATCACCCATGTAAACATCAATATCCTCATTCAGGTTGCTGTATGATGCACTCAGCATCAAATCGTCAACAGCAGTATTCTTCATAAAGCTCTCCTTGGCAATAT
The DNA here is from genome assembly GCA_900322175.1 of uncultured Prevotella sp. Lineage (GTDB taxonomy): Bacteria > Bacteroidota > Bacteroidia > Bacteroidales > Bacteroidaceae > Prevotella. Next base: position 127,170 of record ONYZ01000001.1, read on the forward strand.
TATAACCAAGAGTGAATGAAGGTGAGATAGCATTGCGATGACCTTTAGCCAGACGGGCTGAATGAACACCAGCCAATCCCAGTTCTGCAAAATAACGGCCCATATAGTCGTAACCTGCCTGGAGACCAAGGTTTGCATTTGCGTAACGGTGATATGTTTTACTAGCTGTAGTAGTGTACATATTTGCGAGCAGCATACCTGTTACATGATGCTTTCCAGCAAATGTATTTTCGTAATCGAAATGACCATTCCAACTGATAGTCTGACGATACTTGGTGTCATTATTATCCATTGTCATGTTACCGGTAACCACCTCATCGCCTTCCTGCTTCAGGGCAACAATGGCATCACCCACATTATAATTACTCCAAGTAGGAATATACACAGCATACTTGTTGTTGTATGACATACTGTAGTTGGCAGCATAGTCAATTGAGAACATGGTCTTGAACGACAAACCCTTCACGAACTTGTCCATATCGTAAATGATACCAGCGTCGAACTGGAACTGACGGCTTACAGACCTTGTCTTACCACCAAAGTAGCAGTCAGCAATGGCATTTGTCTTGTCAGTCTTCGAACCACCAGGGAAGTATTTTCCGTCAAGCAGGTTAAGCGACTTACCAAGGGTAGAAAGTGCCATAGTGGCATCTGGGTCAACCATATCAATAGGAATCAGTGGAGCAGCGTTCTCTGGGAAGTTTGGACGCATCGTAGAAGCTGCACCCCAGAAGTCACCCTTGTTTTTATGAACATTGTAGAAGGTTGCACTGGCATTAGCAAAACCCTTAACAACCTTGTTGACAACGAGGTCAACATTACCACGAACACTGAAACGGTCTGTATAATTGTCCTTGGCATTACCAAAGTTCAGCAGGTCCTCAAAACGATAGTAGTTGATGTTCGTGTAGAAGTGAGCACGATTACCACCTCCCTGAATCTCAACTGTGGCATCAGAACGGTTATAAACCTTACGAATATACTCATCCGAATAATAGTTGACATTGGGATAGCGGTAAGGATTTGTACCAGATGCATGATTATAGATATCCTGTTGGGTATATCTAGCAGCCTTTCCATCGTTGGCAAGGGCCTCGTTATAGAGAGTCATGTACTCTGCAGAACCCAGATACTCAGGGAACTCCTTAGCTACATGGAAACCTGTATTGGCATTGGCCTGAATCTGAAGACCGTCAACCTTACCACGCTTTGTGGTAATCACAATAGCGCCTTTAGCACCCTTTGCACCATAGAGAACAACAGCCTGAGCTCCCTTAAGGAAAGTAACTTGTTCGATCTCAGAAGGAAGTACATTGTTAGATGGACGCTTTACACCATCAATAATAACAAGCGGCATATTGTCGTTGTCATTCGTATCAAGAAGATCTCTTTTGTTACCATTAATGTATGTGACGTTATTCTCCTGACCCCAGAGATTACCACCGTTCCATCCGCCAACAAGCGCATACATGTCTTCGAGACTGCCCATGGTATAATCCTTCTTCTGGAGTTCTTCCATGTCAACATACGAAACACCTCCTAGAAGATGGTCGGCATCCTTGTCGCGGAAAGCAACATGGACTTTCTTTTTTACCACAGCAGAATCGGCATCGTCAGCAGTCTGGGCATTAGCCGTCACTGGCGAAGCAGCCAACATGGCAAAGAGAAATATGTTTGTTTTTATATGTTTCATAATCTTTAATTATCAATTATCAATTATCGATTCTCAATTGATTACCATCCTGGATTCTGAGGGAATCCTTCGTAAAGATAGATATCCTTGTCAGGAAGCGGGAACCAGTAGTGCTTGGTCTTCAAGTCACGGGTTATCAAGTCTTCCTTGTGGAAGTTGCCGACCTTAGCATCCTTTGGATCGTGATTAACTTCACGTGTAGTCGTATTATAGAACCAGCTATCCTTTTCAAGACGCTCAAATTCGTGAGAGTATTTCACCGTATAAGGAGCCTCAGTCAAGAGCAGCCAACGCTGCAGGTCACACCAACGGAAGCCCTCGAAGGACAACTCAACAGCACGTTCACGACGTACGACATCCATGAAGTCCTTAGTCTTATTCAGGAAGTGAGCGGGTATTCGCTCCATAGGATAATCAGAAGAGTTTACTCGGTCGCGCAGCGCATTGATAGCATCAACAGCAGAAGTAGACAAGCAATAAGACTTATCCCTAATCAAGGTGATATCATCCTCTGCAACTGCGATGGCAGCCATAGCTTCTGCATACATCAGATAGATGTCAGCCAGACGCATATAAGGAACATAGGTTTGGAGGGCATAATCCCAATCATACCATTTATCACCTTTGTTACACTGGTGAGGAACCAGCTTCTGAATGAAATAGCCAGTGCTGCTTCCATGATCCACCTCGCGCATGGCACCACCTGTGTAGAGCGAGCAATAGTCATGTTTCTTCTGTTCAGCAGACAAACCATCAATACTGAGTACATAATGGAAACCATCGAACACGATATCGTGATAGAATCTTGGGTCGCGGTTCTTGAACGGATACTCAGGATCCCAACCTGAAGCCTCATTATACACATATTCACCATTCTGTACCAAATAGATAGGCTCACCATTAGCCATACCGTACTGATCTACGAGGTTAGCTGTAGGATGGTGGATAATGTTGTCATGCTCTACAAGACCTGCCACCTTCGGACCGAAAATCTTGGCACAGTTCCAGTTTGCTGAGTTTACACCAGGATATGCACCACGGAAAATAGCCTCCGTAGAGCCTGGCATCTTCCAGTTCTGCTTAACAGTATAGAAGATTTCAGAGTAGTTAGTCTCAGCATTCTCATCCTTAGTATGATTATAAAGGTCAGAATATCTAAACTCTGCGAGTTTATACTTCACATCACCTCTATATACCAAGTCCAGAGCCTTTCCGAAAGCCTCGGCAGCTAGTCTACAATACTTAATGTCATAATCGTAGGTCTTACCGTTAGAGCTAGCTCCCAACAGGTTAGCAGCACCTGCATCGAAGCTGCCATCAGGCCTATGGGTCTTCTCAAACTCCTTCATAAGAGGAGATCCGGCCCAGAGATACACCTTACCCAAATAGCAAAGTGCCATAAACTTGTTGACACGCAGATCATTCTTGGTCTTAGTTTCTTCACCGGGAATCACATCATCCCAATCCAAGGGAAGTAATTCGTATGCCTTTTCGAAGTCTTCAGCACAGCGCTCTGCACATTGCTGGAAAGACAGACGAGGCAACTCTGGAATATGGCTATCTTCAAAAGCCTTGTCGATGTAGGGAAGACCGCCGAAGTAGCACATCAGCTCAAAGTGCCACCATGCACGGAAGAAATACATCTGACCGAGCAACAGATTACGCTCATCGTCAGAACCAACCATCGAATTGATATTCTCTAAACCCAAGTTACACTTACGGATGCTAATCCATGAGTTTTTCCAAAGCGAGCTACTGTTACCATTGAGCCAGCACTGGTTGTTGGTGTACCAGTTACGATAGTTGCCAAGGTCAACCTGGTGATCCATGTGTGCATAGCCCTCAGGATTGTGAACTGCATCGTCACCGAAGTTCCATGCCGTACAATAATTGACCTTCTGCTTATCGGGAATCATATTATAGATTTCCTCGATATATCCCTGGAAGTTGCGGAAGTTCTTGAAGGCCTCATCCTCAGCTACAATAGCTTCAGGATCCTTTTCAAGCCAGTCGGTACACGACGTGAATGAAACACCACCAGCCATCAAGAGCAGCGAGCCACACAAAAGGGATTTGATGTTATTATAATATTTCATAATAGATATACGCAATTACATGTTAAGCTTAATTCCGAAATTATAACGTCTAACAGTTGGGTAAGCACCGCCACCGCCACTGAATCCGTAGTTACTCTCACGGTCATCAGGCATCTTGGTAATCAGGAAGAGGTTGTTACCATTCAGATAGAGCTTCAGGCTAGAGAAACCAAGTTTCTTAATCCAACCCTTAGTCCATGTGTAAGCTACCTCAACGTTCTTCAGACGGAAGTATGAACCATCATAGAGATATTGTGTACCATCGTTGTAAGAAACCTGAGTAGTGAAGCGTGGTACAACTACCTCGCCTGTGCCATCTACAGGATTCCACCATGTACCATTGTCATATACTGTGAGAAGTTTATTGTTGAATGAAGCAAGACCTACGTCACGTGTAACACCTGTTACACCATAGAGCTGTGCAAACATACTAAAGCCTTTCCACTCCCATCCGATGGTAGCATTATAGGTATGCTCCGGGTTACCGGTATAGCCGACAGGAGCCTGGTCGTTGGTCTCGTCAACAACACCATCACCATTAAAGTCAACGATATAGTGGTCGCCAATGAGCACCTGGCTGTCATCCTTCTCGCGCTCAGGAGTACTATAAAGTTCATCGTAGGTCTTGATATAGCCGTTATCGATGAATGAGATGTACTGTCCCTGAGAATAGCCTTCTGCCTTGCGGTAGCTTGGAATCAGCTTCGGGTCATCCTTCGTAATAATCTCATTATGAGCGTACGTGTAGTTGGCATTTGCCCAGAAGCGCATACCATTCTTCAACACCTTGTTGAAACGCACTTCAAACTCGAAACCAGCGTTCTTCATCTTACCTTTATTAATGTCAGGAGTTACCCAAGCACCATAGTAAGAAGGAACCGAACGGTTTGCACCTGAGATGAAGATGTCGTAACGGTCATCGCGGAAGTAGTCGAAACTACCTGCGAGCAATCCACCTAAAATTGCATAGTCAAAACCGATGTTCTTCTTCAATACCGTTGCCCATTTCAGGTCGGGGCTAGCAATAGTCTTTTGTCTGTAACCAGTGTAGGGGCTGGCAGTATTATCAACAGAAATGGTGAATGGACCTATAACCTCCCAGTCATTCATATAAGCCCAACGAGCACCAGCATTATCATCACCGATTTCGCCGATAGAACCACGGATCTTCAACATATCAATGATTTTCTTATCCCTCAGCGGTTTCATAAATTTCTCATCTGAAATCATCCAACCGGCAGCTCCAGAACAGAAGAATGCGAAACGATTATCAGGAGAGAACTTCTGTGAACCATTGTAAGCACCATTGAACTCAGCAAAGTAACGGCTCTTGTAGTCGTAAGTGGTACGGAATACCCAGTCCTCACGACGATTCTCGAGGGTGGTACCACTTGCATCAATACGACGCTTCCAGTTACCCATGGCAGTCACATTGTGATCACCAAACTGGCGAGCCCAGAAGAGCTGGAGTGACATTTCTGTAGCACGGTAGGTATAATTAACACTACCAGCCTGTGTCTGCCAATCTCGCTTTTCATAAAAGTCAAAACCAGTATTATCAAAAATAGAAGTCTCGTATAGCAACTGTCCATCCTCAGGAAGCATATATGCTCTCTTATTTGTGTGACCCTGAGCAGTAATACCACGATCGCCTTCGTTAAACTGGTTATCCCATGAAATAGTACCACGGGCAAGAAGTCCCTTAGTTATGAAGTCGAGTTTCTGCTCAAGAGCGAAGTCGGTAAATACGCGAGTGATAGCGCTCTGTGTATAACCTGCCGTTGCTACGTTCATAGGAGAGTTTGCCACATTAGATACCAATGGGTAGTAACCCCAAGAGCCGTCAGAGAACTGAACAGGGAAGAGGTTTGGTGCCATACCGTATGCACCAGCCCAGTTCTGCTGCTGGAAGAACTCACCACTATTACCATAATAATAACGTGGAGTCTTCTGCTGTGCATTAGAACCTGCCAAGTTAACCTTGAACTGAGTAGTCTTAGTAATCTGGAAGTCAAGGTTTGAACGTACATTCAGACGATTATAAGAATAACCGCCCTCATAACCCTGATTATTATTCCAAATCTTTGTCATATCACCCTCATTCTGGAAGTCGAAAGCAACGAAGTACTTAACGAACTGTGTACCACCAGAGATATTAAGGTTAGTATTATAAGACAAAGCGGTACTCTTAAACATTTCATCCTGCCAGTCAACATTAGCATAACGCTCTGCCTGACTATATTCACCGAGGAAGTTACCTGCAGCATCGTATTGAGGCTTGACGGTACGATCCTGATTACGGAAGTTGTTGATGAATGTCTGTGGACGGTAATAAGTCCAAGAAGCATCGCCACCGATAGCGAGCTCATGCTCAAGAGCCTCATTACGAAGCATATAGCCATCGTAAGAGTCGTACTTACGTGGAAGCTTAGACACTGCCTTCAATGTAGCGTTGAAACCCACATCGATACGTGCTTTACCCTCCTGACCACGCTTGGTGGTAATCAGAATAACACCATTTGCACCCTCCACACCGTAAACGGCTGTGGCAGATGCATCCTTCAATACAGAAATAGTAGCTACTGACGTAATATCAACAGACTTAATTTCACGCTTAACACCATCCACAAGGATAAGAGGCTGAGCATCCTGGTTCCAAGCTGCTGCACCACGAATATAAATACGTGGATCCTCCTCACCAGGCTGACCTGTAGAAGCGATTGTGGCAACACCTGGCAGGTTACCAGTGAGAGCTGCACCCACACTACCGATACCGGCTGCACGTTCAAGAACTTCACCTGTGGTCTGAGTGATAGCACCTACCACTGATGCCTTTTTCTGTTGGCCGAAACCTACTACTACGACTTCCTCCAACTGGGTGTCGTCAAGCAGCGAAACCTTAAATTCGCGCTGCTTACCAATCTTAACTTCCTTTGAGGTCATACCTACATAGGAAATTACCAGCACAGTCTGCTCTGAGGGAACCTTCAATACGAAGTTACCATCAAAGTCAGTCACTGTACCTACAGAGGTTTGTCCTTTAACCACTACCGAGGCACCAATCAATGGTTCCATGGCATTGTCTGTGACCGTACCCTTTACCGTAATGCCGTTTTGGGCCAGCACAGGAGTGCAGAAAGCCAACAGCATCAAGATGGTTGGAAAAGTCTGTCTAATCAATTGCTTTAGATTCTTCATTTTGACAGATTTTGATACATAATGTTATTAATTTGTTAGTTATTTAATCTCGTGATTTACTATTCTGGCTGCAAAGGTAGCAATATTAAAAAATATACTCTTTGTATAATGTTACATAAACTTTAGATTTTGTAACACGGCTTAACAAAATAGCGTAAAATCCCCTCTACAAGCCACTTTTAACACTTCGCACGTCGAAGTTTTTACGCGATTCGTCGTTAATTATACGACTTGCTTTTCGACCATCAAAGCGGGTAGAACGGACGATAAAATCGGGAATATTGAATGACAAAAAGCGATCGCGATAGAACTTCCGGGGATTTCTCTGGGGCAACATAAAGGCCTTGCCAACAACCCCATTTTTGTCAACGTGACAGAAGTAAGGTCGGGTAAAAAGTCCATCGTCACGACGTGAACTGAAGACAATCCATCGCGAGTTTGTGCTCCAGTTATGGAACGACTCTGTGTCATCAGAGTTTGCTCTCTCCATTGCTGTGTTCTCTCCTGTTGCCAGGTCGATCATATAAAGATCGGCCTCGTGATGCCAGATACTGAACTGTCCGTAGTCGGAGAGAGTGTAGCACAGGTATCGACTATCGTACGAAGGACGAGGGAATGATACCGATTTACTCTGGACCGCGGCATCGATAACAGTCTCTATACTATCGCCAAAAGAACCAGTTTCCGGGTTGAAGTCTATGCGACACAGGTTATAACGGATGGAATCGAGCTTATGACTCCCCTCCGGGATGGCCTGGGCTGCACAGAAATACAGCGAGCGGCCGTCGGCCGAGAAAACAGGATATGTCTCATATATCGAGTCCTTCTTCAGAACCGGAGTTATCAGAAGTTCGTTTTTCTCTACGTCATATACCTGAAGGTCAGATGCGGTATCAAACACCTCAATTCTATTGCTATCGGCACTGTGGAACAGCTGACTCGTGGAGTTGGTAGAATAAGCGATATATCTGCCCGTAGGATGCCAATAGGGATATACACAGAAACCAAGAGTCTGGTCGGTCTTGGTATTATAGGCAGTCATCGGACTGCCATTATGGCTAATAAGTGTAGCACCATGTGGACCTCGGATATGCAGACTCATGTCTGCAGGATTACCTCGGTTGAAGCTATGGCAGTTGACGCAACCCTCAAACTGCGTATTCTCAATCAGCGCGCGCTCATCAAATGACGACAGGTCGCGCTCGTAAATGCCCATCTTACTCCAAACCTCATACCCCGGGGCAATAAGACGGTAGCACAGTCCATAATCGATGCTATCGGGACTGACATATATAGAAAATGGCTGATATGTATGCCACCCATCGTCGTATTTGGCCGAAACGGTAACACTAAGCGAGTCGCCACCGTTCTGGCTGAGCAGCGTATGCCAGTCGTCGATGTCGAAGTCGGCCGACTCCTCGCCCTGAGCATGAAGGCTGTTTCCGTGACTATCATTTACGACGGCATCAATATACAGTGCCGACTCATCAGCCATATTAAAACATAGCGGAGCAATATTCACTGGCACAGTGACACCGACGTAGTCTGGATAAATCTGGGGCATTACCGATTCCAGCTTAGCATTCTCGACAGTAGTGGAGCAGGCAGCAAGTATCCAACACCCAACACCCATCACACAACACCTTATTATATTATATATAGTCGCTTTCATCGATTTTTGGATATAAAGTTATTAAACCTCTCGCGGTCGCCGGTAAGCATATAGTAGGCTATCAGATACTGATAGGCCATGCGATTATCAGTACAACCGGAATAGAGACTCTCCAGCATCTCAGGGGTGACATGGTCACTGAACAGGAAGTTCTCCTTGTATGCCCACTTGCGCAGCCGTCCGTATTCAGGATGGCTATTTATTGCCTTTTCATCACCCAACAGAGGCAGTGTCTCGTTGGCCCAGTCACGATAAAAAAGAGTCTTCTGCAGGGCATTGAGGTATTTGCAGGCCACTTCGTAGTTGCCGTTAATCAGATTGGTCTGTGCCAGTCTCTTGTAACAGCGACCACTTTTCTGGAAGTCAAGAATAGCCTCCTGTGCTTCGAACACCGTACGTTGGGCAACATTTATCATACCCAACTGATAGAAAGCCTCGGCCGTGGGTATCGGACTGGTTGCATCGCTCTGCACGTCGGGCAAAAGACCGGCTATACCATTTTGGTTATAATTCTGTATCTGGTCCAATAGCACGCCTCGCATTGCCAGAGCAAGGTTCTGTACCGTCACACCTATCTGATTGTTTGGTTTCTCCTTGTTTATGGCCTCGATTATACGGTTCCATTGCTGATGAGTAGCCATAAAGTCGTACTGCATCACCTTCTCCGCCTTAAAATTGGCGTTTTTCCAGACCATCCACCCCATGCAGACAGCCACGAGGGCAAATAAAAGGTGAGAGATGAGAGGTGAAAGGTGAGAGATTTGCTCTTTGCGACGATTTATCAGCACAGCCATCACCATGATTATCCAAACAGAGAGGGCTGCAGCCCACAGCAGCCAAGGGAAGACCTTTGGCATGCGATAGTAATGTATGCCAGACCACAGGCTTTCTATAGGTATCGGCAGACATACCGGACCTGCCAGGAAATACAAGACAGGAATGGCAATAATGATCACGATGATCATGCGGACGGTTTTTCTGATAGAAGCGAAGCGAGAGATCAGAAGAACCATCCCCGTGATTATCAGCACAGCCCATACTCCCCCAAGCAGTGCATTCTCATCAAGCAGATAGAGCCACAACAGGCCCGACGGTATAAAACTCAGGCCATACAGCTTGTTTGCCCCCATCAACTGGAGAGTCATAAGCTGAACTGCCGATAGCAGAAGCGCAATAATTGCGGCTCCTACCCAGGCATAAAGGAAGAACTGCGTGCAGAATCGTCCCAACAGATCGGCCACGCCACCTGTCTGTTTGACAATATCCCATACATAATTACTATCAAACAGGAACAGCTGATATTGCTCCTGATAATGCAAGTGCTGCGGATAAGCTAGTCCGAAAAACAATAGGACTGCTACACAGAATATACTACTTATCAAATACCTTACTGAACTCATTGACACTGATCTTTACAGGTTCGACCATAAACTCAGGACGATTATAGCTCTTCAGCAAGAAAGTATTATGCTCCGGATCTTCCTGTGGCAACAGGAAAGCCTTCCCCACTTTTCCGTTGTTGAAATAGGCGAAGTAGACACGGCTGTAGTTATCATCATCACGACGACTAGCAAGCATAATCCAATGACCATTGCTCGACCATGATGGATAGCTATCAGAATAGCCTGCACTATTTACCAGAGTGAGATCCACAGGCGAAGATGTTTCTGCAGTAAGGGCAGCACCATTATATTTATCCATAGGTATACATACGATATCGGCGTCATGATGTCTGCTATGGAAACAACCATATTGTCCTAGAGCGAACAGTAGATAACGTCCATCAGGACTGATACGCGGCAATGTTACACTCTTGTCTGCTGATGCAGCGTCATAAATCAGTTCTTCATCACCAAAGTTATGTGTTGCCACATCGAACGAACGGCGATACAGGTTGTATTGAATCTTAGGATAAGTGGTTCTGATATCCTTATCTTTCATTTCCTCAGGAAGAGGAACTGATTTACAGTAATATAGGTATTTACCATCAGGCGACCAAGTTGGGTACACCTCTAATAGAGTAGAATCATTGCTAACGATGCTAACAGAGTCGGTCTTAACATCGTAGAGTATCATATCGCTAGCAAGATCGTAAACTTCAATCTTGTTAGGATTTGCCGTATGAAATGCCTGACGTGTCAAGTTTGTAGAAAAAGCTATCAACTTCTCTGTAGGATGCCATGCAGGATAAACGCCCGAAGAAATGGTATAGTCACGCTTCAAATTGACTCTTGACACCTTACCATCATTTACAATTACAGTTCCGCTATTAGCCAGACGCACGTGGAAGAGCATATTGTCTGTCTTATAGTTTTGATAACTGTGACAGTTGATGCACTGACCTTTCTTCCTATCGTTCATCGTAATCTCGTTGTTGAAGATCTGTGTTTCTTCGAACGAGGTAAGATTACGCTGAGCAATCTCCATATATGTCCATGCCACATACGATGGCTCGATAAGGCGGTACGACAGGTACTCGTCGATGGCATCTGGAGCCACATATATCTCAAACGGATTGAACGACAACCATTCTCCGTCATTCTTGCCCCAAACCTCAACCTTAATACTTTTGCCTTTCGAGGCATTAAGCATATCATGCCATTCTGATTCAGGTATCTGCACCTTAACACCACTGCCGTATGTCTGCTGTTTACCATCAGGAGTAGTAAAACGAGATACGCACTCTTCATACTCGTCGGCAGGGAGCATAAAGTTGAGCGGTGCGATATTATACGGCACCGTAACATCACAATAGTCTGGAAATATTGCCGGGAGACTTTTTGCCTCTTTAGATGCAGATGGTACATCGGGATGGCTGGCACATGATGACATAAGCAGTACTGCAACAGCCAAGAATACTATATAGAAGTGAATATATCTTTTCATAATCGTTTACGCATGAGTTTCGTTTCCTATTTTGCCATGAACATTGATAGGTTTTCTGCCAAAGATATTATACCACCAATAGGTATCTCCAAATTCTTCACGCATTCCCTCACCTACCGTTGAAATAGTCATTCCTGGCTTTGCCTTACTTTCAAGTGTTGTCCAGAATCGTTTGTAACGCTCGTAGATGGTCTGTTCAACAGGAACCATAATACGTTTCTCTTCCGGCGCCTTATCCATGAAGAGAATATAAGCCTCCTGCGCATGTATAGGGAACTCTTCATTCATGTGCAGTTTTACGTATTTACGTAGCGACAGCCAAAAACGACGTGAATCGCAACGCAACATGGAATAAAGAAGCGACTGTTCTGAGGCCACCTTACTATCAGATTCGTACCAAAGGCTAATTCCATTAACAATATAACTATCGCTGTTTTCCACACCTGTGATTTCATCAGGATAGCATTTCATGAGTTCTTTTATATTAGCCGTAACAGGTGCAGGTTGCCAATTGTCATAAAACGGACGGTGATGAAGTATCGTAGTATAGCGCTCTACAAGTTTTTTATCTCCGACAGCTAAAGCACAGCGTGTAAGCATTTTCAGATAGAAAGGTGAGAAGCCCGCTTGTATAGCATTTTCGAAGCTTAAACGTATTGCTTCGTTTATCATACCATAATTATAATACACCAAAGGAGATGCAATATCCAAGAGGGTAACATGGAGCGAATCTGGATTATGAAGATTTGCTGCATCATTGCCTAATTTGAAGGAACGGTCTAGCAGCCCGCCTTCGTTCATCAAGGCAATGTTCTTGACAAACACCATTGTGCTTGTAGGTTTCTTATTCGTTTCCACCAAATTAATAACCTCTTTCCAGTTATCATCTTCAGCATAACGCACCATACGCATCTCGTCGATGTAGTTCTGATCATGGTACATCTGCGAACAAGTATAGTAAATACCAGCAACAGCACACAACACAGGCACAAACCATTTGGACAGATACTTGCTACACAACGGAATAAGTACAGATGCTACACCAAGCAGCCAAAACGGATATGAAAGATGCGGACTGCTATCACTTGGTGTCTCGAAACGAGGCAAGCCTGCTATAACAACATCGTCGTATTTCAAACCAGAATAGAATTGTGTATGCCAGATGCTGGCGGTAAATACGAGTAGTGCTATACCCAAGAATTCGCGCCAGGATACTTTATCAGAAAGTGCAAGACAAAGTACAAAAAGCAAAGCAAACCATCCAAGCACAGGATAAATGCAAATAGCCAATATATACCATATCAGATGCAATTTACGTGGAGTGCGACATGCAGCCCACAAGAGTAGCAACATTACTAGATAGCTTACTGACTGTGAGAACCAATAGCCTCTGATGGTAGAGACATAAATCCAATAGCCCAAATCTACTACCGATGTGAGCAGAAAGGCTACAGGCAAGAGCATCAGTGCCGAGGCACTTCCCTGTAACCGGAATGCTTTAGAACCCACAAAATATATGCCTACCCAGATTGCCACAAGGATACATGTACCTACAGCCGGTTGATAAAAGAACTGCGTAAGCCAAGCTCCAACATACTGCATCAAACCAAATGGTTTCGACATGAGTGTATTAAAGAAAGGAGCCCCAAAAACAAATTCAGAGCGGTCGTGCGCCGTATAGAACACCTCCTGGTTGATGTACATAATATACACAACAAACGAAATGAAAGCCAACAGGCTTAAATAGAGGATGGCGCGGGATACATTGTTTTGTTTATTCATTGTTTTGTTATAAAAGGCTGACCCATTTAATTGGGTCAGCCTATGATTAATTACTTAATCAGACTTTATTTAGTTACAGGTCTGATAGAAACGCCAAAACTAGAACTCAGGTTGTTGTAGATACCAAGAGAATTATACTGACCATGCTGGAAAATCAGCATGTTTGGCATGTTTTCATTGCCATTAATAGCTCCCATTGATCCACTAATCTGCTCAGCCATTGAGGGGAAATGGTAAGTTCCCAGAATTTCACCTGTTGCATAGTAGCCAGCATTTCCGTTTCCATACCACTTGTCACCAAATCGGAAACCTGCAGCAGGCAAGAAAATACTGTTATTATTTCCTTCTGCCTTAGAAGTCACCTTATATCCATTACCAGTAAACTCCCATGTGCAATTATCAAGCAGCTCCTGGAATTGCTCAGCTGTTGGCATGCTCCAATTGTTGCCCCAATTTGCAGTAGCAGGATCATGGTTAGCGTCTGCAACGATACTATAAGCAGGAATTTTAGAAATATCACCACCCTTAAAGTCTCTACGCATTACTACACCAAGCTGATCTTTAATTTCAGTATAATTATTAGCTTTAGGAGACTCATAATAATTGACTTCAGTAGAACCTATCTCATCTATAGCGAAGGTTGAAACACTTGCATACTCAAACTTCTTGAAATAGTCTAATGTATCCTTAGCAGAGTTCTGCTTGGGGAATCTCTCAATAAACTCAGAACCATCCCAATCAATAATGAGAGTAAAGTCCTCATTGGTAAGAGTAGCCTCAAGGAGACCTGTATTAGATGTCTTTACTAAGTTCAACTTATTCTTTAAGAATGAAGTAATTGCCTCCATCTTCTGAGCATCGATAGTAGCCTTCGCAAGTGAATCCAAACCAATAGTATCACCAATAAACGTTAAGTCTATCAGCTTAGGTTCTACACTTTTAGAAATATTTGTTGTATCACAAACAGTTCCAACCTTGGCATCGGCGCTTTTGAACATGTCAAACAATTTTGATGCAGATGTAGCAGCCGTTACATCTAAATACGATGTTGCATTAGTTGCCTCCATCTGGGTACCAGTTACATCACCCCAAACAAAAAGGATTCCATTGTCAGATTCTGAAGTTGCTCCAACATTCATATTAGCCCACTTGGTTCCACTAGGAAGTCCCAAATCTACAGCCTGACCTGCATTTCTGATACTACCAGTGTTCGCAGTATATTGGGTATCGCATGTAGTTTCGGTAATCTCCTCACTACAAGCCATAAACAGACTTGATGTAATAAGCGTAGTGATTACGAGCTTACTATAATTAACTATTTTTTTCATTATAAGAGTTGTTTAAATATTATACATATAAGAACTTATTACTCCTCATAGTAAACTGCCTTGAGTGTCATAGAACCGCTATACAGCATGAGGTCAAGATCTTTACCACCGGCGGGATCCTCATTCACATATTTCTTTGCACACTCTCTTGCCATTGTCGGGGTAATCTGAAGTTCATTCAAACCATCCACCCACTTAACATGATCGTAATATGTGTTGCTCCACCAACCATTCATAACCTTCAAATCAAAATCAGGAGTAACATCTGATACGTCAAAGATAAGAGTCTTCAGACCATCGTAAACCTCATCAGGAATAGTAGGCAGATGTGCACCTTCGGTTGAGCTGAAACGCATCGCTGCTGCGTCCCAAGCACCTGGTTTGAATGGCAGCTGAGGATCTTCAGCTTTTTCTTCCTCCGATCTGTTAGGATCACCATAGATATAATACTTCACCAGTGGATCTGTGATTTCTTCACACTCAATGGGGAATTCTGCTGTAAGCTTAGTACCGTCTGGACAAATAGCGGTGAGAACAACTGTATAAGGAGTCTTAACATAATCACCATTTGTATTCCAGTTAACTTTCATCTTCTTCCATGCATAGTTACCGACGAATTCCTTTCCACCGACATCCCACTTAGCATTGACAGGGGCTGATGTCGAACATGTAACAACATTGCCGAACTTGCCGCTGGATGCAACGTCAACAGTGACAGAAGACATCGCCTTAAGCTGGTCAACAGTGATGTGACCGCCATTGCCGATATCCTCATGAACAGGATCACAAGCAGCAAAAGCGCATATTGCGAAAAACATTAAAAATATCTTTTTCATATTGATTACTAATTAAATATTAATAAAGAACTTTATAAGTGTACTCTGCTGACGAAGCTTCCTCATCCCAACCTGGGTTCTGAGTCAACTTACCATTCATAAGAGTAATCTGAGCCTGAGGTTTAGGCAAGAAGCCATTGGTATCAGCGTAACGCTTAGACCAAGAACATGTCATATGAGCCATGTTCATAGAATTCTTTTTACCCTTGACGGTAATAGATTTTCCACTCTGAGCCTGAAGAGCCTTAGCTGCGATTGAACTTTCACCAGAATCTATACCTGACCAACGACGCAAATCGTTAAAACGCAGACCCTCTAATGCAAACTCCCAACGACGCTCGTCCTGAACAGCCTTCAACGAATATGGAGTCTGAGGCACTCCTGCACGCTTCTGAACCTGATTCATGTACTGAGCATCACCAGTAAGCTCGGTCAGCATCAGCAAAACATCAGCATAACGCATCAGATAAAAATCCTCGAAGTGGTCACCCTGCTGTTTGTTGTCAAGCGAACTAGATGAATAACCAGGACACATTGACCACCAAGAATCGTTGTCGGCAGCACAAGCGTCAAGGTTTACATCTGCATACTTCTTGACTCCATAGCCAGACTCCTCACAATCATCCTTCTCATAGGTATAAGATGCAAGCTCATGGTCGAGGTCAATCAGCGTACCGAGTTTACGGATATCACTATAATTGCCAGCAGTCTCTGCTGCAGTCCAGTCTTGCCAAAGATTGACAGAAGGAGTACCCTGACCCCAGCCCTGATTGAATGGATAAGTCTTGTCGCGCTTACCATTGTCGTTGGTAGCACCATTACGAAGACCCCAGAAACAAGACAGATAGTTAGAATACATACGTGGGTTGTTATAAGTACCACCAATAGCCCACTTAGAAGCATTCATAAACTGAATCTGGAAGATTTCCTCAGTGTTTCCATTACCCATACCAGGCTGGTCGAAGCAGTTCTCACGCTTCATGTCTGCAATGAACTCGTATGCATGACCTTTACCATCATGTGCCTCATCCCACAGCAGACTGTTAGAGTACTGCCAGAGTGAACGGAAGTCCTCACAGAGCTTGTAACCACCATTAGAAACGATATCCTTCAAACCTGCAACTACGTCAGCCTGTGAAAGAGTACCACCAGAACATCCTTCCTGCTCTACCAGATTAATGGCAGGGCCAGAACCATTAGCAAGCTCACCAGCCTTCTTATAGAAGCCAGCCCAGAACATATATGCACGAGCGATGAAAGCTTCGGCAGCAAACTTGTCAGCATGACCAGAACCATTTGCTCTTTCAGCCTTCATGAGATTCTTGGCAGAAACAAAGTCTGAAAGAATTTGAGGGAAGACATCAGTCTCTGCACTTACCTGCTGCTTCATCTCATCTGTAATAGTGGTTGCAGTAATCAATGGAACATCACCATACAACTGAGTCAGCCACATGTAATAGAGACCACGCATGAAGTAGCCCTCACCGAGCAACTGATTGCGCTGAACAGTATTGCCTGTCCAATCAACATTATCGATGGTTTCAATCTGGTTGTTAGCACGTGAAATACCGCCATAAAGAAGGATGAAATCAGCCTCATACTGGTTAGCACTTGCTGTTGTGAAGTGATGCAGCGACTTAGCTACATTATCCTGCAAACCACCACTTCCGTAGCAGTCGTCAGACATAAGTGACCACCAATAGAATGGATTATTCAATAGACCGCTCTGGTCACCACCACCCAGTGTATTCATAATACTATAGGTAGCTGCATTCAAAGCCTCCACATCTGCAGGCTTGCCGGGGAACGTGGCCGCAGTCAACTCTGTAACACGTGGATCTGTGTCCAACATATCGTTACAAGATGTAAACGCAGTTACTGACAAAACAGCTGCTGCTGATAAAATATATTTCTTCATAACTTTTATACCGAATTAGAATTTAATACTTGCACCAACCATATATGTACGAGATGGTGGGTAAAGACCAAGGTCAACACCAGAAGCCCAACCATTACCACCAGCTGAGTTACCAACCTCAGGATCGAGACCAGTGTACTTGGTGAATGTGTAAAGGTTCTGAGCCTGAACATAGAGGCGAAGCTGCTGCAATGGGCAAGACTTCCAAAGCTTCTTGAAATCGTAACCAAGAGTTACGTTCTTGATCTTAAAGTAATCAGCATCTTCCATATAACGGGTTGATACCCAGTTTGTATTCTCACTACCAGTACTTGTAATTCGTGGCTGAGTGTTTGAAGTGCCCTCACCATACCAGCGATTCAGGATTGTAGTATCATAGTTCTGATAAGGAGCATCACTGAACGAACGATATGAACGCATAATCTGCATACCGAATGCACCAGCACCGTTTACAGCAAAATCAAATCCCTTCCACTGCAGACCGAGGTTTACACCAAGCATAATGTCTGGGTTAGGATTACCAATCTCATGACGGTCGCAAGTTGCACCTTCTGCAAAAGTAATTACACCATCATTATTCCAGTCATCCCAAATCATATCACCAGGTTGTGCACTGTCAAGTACTGCCTTACCAGCCTGACGAGCAGCGTCAATCTGCTCCTGATTCTGCCAGATACCGCTGTATGACATGCCATAGAAGTAACCGATAGGCTTGCCTTCCTCTGCACGGTAGATGTACTCTGTACCCTGTGAGAGAACACCGCCAGGACCATTGATATAGTGATTGTCATTAGCAATACGGGTTACCTTATTCTTATTGGTAGCAAAGTTTACACCAATATTATAACTGAAGTCGCTGCCAATTCTGTCGTTCCAAGAGAGAGCGAGCTCAATACCTGTATTCTGAACGTCACCACCATTGATAGCAGCAGGATTGGTTCCGTCAACGGCAACCTGCTGACCACCAATCAGCCAGTCCTTAGTAGTCTTCTTATACCAGTCGAAGTTTACACCCAAACGGTTGTTGATGAGACGAGCATCGAAACCAAAGTCAAGCTGCTCAGATGTCTCCCAAGTCAGGTCAGGGTTAGGTACGATGTTAGCATAAGCACCTGTATTAGGTGTTCCAGCAACAGAGGTAGTCATATCAGAACCGAACTTATAACCACTGTCACCAGCCTCGCCTGACAAAGCAATTGTTGCAAGATACTGATACTTAGAGATATCCTTGTTACCATTCTGACCCCAAGATGCACGGATCTTGAAGAAGTCGAGCCAGCTCTTGGTACTCTCCATAAACTTTTCGTTAGATACTACCCAACCTGCAGATACAGATGGGAAGAAGCCCCAACGTTTGCCATCTGTAAAGATACTAGAACCATCATAACGCATGGTAACGGTAGCCATATACTTCTCATTCCAGTCCCAAGTCAAACGACCGAACCAAGAAGCAAGATACTCTTCATCATTTGGCTTACCAGTCAGAGTAATATCGGTTACATTGACCAATTTGAAATTTGACAGCCATGCAGAATCCCATCCCTTCAATGTTGCGAGCTGATCGCCATAAGTAACCTTATTAGATCCAGAGAGATTAAAACTCCAAGCTGTGCTCTGGAAGCTCTGACCAACCATTGCACTGATCTTGTGACCAGAAATGATAGGAAGATCGTATGTGAGAGTATTCTCTACAGACCAATTGGTGCTCAACCATGCATTCTGGCTATTAGTATATACAACTGACGTAGCATTTCCATAACCAGAAGATTTTGGCTCGCCATAGTTGCGATATGCACCTGAACTCCAGTTATAGTTGAACTGAGAACGAAGTCTCAGGCCTTTGATTGGCTGAATAACAGCAAAAGCGGTAGCGCTAGTATTGATACTGCGACTCTCGGCCAAAGAGTTAAATCCACCCTTAGAAAGGTTCTCCCATGGGTTGCTGAACAAAGAAGAGTTCCAACCTTGACCATATTTTACTGTACCATCAAAACCCTGATAATAATAGTTGTCACCATTATAAGCATACTGTGGCATTAATGGAGCGGTCTGGAGCAAGCTATGGATATAGCTCCAATACATACCATCCTCAGCCAAGTCGTGGTTTCTTGTATAGCCAATAGAGATGTTTTCACCAATGGTGATTGCATCGAAATCCTTAGCCTTCAAGAGCACGTGATCACTATTAAGACGGATGGTGTGGCGCTTATAGAAAGAAGCCTGATCAGCACCCATAATACCTTCGTTACCAGTATAGGTATAAGACATTGCGAACTTAGAACGATCAGTACCACCGGTCAGGGTTACAGAGTGGTTCTGCTGTATCGCATTCTTATTCTCGAATGCTCCCCACCAATCGGTACCAGACCAACCGCTATTTACCTTAGTAATAATGTCTTGTGGAACAAAACCTGCCCAATCCAACTTCTGACCAGAGGTATTGAAAGTGTACTCATCAATAATGGTCATAAACTGCTGAGCATTAAGCAGTTGTGGACGCTTATATGCGTTTGACCAACCCATAGCACCATTATAGCTGATTTCGATCTTACCTGCCTTACCCTGCTTTGTTGTAACCAGGATAACACCGTTAGCAGCACGGGCACCGTAGATAGCAGCAGATGCAGCATCCTTCAGAATATCGATGCTCTCGATATCAGCTGGGTTAATATCATCGAGACTACCACCTGCAACACCATCAATTACATAAAGAGGTGCAGAGTTACCCGTGGTACCGATACCACGGATGTAAACCTTATATCCTTTACCTGGCTGTGAAGATGACTGTGTAATCTGTACACCAGGAGTACTTGACTGCATAGCCTCAAGTGCGTTTGTTGTGTTCAGTTTAGCGATAGCATCACCTTTTACCTGAACAGTAGCACCGGTAACCAGCTTCTTCTTCTGGACACCGTAACCTACTACAACAACCTCATCGAGCTGAGCATTGTCTTCTTTAAGAGTAATGTTAAAAGTAGACTGGTTGCCAACTTTGACTTCCTGAGTCTCATAGCCAACGTACGAAATAACAATCGTAGCACCTGGCGATACAGTGAGTGTAAAGTTTCCGTCGAAATCGGTAATCACTCCGTTGCCGGACTTACCTTTTTCAACCACGCTAGCTCCGATAACGGGGCCCTGTGAGTCGACTACAGTACCTGTAATCTTCTTTGTTGCCTGTTGAATCTCCTGAGGAGCTCCAGCGGCATAGGCATTTGACGAGTAACCAATACCGAGCATGGCAAGGGCACTCATCATCAGCGCTGTCTTTCTAAAATTTCGATTCATACTTTAAGTATTAACTAAGAATTAATTGGTTTGTTGATACAAATTAGTTTTAGGGCGGGAGTAAACTCCCAGCACCCACAAGCATGCCTAGCAAGCCTTCGGTCGAGAGTCAAGACGAATTCTTTTGGTCCTTAAGTTTCCACATAATTAATTTAATTAGTTAGATAATGTTATTGTTTGATTGAATTTGATCATCTTATAGCTTCAGTTCTACGCAAAAGGGGTAATTGCCCACTTTTTCGGGTGCAAATATATTATAAAATTAACTTAATTACTTTATTATATGTAACGCAAAATTTATATTAGAGCCAAAACCACCAAAATGTTACATAGAGTAAATTATTGGCAACTATTCGCAAAGAAAATCTATTCAACAAGCATCAAACCATTTAACAGGGGATAATGATCCACCGACGCCAGAAGAAACATAAAGCAAAATCGAGCATTATTACTATATATATAAATAGGTGTAAGTTCAAATAATGGAATATTATGCCATAATTATCAAAAATTAACACACCTGATAACAATTAGAAAGTATTTGTTACAAGAAATAAAGCAACCAAATGGATTTTTATCGTATATTTGCAAAAATTTTAAATCGACTATATTTAAGTTAGTTATAGTAGTTAGTATTAGACACATTGTTTTGGTATTTCGAGGGTATCGCGTCGGGATGACGCGGTACCTTTCATTTAAAAAATCAAACACTGATTAAACCTTTATCAGATTTTTCATGTCTAATAAACGACACAAATCGCATAATCCAACTGAGGATATCACTATATACAAAAATAAATAGAATAGCCAATGAAGAAAATTTGTCTTTCATTACTCATGTCTGTGCCTCTGGTAACAATGGCACAGAATCCGATTATTCGCGACCAGTTTACGGCCGACCCGACTGCTCGCGTATTTAATAATAAGGTGTATCTCTATCCATCGCACGACATCATGCCGCCTGCCGGTCAGCGTCAGGATTGGTTCTGTATGGAGGATTACCACGTGTTCTCATCCGAAAATCTTACCGACTGGACCGACCACGGTGTGATTGTCACTCAAAACAAGGTGCCCTGGGTTAAACCCAACTCGTATTCGATGTGGGCACCCGATTGTGTTTACAAAGATGGTAAGTATTACTTCTATTTCCCATCAAATCCTGCTTCGGGTATGGGATTCGGTGTCGGCGTAGCTGTCGCTGACAGTCCTGAAGGACCATTTATCCCCGAGCCAGAGCCAATCAAGGGTATTAATGGTATCGATCCATGCGTGCTTCTGGCATCAGATGGCAATGCTTACATCTTCTGGGGAGCTGGACGTTGCGCAAAACTGAAGCCTAACATGAAGGAGCTGGCCGACGACACACCAACAGAAAAAGTGAAGTGGGGCGACCGCGAATTTGAAATGAAAGGTGTAAACTGTCTGAAGGGACTCCCAAGTCGCCAGGCTGAAGGTCCATTCGCATTCGAGTACAATGGCAACTATTACCTCACCTATCCTTACGTAAGAAACAACACCGAGGTACTGGGATATGCTATGAGTAAGAATCCAATGGGACCTTACGAGTACAAGGGCCTTATCATGGCTGAACACGAGAACGGCTGTTGGACCAACCATCACAGCATCATCAACTATAAAGGCCAGTGGTATCTGTTCTATCACCAGAACGCATTCTCGCCAAAAGATGACAAGCGTCGCTCTGTGCAGATTGACAGACTATACTTCAATCCCGATGGTACAATCCAGGAGGTTAAGAAGACCCTGCGCGGCGTAGGTATCAACCAGGCTACAGAGAAGATTGAAATTGACCGTTACAGTTCTGCTAGCAACGATGTTACATACGCACTCATCGATACTGTTAACACCTTCCGCAGCTATCAGGCCACTCTACCCGTTAAGGGCAGTTGGATAAAATACAACGATGTTGACTTCAGTTGCATCACCGACGGTTATCTGATTGTAAATGCCAAGGCTGCAGGCAACACAAAGTTCTATATCCGCGAGAAATCGGCAAAAGGCAAGATCATCGCTAGATTTGACATGGCGGTTAAGCCAGAGACACCTGCTGGTGCTCCAGCCATGTTCCGTCGCGACTTCAGCAACCAATGGCTCACACAGTCTGCCGTGCTAGAGTACACACCAAAGGGTGTCACCGATCTGGTAATCACCTGCGAGGGCGACGCTAGCGTAAGCGTAGACTGGGTACAGTTCAAGAACCGTCCTAAGTACTTCTCGGCAGTAACCACTCCTACTGCTAAACCAGACAACGAGGGATTCATCCGTCGCTGGATGCTGTTAGAGCCTATCGACAAGCCAAACCGCGGCAATACAGTATTTACCGATAGTTATCTGCGCGAGCACTTCAATATGCAGTATTTCAAGGGTCAGCAGACTATCATTCCAAAGGACGGACAAAAGGTAAAGGTATCATTCCAGCGTGAGGAAGTTCCCGCTGGCTTTGGACGTGGCTTCGGCCAGCCTCAGGAGCCTGCTAAACCCAAAATAGTAAATGTGAACCAGACTCTGACATGGCATGCTCTTGACAGCGAGAATATGAACGTAAAACTGTTCCGCTTTGCCGAAAAGTGGGGACAGCAGGTTTATGGCGTACTCTTCTGGGCAGTAACAATCATCGACTGCAACGAGGATATCGAGAACGTACGCCTGGCCGTTGGTTCTAACTCAGCCTCGATGTGGTGGCTCAACGGCGAGGAGGCTCTGCTGTTGTCGGGCGACCGCCGAATGGTAAAGGACGATGCCATGTCGCCACGCCTCACCCTGAAGAAGGGACGTAACATCCTGCGTGGTGCCATCATCAACGGCCCAGGAATGAGCGACTTCTGCGTTCGTTTCCTCGATGAGAAAGGTAACCCTGTAACAAACTATTCAATCAAAGCACAATAATATGAAAAAGAAAATATTCCTATTGATCTCTGTATCTCTGTGTCTCTGTGTTGACAAAATATCTGCGCAGATTGGCGCTCCTTATATTCACGACCCCTCTACCCTCGCTGAATGCGACGGAAAATACTACACCTTCGGCACTGGTGGCGGCGGTATCATCACCGACGACGGCTGGAGCTGGCATAGCGGAGCCGACCGTCCTGGTGGCGGTGCAGCGCCCGATGTTCTGAAGATTGGTGACCGTTACCTCTGCATCTATGGAGCCACCGGTGGTGGTCTTGGCGGCGGACACGCTGGTCGTATCCTCACAATGTGGAACAAGACTCTCGACCCGAAGTCACCCGACTTCAAGTGGTCTGAGGCTGTTGAGGTTTGTGCATCTGACGGTATGGAGGATCAAGACGCAATCGACCCAGGTCTGCTACTTGACCCAACCACAGGTCGTCTGTGGGTAAGCTACGGCACATACTTCGGAACAATCCGTCTTATCGAGCTCGACCCCAAGACAGGATTCCGTAAGAAAGGTAATAAGGAAAAGGATATCGCCATAGACTGTGAGGCCAGCGACCTGATGTACCGCGACGGTTGGTACTATCTGCTTGGTACACACGGCACTTGCTGCGACGGTGTGAACTCTACATATAATATAGTAGTAGGCCGCTCACGCAGCGTAGAAGGCCCATATCTCGACAATGTAGGTCGCGACATGCTGCACGGAGGCGGAAAGATGGTTATTGCTGCCGAGGATCGTGCTTGCGGTGCCGGTCACTTCGGTCGTTTTATTGTCGACGAAGGCGTAGAGGTTATGTCGTTCCACTGGGAGGCGGACTTCGAAATGAGTGGTCGTTCGGTACTTGCCGTACGTCCTATCGTATGGAAGAACGGTTGGCCTGTTGCCGGCGACAACTTCAAGGGAGGCAACTTCTGGATTGAGTCAGAGCGCCGTGGATATTCGCTCGAACTGGCTGTCGACTTTGTTCGCATGCAGCAGGAGCGCCAGGGCTGGTTTAACCGCAACCAGATGGAACAGCCCGTTAAGCCTATCGCCAACCAGACTCTTGCTGAAGTCATCAACACATGGCCAAAGAACGAGATTCCTGCCCGTATCAGCGACTATATGAACCGTCCTCACCAGCGCTGGACCATTACTCCAGTCAACGAAGCTGGCGGCTATCTCAGCAATCCTTACTTCAAAATTACCATCGAAGGTACAGACCGTGCTCTGGCAGCTACCGCCAACAAGGAAGTTACCACCGTTGCAGCCTATACCGGTGCCGACGAACAACTGTGGCGCATCGAGCAGCTCACCGATGGTACATATCGCATCATGCCTAAGGCCATTCCTGGTCAGGAGGGTGTAAACAAGGAGTTGTGCCTCTATTCTGCAGGCGATTCTACACCTACACTTGCAAAATACGACTTCAACTCTGACAACTCTAAGTGGAACTTCAAGAGACACTAAATTTAAATCCCCTCCCGTGCGACGGGAGGGGATTATATCTTAAAATTCAAGAATAAGCGACTGACGCGGCTTTAGCTCCATATTCTTCGACAAATCATAGTAGCGATTAGTCAGGATATCCTTAACCTTTGTCGTCTTACCTATAATCTCTGCATAACGAGCCACATCGAGCGTAGCTGGCTTTGATGTGCCATTCAAGATGGTCATAGCCGTCTTGCCCTTATATTGTCGTGCTATCACGTAAATGCCGTTATAAGGTGTGAACTGTACCTGTTTACCCTTGATTATCACATCGTTGCCCTGGCGCCAGTGCAACAGACGAGACAACCATGAGAACATAGCCTGCTCAGCCTTTGAGCGTCCTTCCTTAGTGAAACAGTTATGTGTATCGCCTGGGAATCCACCGGGGAAGTCCTTGCGCACATTTCCATCTGTTACTTCCTTAGTACCATTCATCAGCACCTCAGTTCCATAATAGAGCTGTGGAATACGGTTTACAGTAAGCAACAGAGCCAGTGCCTGCTTCAGTGCGAGTGTATCCTTGCCATTACCCAGGAATCGGTCTGTATCGTGGTTCTCGATAAATGCCATCACGCTTGATGGGTTTGGATACAGATAATCGTAAACAAACGAGTTGTAAAGGCGATTCAGACCGTTCCACCATCCATCAGTCTCCTCATTCTTGGCCTGATTCAGTTTGTCGAAGAACGAGAAGTCCATTACGGTCTTGAGATAAGTGTTGTTCTCCGAAAGCTTTGAGTCCTTCTGCCATGCTGCTGTGTAAGCAGGCTCAGTAACCCATGTCTCACCTACGGTGTTAAAGTTAGGATACTCCACGTCGAGTTCCTTCAACCACTGAGCCATAGCATCTGCATAAGCGTATGGATAGGTATCCATGCGGATTCCGTCGATTCCAACAGTCTCAATCCACCAGATAGAGTTCTGAATGAGGTAACGCATCAGATGTGGGTTATGCTGGTTCAAGTCAGGCATAGACGGCACAAACCATCCCTCAACAGTCTCCTTCAGGTCTATCTGAGATGCGTATGGATCAACTACAGGAGTAAGCTTGTAGCTAGTCTGCAGATAAGCGCTCTTGGCAGGCTCTGAACCATCGGCATTGGCCGTAAAACCAGTCATAGGGTCACGACCGCTCTGCTTTTCAGTCAACCACTCTGGAGTATTCAACCAGTCCTTGCTAGGCATATCGTTGGTCCATGGATGCTCAAAACCACTGTGATTGAATATCATATCCATCACAATCTTCAGTCCCTTCTTATGAGCCTCATCGCATAGACGCTTGTAGTCCTCATTACTACCAAATCGTGGGTCTACCTTATAATAATTGGTAGTAGCATAGCCGTGATAGGTAGAAAAACCATTCTTTGAGTCGGGCGAATCGTTCTCAAGCACAGGCGTAAACCAAAGAGCTGTTACGCCCAGCTCCTTGAAGTAGTCCAGATGCTCGCAAATACCGTTCAGGTCGCCACCATGGCGCAGACTTGGTTTTGTGCGATCCTCTACATAGTTGCGCATGCCCTTAATCTGTGCAGGATGATTAGCTCCCTGCGCAAATCTGTCAGGCATCAGCATATACAGCACATCGGCATTGGTGAATCCCATGCGCTTGTCGCCACTCATCTCGCGGGCCTTCAACTGGTACTGAACCTTTTCACCTTTTGACCCTTTCACCGTTCCACCTTTAAAATTCAGTATCATCGTACCAGGCTGGGCACCACTAAGGTTCATGTAGATAAGCAGATAGTTAGGCGAATCAAGTCGCACCAGACTGTCGATTACCACACCGGGATAATCGGTTGTTACGCTTGCAACATCACGTATGCCCTTACCATACACCATCAACTGTACCTGAGGATTTTTCATCCCTACATACCAGTCGGTGGGTTCGATACGGTCAATCACTGTCTTCTTTGCTGCACTCATCGTAAAAATGTTTGCCATAATAATGGCGGTTACTAATAAGATCCGTTTCATTTTTGTTCTTAGTTTATTCGAATGCTGCAAAGATAGGGATTTTTCTGATACGTTGTTCGCATCAGAAAAGAAATACCAGTATATAACTTTTGCAAACGATTGCACTACG
Source organism: uncultured Prevotella sp. (assembly GCA_900322175.1). Classification (GTDB taxonomy): domain Bacteria; phylum Bacteroidota; class Bacteroidia; order Bacteroidales; family Bacteroidaceae; genus Prevotella. The sequence continues at coordinate 154,337 of ONYZ01000001.1, forward strand.
TCCTACCCCTTGTACTCGGTAGGCGTTACTCCAAACTGTTTCTTAAAAACTACTGAGAAGTGGCTCTGCGTACTGAATCCCGTCATATCAGCGATTTCCGCCACAGTATGTTTACCACCCTTAAGCAACTCAGCTGCACGGTTCAACTTATAGGTACGGAAGAAGCTGCTAGGCGTTTCGCCTGTCAATCCCTTAATCTTATAATATAGTTTGGTACGCGATATATATAGCATCTTGGTAATACGAGTCACGTCCAGCTCTGAGTTCGACAGTTCCTCTTCCATCAGCTTGTATAACTCTTCCATAAAGTGCTTATCCTGCTCCGACAGAGCGTTGTCAACGCCTTCTTCTTCGGTGGTAGTGGCTTTTGCGAGCAACTTGCGTACACGGTCGCGGTTCTTAAGCTGCGACTGGATAAGTGCAGATAGCACAGCAGGATCAAAAGGCTTGGTCACGTATGCATCAGCACCCACATTCAGTCCTTCTACCTGATTTTCGGCTGTAATCTTTGCTGTAACAAGGATTACTGGTATATGACTCAACTGGATGTCCTGTTTTATCTCCTGACACAGTTGATAACCATCCTTACCAGGCATTGCCACGTCGCTCAGCACGATATTTGGTTCTTCGGCACGCATCTCCTCAAGCGCCGTATCAGCGTCAAGACAGGTTATCATTCGATAATCTTGCGAGAACAGCATCCTCATGTAGTTGATTATCTCTGTATCATCGTCGACAACAAGGATTGTCGGACGTTCATCATCATTCTGATGATAACCGATAGTTGATAATTGAGAGGTGAGAGGTGAGAGTTGGGCACCGACTGCAAGTGCGCTGTCGCCTTCTAGTGGACGGCGCTCTGCATCGGTATAGGCATCCTCGTTCATCGGATAGACCAAGGTAAACACAGCACCACTTCCCTCTTTGCGATTATCGGCAGTCAGTGTACCATGGTGTAACTCAGCCAGTCTGCGAGAGTAGTACAGACCGATACCTGTGCCATAGTTTACGATAGCTTTGGTCTGGTTATCCAATTGGTAGTAGCGTTTAAAGATATTCTCACGCTGCTCCTCAGGTATTCCCTTGCCTGTATCAGCCACGCTCACCTTTACCTTATTGTCAACAACGTCCAACTGTACGTCTATCTTACCTCCATTTGGAGTAAATTTCAGGGCATTCGACAGCAAATTGCTTACTATCTTCTCCAATTTATCGCCATCTGTCCATGCCATCAACTGGTCTTCCATACCGAATCGGTTCAGCGTCAGCCCTTTTTCTTTTACATTAAACTCAAACGTGTCGCAGATATCGTTCATCAGCTTCACCACATCTATCTGTTCCACACTCAGGCGCAAGGTATCGTTTTCCAGTTTATTAAAGTCCATCAACTGGTTCACGAGCTTAAACATACGTTGTATGCTGCGCTGGGCAATACTAAGCAGACTTCGCTCCTCGCCATCAATCTTTTCGCTCTTGGCCAATTGTCCCACAGGTCCGGCTATCATCGTAAGTGGCGTACGGAACTCATGCGCGATATTGGCAAAGAAACTCATATTCATCTGGTTGGTACGCAGTTCCTGCTCCTTCTCCATCTGTGCCTGACGAGCGGCACGGCGTGCAGCCACCACACGACGAGCATTGCGATAGAGATAGTAGGCAATAGCTGCTGCCAAAGTCAGATAGATGAGCCATGCCCACCACGAGAACGCCGGCGCTGGTTCAACAATCACACTTATCTTGCGCTCATCGCTGGTTGCTTCGTCACTAGCACTGTCGGATGTACGTACTCGGAACGTATAGTGCCCCGATGGTAGATTGGCATAGCCGGCAGCATGACGGCTGCCCGCATCTATCCAGTCACTGTCAAATCCATCAAGTTTATAATAATAATGTACACGCTCGTATTCGCCAAAGTCAAGGGCCGTATAAGAAATGCTGAAACTATTCTGACTATGTTCCAGGCGAATTTCACTACAACTGTCGAGCATGGCATCTATAGGACCGTCAGCCATAGGACGAACCAGCTGATTGTGGATCTTCAAATCACAAAACTTCAGTGGGAGCTTACGCAGCGTGTCTATCTCGGCAGGGTTGAACATGGTTACACCATCTGATCCGCCAAACACCAGACTACCGTTAGGCAGTCGGCACGAAGCACGGTCGCAGAACTCATCGCCAGCCAGTCCGTCGGCCTTATACAGTGCCGTGATGCTACCTGTCTTAGCATCCAGTCGGTTCAGTCCTTTCATTGTGCTTATCCACAGATTGCCTTGCTGATCTTCCTCAATGGCCCCAACATCCGAGCACGACAGTCCTGCTATGCGTTTCATCTGATTGGTCTGAAGGTTGTAGCACAGCAGACCGTTGCTTACTGTACCTATCCACACGTTGCCGTGCTTATCCTGATGCATGTCGGTAGGGATATACACACTCTTACGGATGCATCGCTGCATATCGGGTATCTCCTGCTGACTCAGTTTCCCTGTCTTCGGGTCCATTTTCATGATCTGCTGATAGAAAGCCGAAATGAGCATAGTGCCATCGTTAAGTTTCAGCAGCGATGGGATAAAAGTGAAGTCTACACTGAACGCCTGTTTAGCTTCAGGCTGATTAGCACCTGGTCGGAAGGCCATGATGTAGGTGGAACTGGTTGATGCCCACACTGTTCCATCGTCAGTCTGTTCAAAATCCATCGTTGCCCACACAGGCCACTGGCTCAATATGTTCAGTCGGGCACCATCGTACTGGCATTTCATCACGATGTTAGTGGTAGACAGCCACAACAGCCCGTCGCGATCGCAGAACAGATGGGTAATAGCATTCTTCTTCTCACCAGCAGGCAGGCCAGCAATGTCTATCCGCTCAGCTTTCTGGGTGGCTGAGTGATACACAAACAGTCCTTTCCTCAGTGTTGATACCCACAGATTCTCTTGTTTGTCCATTGCAACAGCAAGAACCGATGAGTTCTCTATCACACGGTTAAGATAGTTGTCGCTGCCGCCGAATTTCTCTTTATAGTAATAATCGGCAAATATACCCTTATCGTATGTGCCTAACCATATATTCTTACGCGAATCCTGGAATATCTTAGTAACGTATGCATCGGGCACAGGCAATGTAAAATTGGCATCGTCCTGACCACGCAGCGTATGGGTCAGCAGATTCAATTCAAACAGACCGTTGCGCGATGTGCTCAGCAGTATGGTGTTGTTCTCTAGCAGACAGGCAGCCTGTAGCACACTGCCATGGGCTGTAAGCCTATCCATCATCTCGCTACTCAGTGGGATGGGCTGTTGCGATTTTGTATCAAACAGCAGCAGTGTACCATTACCCGATGCCAATATCAGCCCATTAGGCAACAGTTCAAAGAAGTATAATCCAAGGTGATTATGATCCTTTATTTCCTTTTTGAGTTTAAACGTCTCACCACTATATATCAGCAGATTGTCAGAACCGGCCAACAGGATGTCGTCGGCAGCATCAATAAAACAGTCGCCCCACGACTGATTGGTCATTGCACGGTTTATCTTAGATAGGAAAATGTTATGTTGCTCGTCATACTGAAGCAACTCCATCCCATTATATACAAACAAACGTCCTTTTTTATCCATCAACAGTTTCCGGACGTTGCGGTTACCCGTCTGCATAGGTACATTTTCAAAGTTGTCATACTTGGTATACCGGCACACACCATTGACAGTGGCCACCCACAGGCGCCCTTTTTTATCGCACAACAGACTCTGAACCTGATTATCAGGCAGTCCCAGCGAGTCGAAAGTACAGAAATATTGGTGATACTCGTGTCCATCATATCGGTTCAGTCCGCGGAATGTACCTATCCACAACTGTCCGGCAGCGTCTTCAGCGATACACTGCACACGCGTGTTCGACAGTTCCTGGGCCACCACCAGGTCATGTTCCTCGTCCTTATCAAGATTAGCATTTGCCGTTCCCTGATGCTTACACCCCAGCATCAACGCAGCACAAGCAATACATAAAAAGATTCTCACATTAGGTTTCATTTTAGTCAATATTGTTGTTATTTGCTGCAAAGTTAGCAAAAACTTTCATATGTAAAGGACTTTTTAGGGATATTTTGAACATAACAGACAACTTTTGAACAATTTGGAAAACGACCAGAGCGATTTGAACAACAAGGAAAAACGAAAAACAGAATAAAAAAACATTTTTTAATAATATAGCTTACCTTTGCAGCCGAAATTTGAAACCAAAGTATATTTCTAACAATTAACTCAAAACAATTAAGATCTCAATGAAAAAGAGCAGTATTTTACTGATGTTGATGGCATTGTTTATGTCAGTGACATCGTTCGCCCAAGGAATCAAGGGCACTGTGATCGACGAGAATGGTGAACCGATTATCGGTGCCACCGTTGCAGAAAAGAGTAATGCCAAGAATGCTACCATCACAGATTTCGATGGTAACTTCACGGTAAACGTCAAGGCCGGACAGGTTATCACGGTGACCTACATCGGCTACCAGACATTCGAAGGTGCCGCCAAGAGCGGTATGACAATCAACCTGAAACCAGACAACAAGGTACTCGACGAAGTAGTAGTAGTAGGTTACGGTGTACAGAAGAAGAGCTCGGTTACCGGCGCTATCTCACAGGTAAAGCCTGAGGACATGGAGAACCGTACCATCACTAATGCCCAGCAGGCTCTGCAGGGTAAGACCTCTGGTGTGCAGATTATCCAGTCGAGTGCAGCCCCTGGTTCTTCACCAACCATACGCGTACGCGGTTATTCCTCTAATTCAAGCTCAGAACCACTGTTCGTTGTCGATGGTGTGCGTCTGGGTGATATCAGCGGTATCGACCCAAGCACCATCGCATCTATGGAAATCCTGAAGGATGCTGCCTCTGCCGCTATCTACGGTGCCGAGGCTGGTAACGGTGTAGTACTTATCACCACTAAGAAAGGTAAGCCCGGACAGGGAAAGATCTCTTACGATTTCATGTTTACCGACGAGAGCCTGGCTCGCGTACCAAAGATGCTCAACTCTGAGCAGTATATCCAGTACATGGACGAAGGTAACATCTTTACAAAAGATTACCTGCTTAAGAACTGGGACGGTGTGACCAATACAGCCTGGACCGATGTTGCTTTCAATCACGGTCACATGCAGAAGCACGCCCTTTCATTCACTGGTGGTAACGAACGTGGCAACTACTACCTCTCGCTCGCATACCTTAATAATAATGGTATTGTTAAGGGCGACGCTGATGTGTACAAACGCCTCACAGCTACCATTAACTCTGAATATAAGATTAAGGACTGGTTGAAGGTAGGAACCACCAACCAGATTGAGAAATACGATGTACGCTCTGTATCTTCAAACAACGAGTACGGATCACTGCTCACATCCATCCTGATGCTTGATCCTCTTACTCCCGACACATACACAGCCGAGAACCTGCCTTACCAGATGGTAAATGCACAGGCCAACGGCAAACAGTTGCTTCAGGACGAGAATGGAAACTACTATGCTGTTTCTAAGTTCTATGCCGGCGAACAGTATCACCCAATGATTATGCGTGACAACGGTCTGTCAAAGAATCAGGGATTCAATATCAACGGTTCTATCTATGGTGACTTCACACCTGCAAAGGGACTCACCATCACTTCTCGTTTCGGTTATCGCTTGGCAGGTTCAAACAATAGTAGTACCAGTCTGCCATTCTATGGCAACGGAGTACAGAGCCGCGATTTCCTCGACTTCAGCGCAGGTTCTTCTACCTCTATCTACTATCAGTGGGAGAACTTTGCAAACTATATGAAGACCTTTGGCGGACACACCGTTACAGCCATGGTTGGTATGTCGTTCCAGAAGTCAACAAGCAATAATGTAAATGGCTCACTGACTGCCAATGGCGAAGATGCCCTGAAGAAGAACGACCCACTGTTCTACTATCTGAACTATGCCAACGCATCGGCTACCAAGGGCGTAAGCGGTGAGACTAACGAGAGCACCAAATACTCATACTTCGGCCGTCTCTCTTACGACTTCATGGGCCGTTACCTGCTGCAGGCTTCGCTGCGTGCTGATGCTGCCGACCTGTCGAAGCTCTCTAAGAAAACCCGTTGGGGTTACTTCCCTGCTGTATCAGTAGGTTGGACTCTGAGCGAGGAGAAATTCTTTGCACCTCTCAAGAGCTGGTTCGACAGTCTGAAGTTCCGTGCCAGCTGGGGTCAGAATGGTAGTCTCTCTGCATTGGGCGGCTATAGCTACAGCACCGACATGGCACTGGGCGGACTCTATCCTTTCTCTTCAGGCATCAACTACACACAGGCCGCAGCCCCATCAACCATGGGTAACGACGATCTGAAGTGGGAGACCTCTGAGCAGCTGAACTTCGGTTTCGATGGCATTCTGCTGGGTGGTCGCATGACCTTCGGGGTCGACTACTTCATTAAGAAGACCAAGGACCTGCTGGTATGGGGTACCACACCTTCACTCATCATCGGCGGCAGCACTTCACCTATGAATGCCGGTAACGTAGAGAACAAGGGTTTCGAGTTTGAACTTGGCTGGCGCGACCACATCGGCGATTTCAACTACAGCATCCGTGGTAACCTCTCTACCCTGAGCAATAAGGTAACATACATCGATCCATCTATCACGCGTTTGAGCGGTAGCAACTTCCATACTTACACCATTACCTATTTCGAGAAGGGCTATCCTGTTTACTACTTCCGCGGCTATAAGTTTGCCGGTATCGACAGTGAAACCGGAAATCCTTTGTTCGAGGATCTGGATGACGACGGCAAAGTATCTGACGGCGACCTGACCTGCATTGGTGACGCCATCCCCGACTTCACCTATGGTATCACCCTCACAGCTGCCTATAAGGGCATCGACCTGACTGTATTCGGAACAGGTTCATACGGCAATCAGATTTTCAACTGTATCAACCGTCCTGACTACGCAGCTTCAAACCGTCTGAAAGAAGTGTTCTACGATAACCGTTGGACTGCTGAGAACAAGAACGGTACAGTGCCTCGAGCAGGTGCTAACGATATGGACAAGTACGCTTGCTCAAGCGCCATGGTTTACGATGGCAGCTTCTTCAAGATCAAGCAGATTCAGCTGGGATACACACTGCCCAAGAGCCTGATCAATAAGGTCTTCCTGAGCCACGCCCGTATCTATGCTTCACTCGACGACTTCTTCACCTTCTCAAAGTATCCAGGCTTCGATCCTGAGGCTGCTACCAACGCTACCTCGGGTATGGGTATCGACAAGGGCGGCTATCCTACCTCGAAGAAAGTTGTACTTGGTTTAAACATCGAATTCTAAAGAAAGGGTAAAAAAGTAAAAAGGTAAAAAAGTAAAAGAATACAATTATGAAAAAGAATCTATTATATATCGCCATGTTGGCCATTTCATCGCTCAGCTTCAGCAGCTGCGACAGCGAGCTCGACATTGCCAAGCACGGCAACCTGGGAAGCATGGAAGACTTCTACACCAACGACGAAAACACCATGCAGGCCACCTCTTCACTCTATCTGCAGATGCGCGGCCTTCACTACAACTGGTTTATGACCAAGAACTGCCTGTCGGACGATGTCTGGACTGGTGGCGGTTCTCGCGGCGACAATGCCGAAATGGAGAAACTCAACGAGTACACCTTCGGCACCGACCACGGCATGATCCAGAGTCTTTATTCGGGACTCTATGGCGTCATCTACAAAGCGAATCTGATTATCGACAAGGTACAGGGTGACACACCTATTATGAAGCGTGCCGTCAACGAGGCCAAGGTGTTCCGTGCATGGGCTTCGTTCGAGCTGGTAACGCTCTTTGGCACAGCACCTGTTGTAGACCATCTGCTGGAACCTGGCGAGTATCGCTTAGGCAACAGCGCCCCTGCTGATATGTGGGCACTCATCGAGAGTGATCTGAACGATGCCATCAACAGTGGAACCCTGCCCTCAAAGAGCGACGTGAACGATGCCGAGGGTGGTATCCGTATCACCAAAGAGACTGCTCAGGCATTCTTAGGCAAGGCTTATCTCTTTGAAGGTAAGAACAGTGAGGCTGCTGCCATGCTCGACAATGTGATTAACTCTGGCAAATATGCCCTCTATCAGGGTGAGTACGATGCTCAGTTCCATGCTGCAGCCAACAACAACTGCGAATCGGTATTCGAACTGCAGAAGCGTAATGATAGCGAGCAGATGTGGAACCAGTTCGACATGGGTCTGCTGATGCAGGGTTGGCGTACCGACAAGGTGAACTACAGCGGTCAGGCTGCAGCGGTGATTGCTCAGGGAACTTATGGCTTTATGAACCCACGCAAGTCGCTCTACGATGCCTTCGTGGCATGGGAGGGTGCCAATGGCTACCGTCTCAACAAGACCATGATGACCTATGACCAGCTGAAAGCCTTTGGCGTTACTATCCAGACAGGTGCCTTGGTATATGGTTGCGAGGGATACTTTATGTGGAAAAACCAATCGTTGAAGGAAGACTGCGTTGTTGACCAGTCGTTTTTCCAGGGTGTTCAGTTCACCAACCTGAAGATTATGCGCTATGCTGAGGTTCTGCTGTTGGCTGCCGAGGCTCATCTGCAGGCTGGCAACACCAGCAAGGCACTCGATTATATCAATCAGATCCGTACTCGCGCCAAGGAGACTCCTCTGACAAGCGTTTCACTGGATGATATCAAAACCGAGAAGCGTCTGGAGCTCTGCAATGAGAGCGTACGCTTCCAGGATCTGGTTCGCTGGGGCGATGCAGAGACAGCACTTGGTCAGCAGGGTAAGGAAGTGCCCGCCTTCGGCACCGAGGGTACACAGTGGCCTTACAATAACCAGAACTACGGTTTCAAGAGCAAGCACAAGCTTCTACCAATCCCTCTGAAGGAGATTGAACTCAATCCTAACATGACTCAGAATGCAGAATGGTAATAAAGAGAATTAAGAGTTAAGAATTAAGAATTAAGAGTAATTATGAAAAAGTTTAGATATATCATAATGTTGCTGGCCGTTATCGGCTTCACAGCTTGCGACAGCGACTCTATCGAAGATCTGCAGGGCGAATTCAACAACATCACCTTCTGCACCTTCAATAACGGCAGCGTACAGCCTACCACCAAATTGGGCAAGGGCGTAAAAGCGCTGAACACACAGTTTACCGATGCCGAAGGCAACACTCTGTCGCTCAGCTTCGGTAGCAAGGAGTGGATTCTGGGCGAGGGCTCATTCTCACCAGTAACCACAGTTAGCAATGCCGGCACATACGCAGGATCCATCAATGGCGCTGCTATCAACGAGGGTAACATAGACGTCAGCTTTGTTGACGGAACCTACTTCATCAGCGGACTGGTTAAGACCGCCGACGGTAAGCAGTATAAGCCATACTACAAGGGCGAACTGACCTTCATCGTAGGCGAGGACGATCCAGAGCCAAGCGGTTACACCATGAGCATTCAGACCAGCGCCGTAGCTATTATGGACTGGACTACATGGCAAACAACCAACTACCCTGATGTAACCAAGTACACCATCACCGTTTGTGATCCTAATGGTGCTCAGGTAGCTGCGTTCGATGTAATCAACGGCAACGACAAGACTGCCGAGCAGCTCACAGGTTCTTACACTATCGTAAGCGATGCTCACGATGCAATGCAGATTAGCGCTGGTTACTCTATTCCTGACTACAATATGGCTGGCGGTTCAAGCTATGTAGACGCAGCTGGCAAGACACAGTATCTCACTGGTGGCGGTACTGTTGAGATTACCACTGCTGAAGGTATCGATGGCAGCACACTCTACTCATTCAAGGGTACTGGTCTTGGTACAACCGACGCTGCTGGCGCTACTGGTTCTGGTTCATTCAACATCATGTTCGTTTCGTTCATCGAAGTAAAGGGTTCTGTTGTAAGAGACATTACTATCGACAGCCAGATTCTTGGCACCCAGATGAAGTACTCTGTCTATCTGCCCGAGGGATACGATGGTCAGACCACACTTCCAGTACTCTATATGTTACACGGCTATGGTGACGACCAGAACTCTTGGTTAGACAAAGGTGATTTGGCAGCTCTTACCAGCAATGCAATCACAAACGGCGAGGTTGGAAAGATGGTTGTTGTAACTCCAGACGCAAAGCAGACCTTCTACTGCAATGGTTATCAGGATGGAATGGCCTATGAGGATTACTTCTTCCAGGAGCTCCTCCCTACCATCGAGGCAATGTTTAATGTTGGTAAGGATAAGTCAAAGCGAGCTGTCGGAGGTCTGTCTATGGGTGGCTACGGCACTCTCTACTATGCTGTTAAGCATCCTGAGATGTTCTGCTGCGCTTACGCAATGAGCCCAGCTACCTATATCAGCGATACAACACCCAACCTATTCGAGCTCTATCCTGCAGCCAATGCAGCCGAACTGCCAGAACTCACCATTGAGGTTGGAACCGAGGATGCAACCGTATATGAGAGTTGCGCCGCATTCAACGCTTGGGTTCTGTCTGGTATACCCAGCATCCAGTACATCGAGCGTGCCGGTGTTCATGATTGGGCATTCTGGAAAGGCTGTTATCCAAAATTTTTGACCAAACTTGGTACATATTTTAAATAATATTCTTATATTTACTTGCAGTGAATATAGGCTGCATCTCAGAAAAACTCAAATAAATTTGGTTTTTCATTCGATTTGCACTATATTTGCACCGTGAATAACTATTTTATATAATAATGAAGAAACTAATGCTTATTGCTGCCCTCTGCCTGTCAGGCATGGCAGCACAAGCTCAGCAGAATCTGAGCTGGGGCCAGGGCCCACAGGTGGCTTCGCCCGACGTACATGCCGACAACAGTGTAACATTCAACCTGATTGCCCCCGAGGCACAGAAAGTGCAGATTACTGGCGACATGCTGCCAACCAAGAAGATTGAGTTCGCAGGCAATACCTACGACGCTCCTGGTGTGGTAGATCTGGTAAAGAACGACAAAGGCGTGTGGAGCTACACCACAGAGCCTCTTAAGCCCGAACTCTACACCTACAACATGATTGTTGACGGTGTAAAGATCATCGACCCACTGAATGTGTACAATATCCGCGACATCAACAATCTGTTCAGCGTACTGCTCATCGGCGGCGACCAGCGTACAGATCTGTACAAGGTCAACAAGGTAGCTCACGGCACCGTTAGCAAGGTTTGGTACGAGAGTCCTACAGCCGGACTTACTCGCCGCCTCACAGTTTACACTCCTGCTGGCTACGAGACCAGCGGCAAGCAATATCCCGTACTCTATCTGTTGCATGGTATCGGTGGCGACGAAAATGCTTGGAGCGAACTGGGTCGTGCAGCCCAGATTCTCGACAACCTGATTGCTCAGGGCAAGGCAGAGCCTATGCTGGTAGTGATGACCAACGGCAACATCTCGCAGGAGGCTTGCCCAGGTGAGACCAGCGAGGGATTCAAAGTACCTACCATGATGCTGCCTAAGACCATGGAGGGTAGCTTCGAGACAGCTTTCCCCGATGTAGTGAAGTTTATCGAGAAGACATATCGTGTAAAGAAGGACAAGGCTCACCGCGCCATCGCAGGTCTGTCGATGGGTGGTTTCCACAGCCTCTTCATCAGCATCAACAATCCTGATCTCTTCGGTTATGTAGGTCTGTTCTCTGCAGCCGTCGACCAGCAGCAAGGTGGCCAGGGTGGATTCCCCAATATCTATGCCGACCGCAATGCTAAGATCGACAAGCTGTTTGCCAAGAACCCCAAGCTGTTCTGGATTGGTATCGGCAAGACCGACTTCCTCATCAAGAACAACAACGACCTGCGTGCTTACCTCGATTCAAAGAAGCACAAGTACACCTATCTGGAGACCGAGGGTGGTCACATCTGGCGCAACTGGCGTATCTATCTCTCAGAGTTCACTCCATTATTGTTTAAGTAATATTTTATGAAGAAAAACGTTATTATGGCCGTGGCAGCAGCAGCATTAGTAGCTGGCTGCGCCACTGCCGACAAGCAAAGTCCCAAGAACACCATCAACCAGGAAGAGGTGATGAGTAAGCTTACTCTCGAGGACAAGGCTCACTTTGTTATCGGTACTGGTATGGCTGGTTTCTCGGGCAATGATGCCGTGATCGGTGCCACACGTAACCTGGTACCTGGTGCCGCTGGTACCACCTACCCACTCGACTCGCTGGGCATCCCTGCTGTAGTGCTGGCCGACGGTCCTGCCGGACTGCGTATCGACGCTAAGCGCGAGGGCGACTCTGCTACTTATTACTGCACCCACTTCCCCATTGGAACTCTGCTTGCCTCAACATGGAACACTGAACTCATCCAGCAGGTAGGTCAGGCCATCGGCGAGGAGGTTAAGGAGTATGGTGCCGACGTGCTGTTGGCTCCAGCCCTCAACATCATGCGTAACCCTCTGTGCGGCCGCAACTTCGAGTACTACTCTGAGGACCCCGTTGTAGCTGGTAAGACTGCTTCGGCTTATATCACTGGTGTCCAGAAGAACGACGTTGGTACTAGCATCAAGCACTTTGCTGCCAACAACCAGGAGACAAACCGCATGAACAACGATGCACACATCTCTCAGCGTGCTCTGCGCGAGATCTATCTCAAGGGCTTCGAGATCGCCATCAAGGAGAGTCAGCCATGGACAGTGATGACATCTTATAACTATATCAATGGTGTCTACACATCTGAGAGCAAGGACCTTGTTACCACCATCCTGCGCGATGAGTGGGGTTACGAGGGAACCGTGATGACCGACTGGTTTGGCGGTAAGGACGGTGCCAAGCAGATGTGGGCCGGCAACGATATGTTGCAGCCTGGCAAGGCCGAGCAGTTCGACAGCATCGTAGCTGGCGTAAAGAGCGGCAAACTGGCCGAGGCCGACCTGGACCGTAGCGTTCAGCGCATACTGAACCTCGTTGAGAAGAGTCCACGCTATCAGGGTTACAAGTTCTCTAACAAGCCCGACCTCGAGGCTCACGCTGCCGTTACACGTCAGAGCGCTGCCGAGGGTATGGTACTTATGAAGAATGGAACCTCCCCCAACCCCTCCGAAGGCGGGGAGAAACCACTTCCATTTGGAAAGAACATCAAGAATGTTGCCCTGTATGGTAATACCTCTTACGACTTCATCGCTGGTGGTACTGGTTCGGGTAATGTAAACCACGCTTATGTAGTTTCTCTGCTCGACGGACTGAAAAATGGTGGTTACACTGTTTCTGACGAGTTGAAGAATGCCTACACAGCATACGCAGCCGACTGCAAGGCCAAGGAAAAGGCCGAGATAGAGGCTGCTGCCAAGAAGGATCCTAAGAATGCCATGCTGCTGCGCTTCATGCCACGCCCATTGCCAGCCGAGAAGCAGTTCAGTGCCGACGAACTGGCTAAGCAGGCTTCGCAGGCCGATGTAGCAGTCATCACAATAGGCCGTATTTCTGGTGAGTTTATAGACCGTAAGGCTGCCGACTTCAAACTGAGCGACTCTGAGCGCAAGCTCATCGAGCAGGTTTGCGACGTATACCACAAGGCAGGCAAGCAGGTTGTTGTACTGCTCAACATCGGTGGTGTCATCGAGACTGCCACTTGGAAGGAACTGCCCGATGCCATTCTCTGCGCATGGCAGGCTGGTCAGGAAGGCGGCAACAGCGTTGTCGACGTTCTCAGCGGCAAGCAGTCACCTAGCGGTAAGTTCACTATGACTTGGCCAGTTAAGTTCACCGATGCCTACAGCTCAAAGAACTTCCCCATCGACCAGGATCCACGTATCGACATGATGAATCAGGGTCAGAAGGGCAACGTCAAGAATGTTGACTACACCGACTACGAGGAAGATATCTATGTAGGTTACCGCTACTTCGACTCGTTCGATGTACCAGTAAGCTATCCATTCGGTTATGGTCTCAGCTATACCACATTCGATTATAGCGATGCCAAGATTACCGAAAAGGGCGATGCTTACGAAATTAGCGTAACGGTTAAGAACACTGGTAAACTTGAGGGTAAGGAGGTTGTAGAGCTCTACATCTCAGCTCCTGACAACAAGGCAGCCAACAAGCCTGTCAAGGAACTTAAGGCCTATGCCAAGACTAAGCTACTGGCTCCCGACGAAACCGAGACTATTGTAATGACCGTAAAGGCCGCCGACCTGGCATCGTTCGACGAGGCAGCCTCAGCATGGGTAGTAGCTGCTGGCGAATACCAATTCCTGGTAGGAGCCTCATCACAGGATATCAAGGCCACCCTAAAGGCCACCGCCAAGGCCCAGGAGACCAAGGTTAACAACGTGATGAAGCCCCAGGGCACAATGAACCTCCTGAAGAGATAAAACCTAATCAAATTTCTAACTTCCCCGCCGCCGATGAGCATCTATTACGATCTCATCGGCGGTTTTTCCGAAAATAAGATAACTTTTTCCTATTGTGATACTTTTATTTGCAAATCTTTTTGTACCTTTGCCGCCGAATTAACAATCAGGAAGCGTATATTAACAAAATAACGAAATTATGAGAAAGTGTTATCTGAAGCCTAAGAGCCAGGTTGTAATCATTAACAGCAGAGTACAGCTGCTAGCCGGCAGCCCACTGAAGGGTGTCAACACCAACTTTAACGATGATGATGATTTTGAGTATGTTGGAGGTTCAAGTGTGGAAGGTCGCTAAGCGCGGCTGGATGCTACTGTTACTGCTGATTACCTCGCTATCGATGCTGGCCGGTCCAGTGAGCGAAAGCGAAGCCCGGCAGAAAGCATTCGCATTTTTGCAGAAGCACGGACGTAGTGCAGACGCTCTGAGTCAGAACGTGAAGAGAGGCCGTAGTCGTGCCGCCAGAGCAGAGGCCAACTACTATGTGTTTAACCTAGGTCAGAACGATGGCTTTGTCATTGTGAGCGGCGACGACCGCACCACCGCCATCCTGGGCTATGCCGACCATGGCACCATCGGCGACGATATGCCTGACGGTCTGCGCTATCTGCTAGCCGGATACGAAGAGCAGATAGAGTTGCTGGGCGACGACGAAGGCGACAAGGCAGCCACCAGGGCAAACGACACACAGCTAAGACGAAGTGGCCACAGCGAGATAACGCCTATGATAACCACCAAGTGGTATCAAGCAGAACCCTACAACAACACGTGCCCGACGATTGACGATGAACGCACCCTAACCGGTTGTGTGGCCACAAGTTTGGCGCAGTTGATGTACTATCATTATGTTCACAATGGTTTCGCTGCTAGCAGTACAGCTATTCCGGGATATACCACCACGACGAAGAACAAGGCTAAGGAATCAATCAGCCTGAACGTCGCAGATCTTCCCGCCTTCCCTGCCAACACCACTTTCGACTGGACAAATATGACCACGACCTATACCGAAAGTAGTACTGGCCCAGCCGCCGATGCCGTGGCCCAACTGATGCTGTACTGCGGTACGGCGCTACAAATGAAGTATGGTCTGGATGCTTCATCAGCCTTCAATGCATCCATTCCCTACGTAATGAAAACCTTCTTCGGCTACGACGGAGGCATCCAGGCATGCCATCGTAGGAACCACAGCTACAGCGCGTGGGTAAACATGATCTACAGCGAACTGGCAGATGCCCGCCCCGTAATCCTAGGCGGACAGAGCTCCAACGGCGGACACTCGTTTGTGTGCGACGGATACAAGTATGATTCCGAAGCCGACTACTTCCACATTAATTGGGGCTGGGGCGGATCAGGCGATGGTTATTTCCTGTTGTCAGTGCTCAGTCCCTACAATGATGGTGTCGGAAACATGTCGAAACTCGATGGTTTCAGCTACGACCAAGACGCTGTCATCGGCATACAGAAGCCAGTAGAAGGCAACGCCGACTATTGCATAGCACTAGAGGGACTGCGCTTCAGCTCGCCCCACGGTTCGTTATCAAGCAATACATTCAACCGCGTAAGTGCTGACGAAGCCTTCACCGGCATCTCCATAAACACAACTCTATGTAGCTATAAGCCAGGGACAAACCATTATGACTACGCCCTGTTGTTGGTGAATAATAATGGCATTGTCGTTGATACACTAGCTAAACAGGATAATAAAGAATTCCTTTTCAATAAAGATGGAATTTTCGATGACAATGTGTCTGTGCCCTCCAGCGTGATTAATGGTACGTACTACATCAAGGTGATGACCCGAGAGAACGGCACAAGCGACTGGCAGGAATGTTACGATGGCGACTCCTTAAAACTGACGGCCACTATCAACGGAAATAGCCTTACCATCAATGTGCCCATCCCCGCCAATGTAAGTCCTAGTGTAGTGTTAAGCGCAGTGTCGGGCGACAAGATGACCGGCCACGAGCATACCGTAACCGCCACAATCACCGGTGGAAACGGTAGTTTCAACGGCGATGTATTATTGCGATTAAACGGCACTACCGTGCTAGGAACTACACTCAACCTCATTGCCCATGAGGCAAAAGAGATGCAGTTCTCGTTCAGACCAAACGAGGTTGGCTCTTACACTATAGCTCTATATGGAAATGGTGCGAAACTTAGCAATGAGGTGACTCTAGAAAACGTGATTTTCGCTCTCGACAACAACATGAGCAACAGAATCATCATCGATGCCAACAAAGACAAGACGACCAGCGCTAAGCTCTACGGCCGCACGCTGTATAAGGACGGGAAGTGGAATACTATCTGCCTGCCCTTCGACGTAACCATCGATGGAAGCCCGCTCGAAGGCGCTGTGGCTCGCACGCTGAGTAGCTCATCGTATTCCAATGGCGAATTGACACTGACCTTCACCGACCCCGTACCCACGCTCGAAGCTGGCAAACCATACATTATTAAATGGGCGGTACCACAGAACTATGTGGCCTACAACGGTGAAAATGCCACAACATGCAGCGACATCGTGAACCCCGAGTTTACAAGTGTCACCATCAAGGACGGTTACAACAATGTAGTGACTGACTATGTGGATTTCCGCGGTTATTACAGCCATCAGGAGTTCACGTCGGATTATAATAGTGTGCTCTTCGTAGGAGTGGACAATATCCTGTTCTGGCCAAGGGAAGGTGCAACCCTAGGTGCCTGCCGCGGCTACTTCAAGCTGAAGAACGGCCTCACCGGCGGAAGCATCAATGCAGCCCGAATGGTTTTCAACGTCGCAGGCATATATGGTACAGAAATCACTGATGACACAGATTCGACCAACGCCTGGTACACCCTAGATGGCCGCAAACTGGCCAACAAACCAACCGCCAAGGGAGTATACATCCATGGCGGCAAGAAGATTGTGGTGAAATAAATTATTTTTTCTAATAATATCCACCAATCTACCACCGATCACCCGAAACACCTGTGTTTATGCAGGTTTGCGAGGTGGTGGTAGATTGGTGGTAGATTGTAAATAAATGGCAATTTAGGAGTTTTTGCGCTTCACAAAGTAGTCTGATCCATACTTTGTGACACGTTTTTGGAGGTCGGGAATACCTGAAAGCATACGTCCGAAGGCTGTGAGATTGGCTGCACAGAATGTGGTCTTGTTCCATCCTTGACTCGATATAATTGAACGGACGAATCATATCCGACTGCACATAGCGACGGATATCATTATCTCTGGCATCAATACCAGCCAGACGCACCTTCATATTCATTCCCTTCATCACACGATCGTCAACAGGTTCCCACTCCAGAGGGATGCTGACGGTCGTAGCTGTCAGTATCGCCAAAGAAGTTAAACTCCTGTCGACGATGCGCTACGGCTCCGTCTTTGGTATCTGTCTTGATACGCTCGATGAAGCTGTCAATAGTCTTTGCCGACAGCTTCAGGGCGTTTTGCTTGTTTCTTAGTACAAATGTCAGTTTCATAATGTTTTCACTTTTAATCGTTTTCTACGGCAGAAAATGGCGTTTTCTACGGCAGAAAATATTGTTTTCTCAGCCAGAAAAAACTATTTCCTCAAAGAGAAAACGTTGTTTTCTCCCGAAGAAAACGCACTTTTTAGAACATTTGATTAGTCGAGTAATGCCAGATGGTGATACACATAGTCCTCGAAGAACCTGTCGAACTCTACTTCCCACTCGTAGCCCAGACTCTTAACGTAGTTACGTATCCACTGCTGTTCATCGGGCGACAGGGCACGTTCACCTCGTTTGTACTCATAGTAAATCCTAGTTCCATGCAGATAATTGGTGATAGCTTTACGCATGGTGGTGTAGTCCTTCTTCATCACCTTGTCATAAAGGTGAGTAAATCCGGCAGCCCATACATTGACTGTTATTTTGTCGAACCAACGGCAATCGCCGTTTTTCAGTGTCTTTGGCATAATACACGTAGCTATCTCAAGATTGTCTGGAGCATTCTTTCCTGCCAAGTGTCGCAGACAGTTATCCTTCAGTGGACAATCATTATTAGTACAGAGCACATACCACGACGGCACTCGCGAGAAGTCAAAATCCTGACTTATTGGTGTTATTTGTTGCTTAATATCCATTGTTTTCTAAATAATCCTAATATCTCAGCCTGCAAAGTTACGAAAAGTTGAGCGCAGAACAAAAGATTTTAATCTTTTTTATGCCGAGACAGAGTAACTAAGCCATTTTTATAGCAAAGTTATGAAAAAAGGTTGTAACGAAAGACGTATTTTGGAGAATTAACGCAGAAAGCGCGTAAATAAAAGGCAAGTCGGGGAGAAACAAGGAAGTTCGGTTTTAGGTTGAAAGCAAACTTGGGAGGAATAAAGAAGTAGTTAGGTTTCTTATCCGTAACCCGCGATACGGTCTTGAGAGCCAGTTAAACTTCGTTAACCGGATAGGCAAGATGGGGCATAATGACACACCTTCAACCACCCGTTTCTGATTCCGCAAACTGCTATATTTTGCATAGTGACAGAACCAGGAAAAGATAGTAGTTTTGCAGCCGGAATTAAAAAAACGAGTAAGAAACATGAGCAGAAGCACATTTTCGGTGCTGTTCTACGTGAACAGAGGTAAGGAGAAGAACGGCGTAGTGCCAGTGATGGGCAGGGTGACAATCAATGGAACCCAAAGCCAGTTCAGTTGTAAGAAGAGTATCCCGTTGACCCTGTGGGATGCAAAGGGCAACTGCGCCAAGGGGCGAAGCAAGGAAGCCTTGCAGTTGAACCGTGACCTTGACAACATCAAGGCACAGATCATCAAGCACTAACAGCATCTGGCAGACCGTGAGGCATTCGTGACGGCAGAGATGGTACGCAATTCCTATCAGGGATTCGGCAGCGAGTATGAGACATTGCTCAACGCATTCGACAAGGACATCGCCAGTCTCAGCAAACGTGTTGGAAAGGACAGGACTGTCAGCACGCTCAGGGCAATGAAGTTGTCAAGGGGAAGCGTCGCTGGCTTTATCCAGTCACACTACCGCCGCACGGATATGTCGATGCTGGAACTGACACCTGAGTTCATAAAGGATTTCGCTGCCTATCTCAGCACAGACAGAGGACTTACCAACGGAACTATCTGGCAGCGTTCTATACGAGATCTACCATGCCGTCGGTACAGGCTTACTGCGTTGCAAGTCTTGGCCAGAATTCGTGAATCACCTCAAAGCGAATGGTGTGGAAGTGGAATTAGTCATGAGACGGAATGGCAGCAAAGACCTGAAAGACTTACAAGGTATGCGCTTCGAGAAAGACGGCTATACCTTCAAGGCATCCCAAATCAGGAGAGGACTGTCTTATGTGGCAATCTTATCAAAACTGAATACCAATGAAGAAAAAGTGCAACAACGGACAATCAATAGCCAGGCACGTCAAATCCAAACGGAACAACCAAGAGAAGAAACTAGTTCTGAGCGACAAGTGCATAACGAACCGTCAATGGAAATTCCTTCATTGGGATTGTTTGACACCTCTAACCCTGTCTATGACCCTGCCGAGGAAGAGTACAAAAAGAGAATGCAGAAGAAGGAAAAGAGACGTGGTCCTAAATTGTAAAGGGTCTTTTTAAGCACTTTTCAAATAGAACCTACTGTTTTTCATCATCAAATTAGGTGAAATCAATTATTTTGTGTATATTTGCGCTCAAATAATGAACTTTGTATGGCAAATAATGAAAAAATGGGGGCATTAAACCGTTTGAAGGTAGTCCTCGTAGAAAAAGGAAAGACCAGCCGATGGCTGGCAGAGCAGTTGGGCAAAACTGAACATACCGTCTCCAGATGGTGCCAAAACAAGACTCAACCCTCTATTGCACAATTAAACGAAATTGCAAGAGTGTTAATGATAGATGTCAGGTCATTAATAAATCCGAGTCAAGACAAATACAATGAGCAGTAAATTTTTTAATAACAATTCAGGCAATACGCTCTTTGAAAAACTCAAAGGTATTGCATGTAATATGGCCAATTTTGACCGTTTCTTGGCTGTTGTGGGATTCTTTCGTTCTTCTGGGTATTTCAAACTACGCAAAGAATTG
>ONYZ01000031.1 GCA_900322175.1 uncultured Prevotella sp.
AGTTTAGGAGCAATCAGACTATATCTTCAGGCTTGCTTACAGGTAAACACTAAGAGACCTCAGGACACAAAAGAAGCGCGAGTCATGGCTCTTCTCTTGAATCATGAGGTCGTAGGAATTACCTGTAGTGCTAAGATACAAGTCATGCCCGCGCTATCGCACGGGCATCAACTGACTTGTTCGAGCACTAGATCATTGAAATTTCCTACGTTTCATGATTCTCTGAACAAATAGCTGATGCTATTATTAACCAACGAAAATCATACCGGCACTCTGCACTCAGAGATTTATGCTTTTCAGCATGCGCCGTTTACGACGATTTACCGATACTTGATTGCAAAGGTAGCAAAAATCTTTCAAACCTAAACATTTCTACGTAAATTTACACATCTTTTAATAGGAGAACAAACAAAAAGAGACGTTTTATGAGTTTTATGCTCAATACCCTGTCGTATTTCCGCAGCGTGATGCTCGACAATCACAGCAGAGATGAGCATTCGCTGATGCAGATGACTTTCTGGGTTAATGGAGAAAAGTATGTCTTAAACCTAGAGCGAGGAGATTGTCCAACTGTAAGCCATAAAAATAGCTCTCAGCACAAAAAATTCCAGCCATTGCACTTACTTTCTCGTTTTTTGTTTGTACCTTTGCAACGGTTCTATAACAATATTGATTCAGATACGCGAATGTTCGGACAGATTTCTCTCGATATAGTACTATTTTATTTGATTATTTTAAAACAAAAGTTTATGAAAAAAACATTTTTTGCAATGATTGCAGCCGCAGTGCTCCTGTTGGGCATGACTGGCTGCTCGAAGGAGGACAATCCACCCTCTAAAGACATTAGTGTCCTGGAGCAGAGCCTTGTCGGCCTGTGGTGGGAGGAGTTTGAGTATGAGGATGTGACGGAGACCGGCAAGCCGTTCAACCACGCCATAATTGTAGTAGAGACCAAAGCCGACCACACGGGCTACGTCGCGCTGGCTGTGTTTGATGACGAGTTCAACGAACCGCTCGAGATTTACGGCGGTCCGAAGGATGCACCATTCACATGGCAGGTGACAGCCGAAGGGCATATCATCCTGACGGATCCAAATACTGGCACCTCCATCATGTCGTCGCGTACTCGTAGTGACGGAAATCACAGCAACTTTTGCGATATCAGTCAGATAGAGATGAGTTGTGCGCAGGGGAATATCGCCTACAGCAGTGCATCCCATAAAGGTTCGCTTACCAAGGCAGGAAGCGATAGTAATGGCTTGATTCAGGACTGGATGGCGAAGTCTACCCTCCCCCGGGCCTGTATCACCGACAGCATCCCAGTGGAGATCTTCCCCGACTATATGAACTACGTGTTCACCTATCCATCCATCGACCCCTTCGGCAATCCCTGCACACTCAGCGGTACCATCACGGTTGACAAGACGCTGATCAAGGACAATAAGCCATACAACGGCATTCTGCTCTACAACCACTTCACGGTCTATGCCACCACGCAGGCACCTTCGCGTGGAGCCGTAGAGTTTCCAACGGGGGCTGCCTTCACCAACTTCATTGTCGTAGCACCCGACTACTACGGCTTCGGCATCACTGAGAAAGAGCCGCAGGCCTACTGCATCTCACGAGCCAACGGACGTGCCTCGCTCGATGCCTACCTCGCTGCCAAGCGATTGATAGAAGATCTGGAAGTGAAGAAAGGCGACGACTTCATCATCGCAGGCTACTCGGAGGGTGGGCAGACAACGATGGGCGTGTTGCGCGAAATCTCCGAACGCCATCCTGAGATAAAGGTGAAAAGAGCTTTCGCCGGCGATGGTCCCTATGACATCAACTCGATGTATGACGCCATCACTAAAGGCTACACCGAGATGCCCAGCACCGTCTGCAACGTGCTCTATGCCTACAACTACTTCTTCCGTCTGGGTTACGACATCCACGACTATCTGAAGGATCCTGTGGCCAGCCACTTCGACGAGTGGTTCCTCAGCAAGGAGTACAAGCGTAAGGCCCTTGACGAGGAGCTTATCAAGACCAAAAAGACGAGCGACATCTGCACAGAGGCCGTCCTCAATACCAACAGTGCCCTGTCGCGCCGGTTCAAGTCCGCTTTCAGCACAGATGCGCTCACCAGCGGCTGGACGCCCCGCAAAGACTTCGACGTGATGCTCTTCCACGATACGAAGGACGATGTCGTGCCTGTGGAGAACTTCTATGCCATGAGCAAGTTCCTCAAGGACAATGGTATCAAGACTGAGGAGTTCGTCGATGAGTACAGTTCTGAAACCATCAAGGAACTCGGTATCACCAACCATGAGACATCAGCCCTTACCTTTTTCCTCAGGATTATCGCGTGGATGAGGGCAAACTATTGATAGTTTTAAAAATATGTATGTCTGAGAATTTTTTTATAAAATTGTCTTCCACTTCCACCTAACACCGCTCAAAGCCGCATTGCTACAGGGGTTTCCAGAGGTGGAAGACAATTGACTAACCTTTTTTCTAAACTGAGATACTGTGATTTGGGATATTTTCGCCAAAAACACTTGCAAGTTTCAGATATATTCCCTATATTTGCAGTCGGAATGTTTAACTTAATTGTGTACAGTTATGAAAAAACTAATGATGATCCTGATGTGCATGATGTCGATGACAGTGTTAGCACAAGACAAGCCCCCTGTGCAGGTGGCTACAACAATGATTCAGAACCAGAATGCTAAGTTCCAGTTGTTTCCTACACAGAACATCTACGTGTTCTTGAAACTCAACACTGCTAATGGCGTAGTTTCTATCGTGCAGTATGGCATGAGTCGCGAGGAGCGTGTGGAGGTAAAACTGGACAGCGAGGTATATCCATTGGTTAACCCTGAGGACGAACAGCCTGGCAGATTCTTCCTGTATCCTACTACTAATATCTATAATTTTATTATGCTCGACCAGATAGACGGCAGGGTTTGGCAAGTACAGTGGGACACTAAACCTGACAACCGATTAATATTCAAGATAGGTAAGGCAGGGAACTAAAATCCCTGCTTTATTTGAACAAATCAGAAAGGTTTTGAACAAATAAGAAAACGACAAGACTCTTTTGAACAACAATAAAAATTAAACGGACGCTACAGAAAGACTATTTCGTGTACGATTTGTAACTTTGCACCCAGAAACCAGATTCAAATAATAACTAATAAAGTATAATTAAGAACAATGAAAATTTCGTTTCATCAGATTAGTTTGGTTGTGATTGCTGTGGTTGCATCATTCGGCTGCAGCGCTAGCGTGTCGGCCCAGCAACTTAGGGCAGAAAACATTGACGAAGTGGTTAAGGCGTTGACCCTCGAGGAAAAGTGCCACTTGGTGCTGGGACGCGGCATGCATTTCAACGACGATGCAAAATTCCCAGGAACAGCTGGTAGTACATTTTCAGTTGACCGCTTGGGTATACCTGAGACCTATTGCGCTGACTCTCAGCAAGGTTTGCGCATGAGCGCCACACGTGCGTGGGATCATAATGATTATTATCCTACCGACTTTGTAGCTTCGATGACTCTCGCTTCAACTTGGGACCGTGAGGCAGCATTCAAGGTGGGAAAGGGTATCGGCAACGAAGTGCGCGAGTTTGGACTCGACTGGATTCTGTCGCCGGCAATGAACCTTATCCGAAATCCACTGTGCGGACGCAACCACGAGTACTACTCTGAGGATCCATACCTCTCTGGTACTATCGCTGCCGGATACGTAAAGGGTGTGCAGAGCGAGGGTACAGCTGCTTGTCCAAAGCATTTTGTGGCCAACAATCAGGAGACAAATCGTAACAACAATATCTCACAGGTATCGCAGCGCGCTCTGCGCGAGATCTATCTCAAGGCCTTTGAGATTATGGTGAAGGAGAGCGATCCATGGACCATCATGACATCGTATAACAAACTGAACGGTCCATACGCCCTGCAGAATCGCGAACTGCTTACTACCATCGTACGTGACGAGTGGGGATGGAAAGGTATGTTTGTAAGCGACTGGAATGCTGGCGACGACGCTGTTGCAGCAATGCTGGCTGGCAATGATATGCTACAGCCCGGTCAGGACAAGCAGTACAAGGCAATACTTGAGGCAGCCAAGAGTGGCAAACTGCCTATGGAGGTTCTCGATGCTAACGTGAAGCGTATATTAGAATATGTGGTAAAGACTCACAACTTTAAGGGATATAAGTACAACAACGAACCTAATCTTAAGGCTCATGCCCAGGTGGTTCGCCAGGTTGGTGCCGATGGTATCGTACTGCTCAAGAATGGAACCTCCCCCAACCCCTCCGAGGGAGGGGAGAAACCACTGCCTTTGAAAGGCAAAAAGGTAGCTCTGTTTGGTTGTACTAGCTACGACTGGATCTCAGGTGGTTCAGGCTTTGGTGGAACCAGTGTTGGACACTACACAGTATCACTCATAGAGGGTCTTCGTTCGGCAGGATACGAGGTTTACAAGCCACTCATCGGCACCTATACCCAGCACATTGCAGCCGAGGAGAAGCGATTGTTCCCTAACGGTCGTCCGCCATTCTCGCTCACCCCTCCAGCACGCGCTGAGGAAAAGCAGTTTACTGCCGATGAGTTGAATGCAGCTATCAATGGTAGCGATGTAGCCATCATCTCACTGGGCCGTAAGAGCGGTGAGGCTGCCGATCGCAGCGAGGCCGACTTCTATCTGAAGGAGGGTGAAGCCAAGCTAATAAAGGCCGTAAGCGAGGCATATCACGCCAAAGGCAAGCAGGTAGTGGTATTGCTCGACATCTGCAGTCCTATCGACGTTGCTTCATGGCAGAATCAGATTGATGCTCTGGTTTGCACTTGGCAGGGCGGACAAGAGAGTGGTTTTAGCGTAGCCGATGTACTCTCAGGCAAGGTTAACCCAAGCGGCAAACTGCCAATGACATTCCAAGTGAAGTATGGTGATGCTTATGCTGACAAGAACTTCCCCAGCAATGTAGACGACAAGACTCTTGGTGCAATGTTTATGTGGGGTTATAATAAGGATCAGGCTCCAAAGGATCGCAAGCCTCAGGCAAATATCGACTACACCAACTACGAGGAGGATATCTACGTAGGCTATCGCTACTTTGACAGTTTTGGTAAGGCCGTTGCCTATCCATTCGGATTCGGACTGAGCTACACCACCTTCAGCTACACCAACATGAGCGTAAGCGAGGCTAACGGTGTCTATACAGTTAAGGTTGACGTAAAGAATACAGGTAAGAAGGCTGGTCGCAACGTAGTAGAGCTCTTTGTAGCTGCTCCCAACAGCAAGAAGCTGAACAAACCTGAGAAGGAGTTACGCAACTATGCCAAGACTCGTCTGCTGCAGCCTGGACAGACAGAAACTGTAACAATGACAGTTAAGGCCGAGGACCTGGCATCATTCAATGAAAAGGCCTCAGCATGGAAGACCGATGCAGGTCGCTACGACTTCCTTATCTGTTCATCGGCAAGCGACATTGAGGCCAAAGCATCGGCCAATGTAAAAGCTTGGACCAAAAAAGTGAACAATGTAATGAAACCAAACGTGAAACTTAATCTACTCAAGAGATAATGAAACAGTTTTTTTCGATCATGATGCTTGCATTCTGCTCTGTGCCTACGATGGCACAGTGGCAGATGCAGCCTACACCCAACGACACACTTCAGCCCGTACGTAATCTGGGTGGTGGTCGTGTGGCCTTTAGTATCTATGCTCCTAATGCCAAGCAGGTTGGCTTTGGCGGCGACGCAATGCCTTGGGGCAAACCTCTCGAGTTTAAAAAGGCCGACAATGGTGTATGGACAGCTGTTATCAGCGACCTGAAGGATGGCGTTTATCGCTACAACTTCACTGTTGATGGTGTTAAGGTTCAAGACCCCAAGGGTGCTCTTTCTGCTGAGACATCCGCCCTTGCCAATATCGGCGATGGCAAGCAGTTCTACGATATGCGTGCGGATATCCCTCACGGAGCAATTGCCCAGCGCTATTACTTCAGTAAGCCACTTAATGCCCTGCGCCGTCTGCATGTATGGACTCCTGCTGGTTATGAGAAGTCGGCCGATAAGTTACCTGTTCTCTACCTGATTCATGGTGGTGGCGACAACGATGCATCATGGCCTGGAGTGGGCTGTGCTTGCAACATCCTGGATAATCTGCTGGCTGAAGGAAAGATGAAGCCAATGGTAGTAGTTATGCCTAACGGCTCTATTCCTGTTAAGAACATAATGGATGAAGTTCCACTCTTCGAACAGGATCTGGTTACCAGCATTATTCCATATATCGAGCAGAACTATCGTGTAGTGGCCGACAAGGCCCATCGCGCTATGGCAGGACTCTCGATGGGAGGTATGGAGACAATGGAAACCATACTTAACGACTGCGACAAGTTTGAGTATTTCTGGGTGCTTAGCGCAGGTTGGTTCCCTGCTCAGAAGAAACAGTTCGAGGGCTATCGCCAGCGTCTGAACAAGGCTGCCGCAGGCATCAAGAAGAATGTTCGTCAATTGGTATTCACTCAGGGCGATCCTGAGGATATCGCATACCAGAACGGACTGGCCACACTGAAACTCTTTGACGCCGCAGGTATCAAGTACGAGTACTACACAGCCCCTGGTGGCCACACATGGTACACATGGCGCAACAACCTGCACCTATTGGCACAGAGATTATTTAAATGATTAACTATATAATGAATAATTAAAACGTATGAAAAAGTATTTAATGACTATGGCGCTGGCAGCTATATGCTGCGCTGGCGCTCAGGCACAGGAGAAACTCTTCAACAGTGCCAGTGTTCAATCACCCGTGGTTAATGCCGACGGAACTGTAACATTCAACCTCTTTGCCCCAAAGGCTGTTAAGGTTGAGGTAACAGGCGATTTCCTGCCCACACAGCCTATCGAGATTCCTGGCTATGGCAAGTACGATGCTCCAGGAGTAGCCCAGCTGAAGGAAGGCAAGAATGGCGTATGGAGCTACACTACAGATAAGTTAGCCCCTGAGATGTATAGCTATACCTTCAATATCGATGGTATGACTGGTGTTAAAGACCCTGCTAACATTTATGTAAATCGCGACATCGTCTCGTTCACCAATATCTTCATCGTTAGCGACCAGAAGGGTGACAAGGGCGATCTGTACAAGGTAAACGAGGTTCCCCACGGAAACTTGAGCAAGGTTTGGTACAACAGTCCTACGCTGAAGATGCAACGTCGTATGACCATCTATACTCCTGCTGGTTACGACAAGGGTGGCAAGTATCCTGTGCTATACCTCCTGCATGGTGCTGGTGGCGACGAGAACGCTTGGAGCGAGCTGGGTCGTGCAGCACAGATTCTCGACAACCTGATTGCTACAGGCAAGGCTAAGCCAATGATTGTAGTTATGCCTAATGGAAATCCTAACTGTCAGGCAGCTCCTGGCGAGTGGTCATGGGGTATGTACACTCCCGGATTCCGCGATGCAGGTACTGGTCCTACAACTCCTGCTGCAGCTTCTATCCCAGAGAGCTTTATGGATATCGTAAACTATGTTGACGCCAACTATCGTACACTCAAGGATCGTTCGCACAGAGCTATCTGCGGATTGTCAATGGGTGGTGGACATACCTTCCATGTAAGTCTGCTCTATCCTAACAAGTTCGACTATTTCGGTCTGTTCTCTGCCGGTCTGCACTTGGCCAACGGTGGTTATCAGGATTCTTTTGCCCAGCAGATTAAGGCTAATCCTGAGTTCGAACAGCAGAGTGCCAAGCTCTTCGGCAGCAAGCCAAAGCTCTACTGGATGGGTATGGGTAAGACCGATTTCCTGTATCAGAGCACAGTAGACCTGCGCAACTACTGGGACAGCAAGGGTTATAAATATGAATATGTAGAGACTGATGGTGGTCACATCTGGCGCAACTGGAGAATTTATCTCACAATGTTCGCACAGAAAATCTTCAAGTAAAATAAATAAGCCCCTCGCGATACCATTGCGAGGGGTTTTATTTATTTCTTGTGTTTGTCAATCTTTCGAAGTATAAAGTTGAATGCTTCAAGTCCCACCAACACTAGCACTGTAGAAGCTATTGATAAGATATACATTCCACCTCCACAAGCCAGTCCGATGGCTGCTGTAACCCAAAGTCCTGCTGCGGTAGTAAGTCCGCGAACTACATTCTCGCTCTTGTGGAAAATGATGGTGCCAGCGCCGATGAAACCGATACCAGACACTACCTGAGCAGCCACTCGCGAAACATCCCAACGGTGCTCAGGAGTATGCATCGCCCCCTCGAAACCATAGGCCGAAACAACCATAAACAAGGCCGATCCCAAAGCCACCAGGAAATGTGTGCGCAATCCGGCCTCCTTGGCACGATACTCACGCTCCAAACCAATAGCGCCTCCAAGCAGTGCTGCTATGAAGATACGCAAAACAAACTCTATGGTCATATCCATAATTATAACTTTTTACGATAACAACGATGACGACGATGAATAGTGGCCTCTAGATACTGCCACTGCGAGAGTACACCTTCGTTCGACTCCATCTGCGGTCCCGTCTCGGCCCACTTAAAACCATAGCGCTGGAACTGACGGATAAGATCGTCGAAGATAAGTGCATTAGCACCTTTGCCACGATACTCTGGCAAAACACCAATCAATAGCAAGTCTACGGTATCGGTATTATGCCATTTCAGCGTTTTAAGCAGTTCCCACCACCCGAATGGAAGGAAACGGCCATCACGAGTACGCTGCAGAGTGCGCGAAAAAGAGGGGAATGTAACACCAAAGCCCACCATCTTTTCGCCATCCATAATACCGGTGACAAGATTCAGGTCAGCTATCTTGATGTAATCATTTACTAGTTTATCTATCTGACGCTGAGAGAGTTCGGAGAATCCATACAGATCCTTATAGGTAGCGTTGAGCAAATGGAAAACCTCGCGCCCCCAGCCTTCGTTAACCAACTCTTTGCGGGTAAACTTGTGCACTCTAAGACTATAACGCTTACGAACCATCTCTGTAATCTTGGCAAATTTGGCAGGCACTACTTCGGGCACTTTTACCTTACATTCTACGTAATCATTATCCTTACCAAATCCGCCCATAGCCTCCATGTGCTTGGGGTAATAAGGATAGTTGTAGTTGATATACATAGTTGACAACTGGTCGAAACCGTCTACCAGCATTCCTTCGCGGTCGGTATCGATAAAGCCCAACGGACCAGCAATCTCGGTCATGCTCTTGGCCTTACCCCAATCTTCGACAGCTTTAAGCAAAGCCTGACTTACTTCAGGATCATCGATAAAGTCGAACCAGCCGAATCGAACTTGCTGACAATTCCAACGCTCGTTGGCGCGATGGTTGATGATAGCCGCCACTCGGCCCACTATCTCACCATCCTTATATGCTAGGAAAAACTCTGCCTCACAACATTCGAACGAAGGATTCTTGTCGCGACGAAGTGTTGACATCTCATCAGAAAAGAGATATGGCACAGCACTATCGCAACCCCTGTAGAGGTCGTAATAGAACTGTACGAACTGATTCAGTTCTCGCTTGGTTTTAACCCTCTTTATCTTAATCATCGCTGCAAAATTAATACAATTTTACGAAACTCACAAACATTTATAAAGTTTTTTTAGAGTGCTTCGATATATTCGTACAACTTCTTATAGAACGGATGACGGGTTAAAGTAGAGGCATCGCCAAGGATAATCAGCTTCATGCGAGCACGGGTTATTGCAACATTCATACGTCGCAAATCGCGCAGGAAACCTATCTGTCCGTCGTCATTTGATCGTACTAGAGATATCATTATCACATCGCGCTCCTGTCCCTGGAAACCATCTACCGTATTTACGCTTATCAGTCCGCGATATGGCTTGAAGAATTCGCGTTTCTTCAGTTGCTGGCGCAGATATTGCACCTGGGCCCTGTAGGGAGATATTACGCCAACATCTATACGTTCGTTCAGTATTCGCGTCTTACCTATCTTCTCGAAATATTGTTGCAGGGCAAGCATTGTCAGTTCAGCCTCGGCCTTATTAATACGGCCGAAACTCTCGCCCACAAACTCCTCTTTGAACGATATTCCACTATCCTCAGGAAAATCGAACTGTGATGTATCAATCCACGACATAGGGATATCGAGGTCGAGAATGCTGCGATACTTTACATCAGGAGCACTCTCTACCTGATTGTTGTAGAACCAGTCGCTCGAAAATCGCATTATCTCCTCGTTCATACGATACTGCATCTTGAGCAGTGTCACCACTTCAGGTTTATTCTCAACTATGCGTTCCATCAGTGTTTTGCCCAGTCCTGCTTTCAGTGCCGCATAGCTCTTTACTGTTGGGGGCAACTGACAATGATCGCCAGCCAAGATTACTCTCGAAACTCTACGGATAGGTATCCAGCATGCTGCTTCGAGAGCTTGTGCGGCCTCATCGATAAAGAGTGTGCCAAACTTCTGTCCATCTAGCAGATGACTTGTCGAACCTACCAGTGTACAGGCTATCACTCGAGCCTCGCTGAACAGTTCGTTCTTTATACGCAGTTCAAGTTCTGTAGCACGTTCCTTCAGCCGTTCTACCTTCTGATGGTACTTTTGGTCTCCCTTCTTTCGGTTAGCTTTTACCTCGCGTATTGCTTTTCGCAATGCCCATAGCATCTCGTAGTCAGGATGCGCTTCGAAACGTCGTTCGTAGGTAAACGACAGCATTTTGTCGTTCACACGCGTGGGATTACCTATTCTTAATACGTTAACACCACGATCAACTAATTTTTCTGATATCCAGTCGACTGCCATATTGCTCTGAGCGCAAACCAACACTTGGCTTTCGCGTCGCAGTGTTTCATAGACGGCCTCTACCAGTGTTGTCGTCTTTCCCGTTCCTGGAGGTCCATGAACGATAGCCACATCCTTGGCTCTAAGCACCTTGTTTACGGCATCCTCCTGAGTAGCGTTTAGGTAGGAAAAATGCAGTGGGTTAAAGTTGAAAGTCTCTGCCTTTACCCTATTATAGAATAGGTCGCGCAGGTAAGCCAATCGACCTTTGGCTCCAATCACCTTATCAAGGGCACTGAACATCATCTTATAGCTGGTCTCATCGAAGAACAGCTGCACACCAACACACTCGGCACTTTGAACATCAATTAGTTGGCCGTTGTCGGGTACACTAATCACCATTCTGTTGCCATCCACATAGCTTACACTGGCTGATAGCTTAAAGTACGATATCTTGTTGTCGGCATCCACGCTGAAGAACACCACTGGTTTGCCATATTCAAAGTTGTTCTCTATCTCTTCCTCTTCGGTCTCGCGAAAAACCTCTACCACTCTCTGGTTCAACGAGTTATAATAGCTTTTGCCCATGGTGAGCGGAAACCACACATCACCACGTTTTATCTTTCGTTGCAGTCCCATCTTCTCGGTCTGCTCGCGAAATTCTTCCTTCTCGGCCTCGTACTCCATCTGGAGCAGTTGCCTTTGTTTCTGTAGCGCCAATATCGGCGATTCAATCTGATTATTCATAAAGCGACGGCAAAGGTACTAAAAAAATGGCATGGATTACACGGATTATCACGGATTTTAAGAAAAAAGAAAAAAAAACAATGTAAATCCGCGAAATCCGTGCCAAAAATTGTACCTTTGCAGCCGAAATGAAACAAATATTGTTAGTAAACGACATTGCGGGCTACGGAAAGGTTGGTATGGGCGCCATGCTTCCTATCCTGTCCTACTTAGGCATTCCAACCTACAGTTTGCCTACTGCACTTGTATCTAATACCCTCGACTATGGCAAGTTCAATATCCAGGACACCACCGAATATATACGTGGAACACTGCCCGTGTGGAAAGAGTTAGGGTTCAGTTTCGATGCCATCTGTACAGGTCTTATGTTCAGCGACGAACAGGCTAAGCTGGTGGCAGGATACTGCAAAGAGCAAGGCGAACAGGGCACAACCGTATTTGTCGATCCGATATTAGGCGACGGTGGGCGACTCTATAATGGAATGACTGAGCGCCAGGTAGAACTGATGCGCGAAATGGTATCTGTAGCTCATCTGTGCTTCCCTAATTATACCGAGGCTTGCTATCTTACCAACACCCCCATCAAGATGCAGGGCATCAGTTGGGAAGAAGCGGGTGACTTGCTCGACGAGCTGCGTAAGATAGGCACAAAGTCGGCACTGATAACCAGTTGTAAGGTAGATGGACGTAATGCTGTGGTGGGCTATAATCACTTCGATGATAGTTATTTCCACTTGGAATATCACGAGATTCCAGGACTATTCCACGGCACTGGCGATATTTTCTCGGCTGTGCTGATAGGCCATCTGCTTAATGGCGAGAGTCTTAAAACCAGCACTCGTTCCGCTATGGATACTGTGTTCCGCATGATTGAACGCTATAAGGATACTGATGACAAAAATCGTGGAATCCCCATAGAAAAATGCCTCGATCTGCTATGAGGCTCCACCCACTACATACCCACATAGCAAAACCAGGACGGTTCACTTGGCCTTTCTGCTACGAGCCTCATCCTTTGTGCCTACTGGCCAGTGATGAGGTTAAGAAGGAGATAGAAAAGATTAATCCTTCTGAGGGTAAGATGTTTGGTGTGCTGGTAGTGGAAACGGAAAATACTTATTCGTTTCTAGCTGCATATTCAGGATTGCTTGAAGGGCGAAACGATTGGGAATACTTTGTTCCGCCTGTTTTCGATGCCCAACAGCCTGATGGATACTTCAAGCAGAAGGAGCGAGAAATCTCAGCACTAAACCAACATCCATCATCCGATAACCAACACCTAAACCGTCTGATGTCGCAAGAACTACAATTATGGCTGTTCCGCCAATATCGCATGCTTAATGCCAATGGCGAAACTCGCGACCTAGTAGAGATCTGGCACGACTATCACAATAATCCCAAGATACAAAAGAAATTCCCCTTACCACCTGGTGGAACCGGTGATTGCTGTGCCCCAAAGCTTCTGCAATATGCTTATCAGCACAAACTTAAGCCTGTTTGTATGGCCGAGTTCTGGTGGGGGCCATCT
Organism: uncultured Prevotella sp.; assembly: GCA_900322175.1. Classification (GTDB taxonomy): domain Bacteria; phylum Bacteroidota; class Bacteroidia; order Bacteroidales; family Bacteroidaceae; genus Prevotella. The sequence continues at coordinate 13,052 of ONYZ01000031.1, forward strand.
CCTGCCAGCGAGATACGTCATCATGGCGAGTTCTATCCTGCCTGTCGAGGGAAATGTAAGCCTGTACTTACTTGGATGTTGCAGGGGCTTGATGTAGATCCTGATCCAGAACAGTCGGGATTCTTGCATCATGGTATCGAGATAATCTATGAGGATGATGTTATCGCTGCAGTATACAAACCATCAGGAATGCTAAGTGTTCCTGGCAAGGCAGATGATTACTCCGTAGCTACTTGGGCCAAGGAGCGATGGAGCGAATCTATGCTTCCACATCGTCTAGACCTGCTCACATCGGGCATTATGCTTGTGGCAAAGACTGCTGAGTCCTATCATCACCTGCAAGACCAGTTTGCCGCTCGTACTATCAAGAAGAAATACATGGCTGTAGTTGAGGGCGAAATCACCACCGATCATGGAATAATCGACCTTCCACTTAGCAGCGACCCACTTAACCGTCCTCGTCAGATAGTAGACCACGAGCACGGTAAGCGAGCTATCACAGAGTACAGAGTGATAAGCCATCAAATATCGACCACCACCCATCACCCAGTAACACTCCTCGCCCTCTATCCGCACACTGGCCGTACACATCAACTGCGAATGCATTGTGCACATCAGGAAGGATTGGGCTGTCCCATTGTGGGCGACGAACTATATGGGCACAAGGCCGATCGCCTATATCTACAGGCAGAATCGATAACCTTTATACATCCTTCAACATGCAGACGAATGCATCTTTTTTGCCCTCCAAACAAAGAAATTTTGAGATTTTGATTCTTGTTTCCCATTTTTTTCCTATATTTGCAAACAGAAATATAAAAACAATTGTGCGCATGAAAACAGTAAATAGTCTATTAGTTTTGGTTTTAAGCCTTGTTGCGCTTAGTGTTAGTGCCCAGTCTGACAATCGCAAAAGCAATATTAGCGGAATACTATACCAACTGACGTTTGATATTCCAGAAAACCCATCGGAAAAAGTAACGGGTAAAGCAGTAATTACATTCAACCTTAAAAACAAACAGGACGTAGTGCTCGATTTTCAGGGCACTCCTAGTAGTGTGATGGTATATAAGGCCAACAAGAGTAAGAGCAAGAAAGCAAACATAAAGGTAGAGAACAATCAGATTATTATCCCTGCAAAGATGTTCAAGGCAGGAACTACCAACAAGGTAGCAATCGACTTCACCTGTCAGGAAAAGGCTCTTTCTCATATTGGCAATGTGGTCTACACACAAGTACAAGCCGATGAGGGGCGCGCTCTGTTCCCATGCTTCGACGATTCCGACATGCGCGCTCAATACCAAACTACCATCAATACTCCTGCTGGATGGAAATCGGTGACCGTTGATATGGCTGAGAGAATAGCCCCTGCAAACTATATGTTTGTTACAGGTAAGTTCGAAGAGAAAACCTCAAATATAGATGGTCGAAACCTGCGAGTACTCTATTCAGAAACCGATCCAGCCAAGGTTGCTCAGGTAGACCAGGTATTCCAAGAGGTAGCCAAGGCGATGAAGTGGATGGAAGGCTACACTGGCATAGGCAACCCATATGAGAATGAGTGCGTTATCTATATCCTACCTAGTTTTGAACTTGGCGGACTTGAGCGTCGTGGTTCTATCGCCCTGAGCGATAAAGCTATATTTTTAGACAAGAAGCCATCAAAGGAAGACCTGCTTAAGCGTACGGAGCTTATCGCCCACGAAACATCACACATCTGGTTTGGCAATATCGTTAACGTAGAGGAACCTTGGGCCAAGGAGCTATTAGCCAACTTTATGGCAGCCAAGATTACCCGTAGCCAATATAAGAAGGATGAGGTCGAAGTAAACTTCATCAACACATATATGCGTGGTGCCATGTCACTCGATCGCACTGAGGCCAGTCATCCATTGGCAGGTGAGTATGATAATCCTCACGATCCTGTTTTGCTTTACGACCACATCAACTACTGCAAAGGTCCTGTGATGATGAGAATGATGGAGGACGAAATGGGTGCCGAGGCTATGCAAAAGGGACTGATACAATGCTTGCGCGACAACTATATGCGACGCATCAGTTGGGACCAAATAGTCGAGACACTCGACAAACATGCCCCAGGGACTGGCATTCGACAGTTCAGTGATGTTTGGGTTAAGCAGAAAGGCATGCCTGTAATCACTTGTACATATAAGGATGGTAATGTTATTGTTTCACAAACAGACCCATTCGGACGCGGTCTGTGCTGGCGACAGAAGTTCGAGATGAAGGTTATCAGCAATTTAGGACAGTCACAGACTATCAAGGTAGACATGCAGCAGCCCACTATGACCTTCAAGCATAAAGGTAGCGCTCCTGCATATATCATCCCTAACCAAAATGGTCGCGGATACGGACGATTTACACTTGATGATTATTATGTTCAGACTCTGCCCACTCGTCTTATCATCACCCGCAACGATCTGAACCGCTACACACTACTTAATCTTATCCACGACAACTATCTGCAGGGCAAGTTGGCTCCGTCACACTTTGGAGAGTTATTCCGATTCCTTGGTCGCGAAAAGAATCCTCTGATTATGGAGACAGCTATCAATCAGATGCACAAGATTGCATCTGACCTAACTTTACAGCAGCGTTACACCCTAGAACTGGTGATTATGGACCTTCTTGGCGAGAATAAAACCAAGGAGTGTCGCCAGCTGGTTCTACGCAAGCTTGGCAGAAGTGCCATATCGCCAGAAGTACTGGATAAGTTACAGACTATACTAGACCGTCATAATGAAGATGTATTGGATGAGCACGATTATATGGAGATAGCCTATCGTCTGGCTATCACCCGTCCCGATCGTCGCCAGGCCATTCTAGAAAAGGAGCGCAATCGCATTATCAGTTCTGGCAATGAAGAGCTGTGCCAAGAGTTCGACTTCGTGAGCAAGGCTACTCATCCTAATGCCAATGCTCGTGTTGAGGTGTTTAAAAGCCTGCTTAAGGCAGAGAATCGTGTAAACGAGACATGGGCACTGAATGCCCTGCGCCTGCTGAATTCTGACGTATTCGAGCCACAGAGCAATGTATACCTAGTTGAAGGACTAAATGCACTTCCAGAGATTCAGAAAACCAACAGCCTTGCATTCCCTAGACGCTGGACTCGTACTCTTATCACTCCTCATATAAGTGCCGAGGCAAAGACTGAGATTCAGAAGTTCCTGGCTCAGAGCGCTGATTTCCCATCAAACCTTAAGAACTACGTTTACGAGAGTGCTTGGGTATTGATGAATCAGATACCATACGTTGACAAGACTCCAAAGCCAGCAACTACTACAAAAAAGACTACAAAGAGAAAGAGGTAGTTTTTTACCTCTTTCTTAATAGTTCTACTATGCGGGCCATTTGGTTAGGGATGCGTATTTGCTGAGGACATTTTACCAAGCATTCCTCACAATCGGCGCAACTGCGAGCCCAGGCCTCAACATTTGGTAGAGCTTTACGAAGACCTTCGGCAAATTGCTCTTTCTTGGTAGCGTAATCGGCCGAAGACTTATCTGGCAAAGGGAGAATGTGAGAGTTTACTGCCTCATTGTAGTAGGCAAAGTTGCCTGGAATATCTACTCCATAGGGGCAAGGCATACAATAGGCACAAGTGGTGCAAGGAATGGTTGGGAATCCTGCCATCTGGTCGGCAATCTCTGCCAACAGGTTATTCTCTGCCTCAGTACAGTTTTCTAGAGGAGAGAACGTTTCTACGTTTTCTTTAAGATGCTCCATCTGGTTCATTCCACTAAGAGTTGTAAGGATGTTGGGGTGCGACCCTACCCAACGAAAAGCCCAGCGAGCTGTACTATCATTAGGACGGACAGCCTTAAGTTGGTCAGTTAGTTCCTTGGCCATCTTGCCAAAGGCTCCACCACGCAGGGGTTCCATTATTACACACTGAACACCTGTCTTCTCACATTTATTATATAGGTATTCAGCATCGGCATCCTTGCGCCAACCATTACCCATAGAAGCATGTCGCCAATCCAAGAAGTTCATCTGTATTTGAACGAAATCAAAATGATATTCCTCCTGATGATCGAGCAACCAGTCGAATGGCCGCACATCACCATGATACGAGAAACCAAGATGCTTTATACGGCCAGCCTCACGCTCCTTCAACAGGAACTCAAGCAGATGATTGTCGATAAATCGCTTGTTGAGTGTGTCCATACCGCCACCACCGATGCTATGCATCAAGTAGTAGTCGATATGATCCACCTTTAATCGCTGGAACGACTGATAATACATCTTCTGCGATTCCTCAAAACTCCAAAGACGCTGATTCTGGTTAGACATCTTTGTGGCGATGTAGTATTTTTCGCGAGAATGACGACTGAGGGCATTACCAGTAAGCACCTCCGATTGGCCGCCCATATACATTGGAGCGGTGTCAAAGTAGTTTACTCCATGCTCAATGGCATAATCTACCAATCTGTTTACTTCCTCCTGATTGTTGGGCAATCGCATCATACCAAAACCCAGCAGCGAAATCTGTTCGCCTGAACCGTGCTGAACACGATAGGTCATACGATTCAAAGCTGCAGCTTCCTTTTTGTCCTGAGCCAGCACACGCAGTGGCTCCATCACGCTCATCGCCATTGCGGCTCCTGCACCCATACCAAGACGGCGCAGGAAGTCACGACGACTTAAGTTTTTGTTGTTGATCTCCTCCATAATTGTATATGTTTAGTTAAGTTATTGAGCTTCAAGCAGCAGCACACGACTGCTCCAATCGTTCTTCTTGCTCCACTCTGGTTCGTTGCGATAAGGCATCTCCAGTCCGTGGTTCATCAGATAGGCACCACTGAACACCTTGCCTTCAACGTCCATTGGCTGCAGATCAATACGATTAAGTTCGTGTACCTTATAATTCTTATTAGCATCAAGACCTGCCATCTTTACTCGTGGAAGATGTTCATTTTGGAACGACTCAGTCTTCCACCAAAAGAATACACTCTTCGACTTCTGCTCATTGACATACATCAGCGAAGCTAGACCTACCTTATCGTAGGGCGAAACCAAACGATAGAGATCGCCAAACTGCACGATTGGGCGTATCTGCTTATACTCAGCAATTGCCTTGCGACACAGGTTCTTCTCATCGTCAGTCATATTCTTAGGCTGAATCTCCATACCCAGTCTACCGCTCATGGCCACATCGATACGATACTTCATGGCTGTAGTGCGGAAAACGGTATGGTTAGGAGTGGCCGAAATGTGAGAAGCCATAGCGATGGCTGGGAAGAAATAGCTAGTTCCCCACTGCATATAAATACGCTGCAGAGCATCAGTATTATCGCTGACCCAGAACTCATCGAAATAAGGCAATACGCCCCAATTGGCACGACCACCACCTGAGGCACAAGCCTGGATAGTAAGGTCAGGATACTTAGCACGAATACGCTCGCAAGCCTTCTGTAGCCCACGATGATACTCGATGTAGAGATGACTCTGATCGTTCATTGTCAAATACTGCGAACCATGATTCAATATAGGCATATTGGCATCCCACTTGATGTAATCAATCTCAGGATACTTAGTCATCAGGTTGTCTACAATCGAGAAAACAAAGTCCTGTACTTTAGGATTGGCCATATCCAGAATTAGCTGCGTGCCTCCACGTCCCTGAACAGGCTCGCGCTTTGGAGCCTTGATGATCCAGTCAGGATGAGCCTCGTAGAGCTCTGATACAGAGTTGGTCATCTCTGGTTCAATCCAGATACCAAACTTGATGCCGTGCTTCTTGGCATCACGCAGAAGTCCCTCAATGCCCTCTGGCAATTTGTTCTTATCTACCACCCAGTCGCCAAGCGAAGAGTTATCAGTCTTGCGTGGGTACTTATCGCCAAACCATCCATCGTCCATCACAAAGAGTTCGCCACCCATCGAGGCGATGTCGCCCATCATCTGGTCCATACCCTTCTGGTTGATGTCGAAATAAACACCCTCCCAAGAGTTGAGCAGTATCTTACGTTCCTTATCTCCATGAGCCAGCATATACTTGCGGCCCCACTTATGGAAATTGCGCGATACGCCAGAGAGGCCACACTTAGAGAAGCTAAACGCTACCTTTGGAGTAGTAAATGTCTCACCTTTCTTAAGATGATAAGCAGAGTTATCTGGGTTGATGCCTGCAAAGAAATAGTGGTACTCTGTATCATCAGTCTCTACCTTAAGCTGATAATTACCAGAATAGCAGAGTGCAGCGCCAATCACATCACCACAATTCTCCTTACCCTTGCCATCGAGCGAGAACATCACTTCAGCATGATCGGTATGCGAGTTGCGCGAACCATCTTTATTCTTTATCACCTTCTCGCCAGGCAGTATAGGTTCCTCAATTAATTGAGCCTCGTTGGCCCATGAGCCATAGAAGTGCGAAAGCCATACATTGCCCCTACGAATGGGCAGAGAGCAAGAGGCAAACTGAGTCAGCGTAATAGGCTTCTTCTCACCGTTCTGAATCTCAGTCCATGTTTCGATGATATCTTCATTATAATAGGCCTTATAGCAAAGATCCACAGTAACTGGATAAACAGGATCGACCAGACGAATGCGAACCTCACGATTGCCCTGAGCATCAGCTTCAACCTCGTCTACATAGTCAGCAAAGAGCTCTGTCGACATATTGCCATCAGCATGAGTAATCGCGATGGCAGCTTCAGCAGGACAGTTCATGCCGTAAGCAGGATAGGCATCCATACGACCATTACGAGGGGACTGAAGATTTTTCAAATCAAAGTCGCTCAATTTGGTACCATAATAAACATACTGTGGCTGTTTATTACCCTCTACATTCAGTACCATTGTGGTGTTTTTGGTCTGTATAACCACTTGTTCAGCCTTTGCGATAGAGGCTGAAATCAGGAGAAAAGCCAAAAAGAGAAATTTCTTCATGTTGGAAAACGATTTAGTTATTATTGATATTCTGTGCGCAAAGATAGGAAAAAATTTGGTTATCTCAAAAAAAAGTTGTTATTTTGCAAGCCAAAGTATAAGAAAGAGCAAAATAAGTACATCATGAACTCACTGGATATCTGGATGCTAGCTGTTGCATTGGCTATGGATTGCTTCACGGTTTCAATCGTGAGTGGGGTAATAGTACGCAGATGGCTGTGGGGAATGATTCTACGTATGGCTTTCTTGTTTGGACTATTCCAAGCTGCAATGCCCCTTATGGGATGGATGGCTACCAACCATTTTAGCGAACAACTAGAGGCTATTGACCACTGGATAGCCTTCAGTCTGCTAGCTTTTATCGGCGGCAAGATGATACGTGAATCGTTTGGACCTGAAGAGGAAAAGCAGTTCAACCCCAAGAATCTTAATACCCAACTATTACTAGCTGTGGCAACCAGCATTGATGCTCTAGCCATCGGTATATCCTTTGCATGTACTGGCTATAGGGCTATTGAGCAGATAGTATATCCGCTATTCATAATCGGAATTGTATCCTTCCTGTTCAGTCTGTTCGGTTATCGCCTTGGTGTAAGGTTTGGCAAGTCGATAGCACGCAAACTCAAGCCTGAACTCTTGGGCGGCATAATACTGATTGTAATTGGTATAAAAATACTACTCACCCATCTTATAGCATAATATAAATAGGCAAAAGGAAAAAAAATAGCTATTTTTTAATTTGATTTCAAACTTTTTTATATCTTTGCACCATGAAGATGATGGGCGAGAAGATAGAACTGCATAATCTCAGCATTGGCTACCAGACAAAACACGGCGTAAAAACTGTGGCAACCAGCATCAGCGGCACCATCAAGAGCGGCGAACTTACATGCCTGCTTGGAGCCAACGGAGTAGGAAAATCCACACTACTCAGAACCCTCTCTTCGTTTCAACCTAAGACAGATGGCGAGATACTGTTGCAAGGTCGCGAACTATCTGAATACAGCGACAAACAGTTGAGCCGACTGATAGGAGTGGTACTTACAGAGAAGCCCGATGTTAGAAATATGACAGTTCGCGAACTGGTAAGTTTGGGCCGATCGCCCTACACAGGGTTCTGGGGTACATATTCCAATGACGATCTACAAGTGGTAGACGAGGCCATTGCGATGGTAGGCATTGAGGCGCTAAGCAAGCGAATGGTACATACACTGAGCGACGGCGAACGACAGAAGGTAATGATAGCCAAGGCACTGGCACAACAGACACCAGTGATATATCTGGACGAGCCAACAGCTTTTCTTGACTATCCCAGCAAAGTAGAGGTGCTGCAACTGCTAAGCCGAATCAGTCGCGAGGCTGATAAAATTATTTTTCTGTCCACACACGATGTAGAGCTTGCCCTGCAAATGGCCGACACTATCTGGTTAATGACAAGCGGTGAGCAGATGGCTATAGGATCGCCCAAGGCTCTGGCAGAGCAGGGCGCACTAGGACGATTTATCGAAAGAGACGGAATAGCCTTCGATCCTGAAACGATGGCAATTAAGGTAACAAAGAAGATTTAATCTATTAAGTAATATGATATACGGTCACGGTGATGATATCTACCGCTATGGCGACAAGGTAAAGATCAACTTCAGTTCGAATGTGTACAGTCAGGCAGACTACACAGAACTGAAGGAATACCTGATGCAGCACTTTGATGTTGTGGGCCACTATCCTGAGCCCGATGCCCATACACTGGAATGCATGATAGCCAAGAAACTGGGAGTAAAGGAAAACACCGTGATGGTTACTAGTGGTGCCAACGAAGCTATATATCTTATCGCTCAACTATATAATGGATGGGCATCGATTATTCCCCACCCCACATTCAGCGAATATGAAGATGCCTGCCGAATGTACAACCACGTAATTTCGTATGATGTAAAAGACGAGTTCGACGTATTGCCCAAAGACCGCATCTATTGGATCTGTAATCCCAACAACCCCACAGGAAACGTGCTTGTAAAGGGTATGCTGAACCACATCGTCAGGAAACATCCCCGCTATCTATATGTTATCGATCAGTCGTATGCCGACTATACGCTAGCTTCGATGCTTGTTCCAAAGGAGATGACTGATGTGTTCAATCTGATGCTGGTACACTCTCTATCCAAGAAATACTGCATACCTGGACTACGTTTGGGTTACATCGTGGCTTCACCTATTATAATAGGTAGACTCAAACATATACGTCAGCCTTGGACTATCAACGCTCTTGCTATCGAGGCAGGAAAGTATCTCATCGAAAACGATATCCAAATGATTCCTGACCTTAAGGGCTATCTTACAGAGGCTCTCAGACTACGACAGAACCTGAGCGCCATTGATGGTCTGAAGGTTATGAAGACAGATACCAACTTTATGTTGGTAAGCATCAACAAGGGAACTTCTATGGAACTTAAGCGATGGCTGCTCGAAAACTACGGTATACTAATACGTGACGCATCCAACATTCGTGGACTAGACGACAACTACTTCCGTGTGACAGCCCAGACACCAGAGGAAAATGACCAACTAGTCGAGGCTATCACAGAATATATTAACCATCTTACAGAGGTCAGCGACTAACCTTTTTATAATAACGCAAAGGCGTCAATCCCTCTATCTCTGGATGGAAAACCTGTATAAAATCATTTAACAGCCTTTCTGGATGGAATGGCGATTCTTCGTAGAACGGTGATCGCTCTACATCACAGCCGTATGCATTCTTGTTCTTATAGGCAGCAAACTGGTTGTAACCATGATGCTCACTTGTCAGTTCATCGTATGTAATATCGTGATTACTACTGTATCTGAAAAGCCATACCTCCGACTCACCTGCTCGTTCCAACACTGTTTCGAATGGCAATGATATCGAGCCGCTGTGCTCATCATCGACCCATGAATACCGTCCATTGGCGTCCTTTATCATCTGACCGATAGTACTCTTGCCACCAGGTACATACCACACGCTACCAGTAACCTTATCTAACAACACTGTAGGCTTAGTCTTGGCCTTGGCTGCCAATGCCTTGAGTTGATGATAGTGGGTGTCGACAGACTGGAACAAATTGTCTGCCCTCTGCTCGCAACCAAACAGCATACCATAGAATCGCAACCACTCGGCTCTGGCCAATGGCGATGACTCCATATAGTCTGCACACTCCACGATGGGGATGTCGATATCTTCCAGTTTGCCGTATCCGCCACTATTTTCGAATGGCGACAGGAATAGGGCATCAGGATGCTCGTCGATAATCTTCTCTATCACAGGACTCATACCATCGCCCACATCAGTAATCTTGCCTTTGGCCACCTGATTCTGAATCCAAGGTATCTTGATATACTTAAGATCGGCCACACCTGATATGCAGTCTTGACGCCCAAACTCCATCAGCATAGCACAATGGACGGTGGTGAACATAACGGCGCGTTTCAGTGGTGTACGGATAATGGTTCCGCTAGGTATATGGTTGGGGATATCCTTATCAGAAGGCACCAGCACATAGCGATGCAGTGTCATACCTTCCTTCCAAGGATTTTTGATAGTAGCCACTGTGTAGCCATCATACTTAACTACACTTATCTGCGTGGCATACTTAAAAGCGACAGTATCGCCCCCAGTCTGCAAGGAAGACGTCTTATGTCCTCCCTTGCAGCCTGCGAACAATACTGCCAGAATTATTAGTTTTATATACTTCATTATCGATTATTACTTTTCGATCTCAAGATCGTCGATGCACATGTACATAGGAGTTGTTGGGCCCCAGTCGTTTGCTCTGCTGCTAGTGAAGCTGAAGCTCAGCTCTACCACCTTACCCATGCTGCTAAGGTCGCAGTACTTCCATTCCTTTACATAGTCACCATCCTTAGCAAGGTCGATATCTACAGTTACAGTGCCACCGCTCTGCTTCTTACCAGTAACAGTACACTTGAACCAGTCGGTCTTGTCAAAGCTACCTGGTGTCATACCGTCGCCATTAACAATTGCATCAACAGCCCAAGCTTCGTTTGTGAACCAGAAACCATTAACAAATGCAGGCTTACCATCGTTAACCACGATTGTCTCAAAATAAGGATAAACTACACAGAAGTTGTTGCCTGAGTGAGCCTTACCTGTAATGTTATTAAACTGATCAGGAGTTATATCCTTAAAACCTGTCTCTGTACGGCTAGAGATAGCAAATCCAGACCAGCTTGCCCAAGAAGGAGTGTAGGTAGCAACAAACGACGCACCGTTCTCTGTGTATGTGCATTCATAAGCTTCAGCTCCAAAGTTATCAACCTTCTCGCCAGTCTCATCACCACACCAGAAACCAAGATCATTCAGTGGCTGGTTCTCGAAAGAAATCGTTACAGTCTTGCTAGGAACAATTGGACTGTCCTCATTGCTACAAGATGTGAATGACATTGCAAAGCCACATACCAGGGCTGCAAAAGCAAAAAACTTGTTTGTCTTCATAACGTTGTTGTTTTAAGTGAATAATAAATGTTATTTAATAAAAATTTTCTTCTTGTTCTGGATATACAAACCTTTCTTTGTAGGATTAACTTTCCGTCCTTGAAGGTCGTATGTCGTTCTGTCAGCATCGTCAACTGTTATAGATAGGATACCAGATTGGGCATTCTTGATAGCCTCGATAGATGATTCGAGGTGGATATCCTCTGCCCCTGCAAACTCTGTAGACGTTTCGCCCCACCACTCTGGTTGTGGACACTTCTGGTTCAGACCTGTGTAAACTCTTACAAAGTCGACGAAGTCAAGATTCACTAACTGACGGTTCTCATCTACAGCCCACGATATATCTATGCCGCAACCATCAAAATTGTATGATGTGGCATCAGATTTATCTGTAAAGTTGGGCAGATTATCTGCATAACCATACGCGAATCCAACCAACACATAATAGTATGGACTCCACGCTTGGTCTACCAGATCAGAAAGGTTAAGCATATTATCTGGCAGGCGAGTGCCTTTGAATGTCACCCCATCAGGAAGCCACTGGGGATAATACTCCTGGGTGTGATAGTGATTGCGGTCGATGGTGCCGCTATTGCCTTGGTTATCTGTCCAGGGGATATCACCCATAGGATTCTTGCGATAGGTCACCTCATAGCCATATATCACCTTGCCTGCACTGTCAACATCGCAACTACCACTAATTTCGTACCAAGGGTCATCTGGTTTTCCATTGCCATTCACATCCTTCGACACCATCACTACACCAGCCTCGTTCATACCACCAAACACCAGATTCTTCATCTCCTGATATGCATTTCCCCAAACAGCAAAGTCGCGCTCACCAGGAATGTTGGCAATAGAATGGTCAAAGTGGAATGTGATATATCCACCCCATCCGCCAAGAGCCACCAGATGAGACTCAATAGGACCAAGACCAGCCAGATTCTCGTTACACTTACGAATCATATCAGCCTCTGTATCACCATCTTCGTATTCTGGCGCATCATTTACATACTGTCCTGGGGCTGGGCGATATTCGTCTACAGCCTGGATATACTTAGAATGCACAGTCACATCATCCATGCGCTGGGCGCTAGCATTAATGGTAGCAATTGCCAGTATTAATAGTAACAATATTTTCTTCATTTCTTCTCAGTTTTAAATAAAAATGCCGCATGAGCGGGGATGTCGCCTGTTTTTACCTTCCAGTCGAAGGTGCCGTCGGGCAGGAAGTGTAGCAACTCGCCACTCGATACGTAGTTCCTAGCATCCATCAGATAGAAATCGCGATGGATAGGGTTCACTATGATGCCGTATGGCATACGAATCTTGCTTATCTCTGGTGCATCTGATAAACTTGTGTTCACTATCTGATGCGTTTTTACATTAATAATGCCATAAGTGATGGTGTTAGTCATCGATACCTCGCTCCACTGACTGCCATAGAAATACAGCGAATCACCCACGATGCAGAGATCGCTCACTGGTTGGTCGAGGTGTCCTCCTACCTGCATCTTTCCATTAGCATCAGGCTCAAGCCAATATATACTCGACCTTTCGTCCATATAATTGCCGCGAGCTGTCACCCATAGTTGGTTGTATCTGTCGGCCTTCAAGTGGTGCAGATTAGGGGCTACTTCTATCTTGTCCACCTCTTGCATCGAGGGCAGATCTATCACGCTTACTGTACTCTCGTAGCCTTGTCCTGTCATACCTTGATAGCCTCCGCTATTAGCTACATACAGTCGATTACCAATTATCGCCATCTCTTCCGGCTGATAGCCTACAGAGCACGAATCTACCTTTTGCAACGATAGTGTATCCACCTTATACACACTGCCAAGCGGACTGCTGCTGCCACTATACACAGAACCTACATACGACGATACGTAGGCATACCTGTCATTGAACGAAACATATCGGCAGTTTGGGATATCCACCTTGCCTATCCTTACAGCATCATCAGCACTGGCCACTTCCACCTTGTTAGAACAGTTAATAACAAGCCACAGGCGCTGTCCATATATCTGACAGTCATTACCCACATCGCCCAGCGACATCACTGTGCTTGGGTTTCGTTCAGAATAGATATTGCGATAATAATGTACCGTCTCGTCGTTGCCTGACAGGTCGAGATAGTCGAGGGTAGATTTATTCGAGCCCATATTACCCTCGTTCAGCAGATACATGCCAATAATCTCACTCTTCTGAGTCTTTCCACCAGTGTCGATATTCTCCATCGGCACTATCATCACGTCTTGGCGACAAGCGCTAAGCAGCAACAGGGTCAATATGTAGTATGCCACGTGCTTCATATCTCAACGCTTAGGGTTAGTGCATAGTTGCGGCCAGGCATAGGGTAGTTTACTATCACCTCGTAGTCCTGTCCTAGCAGATTGTTTACGTCCAAATGCGCTTTCATTAGCACACTATTTACTTTCCACCAAGCGCCAATGCTCAAATCGCTGGTATACCAAGGCTCCATGTGGTTATAGATGATGTTCTCCTGCTCGTCGTAGCGTTCACCAGCATAGATAAACGAGTAGTTCACATTCCAATTCTTGTAGTTTAAGCCTACGATAGCCGAACCAGAATGCCAGGGGATATAGGGTATCTGGTGCTTATAATAAGATGTGGTGGGATCTGTCACATCGCGCGCATCCTGATAGGTGTACTGGGCGCGAGTGGTGGCTACTAGATCCTTGCCAATTTTGAAATCAGCCTCAGCCTCAACGTCAATACCTTTGATATGTACTTCGCCCAGATTCAGCATAGTCCAGCGGAACTGCTGTCCCTTGGGATAGGCCACTATCTTATCGTGTACCGTATTATAATAAGCATCGAAGTGCATCTCTGCATGTCGCACTATGCCATGCTCAAAGTGCTTGTTGAGCGCAAAACCTGCGTCATATTGTAGCGCACTCTCTGGCACCAGATTGGCATTGCCCATGTCTGTATAGTACAGGTCATTGAATGTTGGCATGCGGAAACTCTTCTTTACGTATGCCCGCATCGAGAAGAATGTACCACGGAAGGGGTAAATGTTCACAAACAGCGCAGGAGTAAGTTTAGATAGCGAATTGCTGCTGTTCATCCCAGCAAACTCGCCCCTGCGATGGGTTTTGTCGTGAATAAAAGTGGCAAGGATAGAGCCTTGGGCCTTCAGGTGCTTGTAGTCGATAGCTGTGGCCAGACTCACCAGATTAGAAATGCGAGTTGGGTAAGCAAAGTTATAGATATCGGCATTAAGTTTGTTCCACTTAAAGTCATAAGCCAGCGATGCACTCCAGTTGGGTAGCAGCTCCAGCACATTGGCTGTAGAGATGTAGAGTTCCTGTTGCTTGTAGCGATTGTCCACAGGCAACTGGGTGGTGTCCTTGTTTACGTAGTGGGTGTTGTAATAGGCATATTTGGCCAACCAGCGGGTGCTGAATCCATCACCTATATTCATATTATAATCGGCTTGTACAAAGGTATTCAAGTCTTGCTGTCGCTCGCCACGTCGCCACACGTTGTTCACGATGGCTCCAGGTATTCCGCGTGCAGAGTTATATACGTACGCCTTCAGTTGCCAACTGCCCTGGTCAAGACGACCAAACACATTAGCCTCAATGCGCTCAGCATGAATATCACCATTCTGTCGTACAGCTGTCGTATCCCAAGCCGTCTGCCCGTTAGGATACCTGCGCTCATAGTGGAACTTATACTTACCGCTGGCAGTCAGGAATCCTGCACTTACCGACGAACTCACTGTTTCTGAATATTTCTGCTCCCAAAGACCTGTAAGTCTAAACATATCGCTCGACCCATACTGCGTCTTAAATCGCAAGTTGGTATTCTCCTTCCTCCTTTCTCCTTTCTCCTTCCTCGAAAAATCTGGTGCTTTTGTCCTGATATAGATGGCACCAGCATTACCAAAGTCACTGGCTGGCTGGAAGATAGCACTCTTCTGTCCATTGTATAGCGTGATATCCTCTACATTGTCTAGCGAGAACTGGCCCAAGTCTATCTGTCCGTTCTGTGCATTTCCAAGTTGCACGCCATCGTAGCTTATGCCCAGATGGTGTGTGCCCATCGAACGGATGTTAACCGTCTTGATGCCACCCACGCCACCATAATCCTTCAGTTGGATGCCAGAGAAATAGCGCAACGCATCGGCCACAGAGTGAGTGTTAAGTTGCTCTAGCAGTTCACCCTTCAGCTTCTGACTGGGCACCACCTCGCGCATGGCAGGTTTCGATACGACGACTATCTCGCGTACATGCTGTACGGAGTCGAGCTTGCTTTGTGCCGTCGCAACCTGTGCCAACACGCAAGCCAATGCCAATGTGAGTTTTCGTTTCCTCATCATTTATCTGTGCCGCCACCGCCTAACCCCAGAGATCGGCATGCGGCTAAAGTCTTCATCGGCAGGTATTCTGACTTATCGCCTAGCTACAAACGTCTTCCCAATAATCTCAGTGACATACGTGTTTGTGCCTCGAAAGGACGACTTACAGCAGCGGGACTGTTCAGGATTCTCACCCGATTCCCTATTAATCTCCCCATCGGAGAACCGATTATTGCCTGCAAAGATACAACAATTCTGCAAATAAAAGAAGTTTTTTGCAATAATCGCAAAAATTTTTGCTAAATTTGCACCCACAAAACCCAATACTAACTTTTTTAGAATATGAAGAAAATACTGTTCGTTGCATCACTGCTGCTGGTCTTTGCGGCCCAGACTGATGCCAAAACCAAGAAAGTGCTCACCGAAAAGGATATGGGTGCCTATCTGTTTACGTATTTCAATGATCCCACCCACTCGCTATTCATGGCCATCAGCTACGATGGTTATACGTTTACGGCTGTCAACAATGGCGAACCCATTATTGCAGGCGACTCTATCGCCGACCAGCGAGGCATACGCGACCCTCACATCTATCGCGCACCTAATGGCAAGTTCTATATTGCCATGACCGATCTGCATGTGTTTGGACGCGAAATGGGACTGCGTGCCACTACGTGGGAGCGACCTGATGAGTTTGGCTGGGGTAACAATCGCGGACTGGTACTGATGGCCAGCGACGACCTGATACACTGGACTCACAATGAGGCACGTATCGACCAGCTGTTCCCTGAAAAGTTTGGCAAGATAGGTTGTGCCTGGGCACCTCAAACCATCTGGGACCCAGCTGTAGGCAAACCTATGGTTTACTTTACCATCAGAGAGCGCGCAGGCGGTCGCACTAAGCTATACTATAGCTATGCCAACGAGGAATTTACTACCCTTGAGACAGAGCCACAACTGCTGTTTGAGTATCCTGACAATAAGATTCAGGTGCTCGATGCCGACATCTGCCCCATGCCTAATGGACGCTACTTTATGAGCTATGTGGCACAGGAGAATCCTGGCGGCATCAAGTACATGATTAGCGACAAAATCAACCAATTCAACGATTATCACGCCGAACAAATCGACGGCGAGAATCGTGGTTGCGAGGCGCCTAACGTGTGGAAGCGCATCGGACAGAAGAAGTGGGTACTGATGTACGATATCTACAGCCTGAACCCTCATAACTTTGGATTTGTAGAAACCAGCGACTTCAAGACATTCAAGCCTCTGGGCCGTTTTAATGAGGGTGTGATGAAGGCAGCCAACTTCTCATCGCCTAAGCATGGCAGCGTGATACACATCACCAAGGCCGAGGCCAAGCGCATAGAGAACTACTGGAACAATCAGCAGAAGAAGCCCAAGATGATTCGCCCTGGCCAGATTTGGCCCGATGCCAGTGGTTGCCATATCAATGCCCATGGTGGCGGCATCATGAAGTATGGCGATACCTACTACTGGTTTGGCGAAAACAAGTGCGACACCACCTCTTCGGCTATGATTGGTGTACAGTGCTACTCATCTAAGGACCTTATGAATTGGCAGAACCGTGGTGTGGCTCTCTACGTGAGCGATGATCGTCGTAGCGACATCCAGCGTGGCTGCATACTGGAGCGCCCCAAGGTGATATATAATAAGGTGACCAAGAAGTTCTGCATGTGGTTCCACTTAGAGCTGAAAGGCAAGGGCTATAGTGCCGCTAGATATGGTGTGGCTGTGAGCGACCGTCCTGAGGGACCGTATAAGTTCCTGTACTCACAACGTGCCAACGCTGGTACCTACCCAATAGAGATGGGACAGAAAGAACTGGCTACACTCGACACTCTTAACATCGACAACTTTAAGCAGTGGTGGACACCCGCCTGGGGCGAGGCTATCAAGCAGGGGCTGTTCTTGAAGCGTGACATTGGTACTGGCCAGATGGCTCGTGATATGACACTCTATGTAGACGACGACGGTAAAGCTTACCACATCTTCTCGTCTGAAGACAACCTGACACTGCACATTGCTGAACTTACAGGCGACTATCTGCACCACTCAGGCCGCTACACACGTGTGGCACCTGGCGGACAGAACGAGGCTCCAGCCATATTCAAGAAGGACGGCACCTACTGGATGATAACATCAGGCTGCACAGGTTGGGCGCCCAACAAGGCACGTATGTTCTCTGCTCCTAGCATCTGGGGACCTTGGAAACAGCACCCCAATCCTTGCATAGGTCCTAAATCAGAAATCACCTTCGAGGGCCAGTCTACCTATATCCTGCCCTACGGCAATGGCTACATCTTTATGGCCGACATCTGGCGCCCCCAGCATCCTAGCGACGCCCGCTACATCTGGCTCCCCATCGATTTCGAAAACGGCACCCCCACCATCAAATGGCGCGACGCCTGGAGCCTCAGCGAATTGGAGAAGTAAAAAACTAAACATCTAAACTTCCAAATTATATATGGGTCGGAGAAAGTGATCACTATCTCCGGCCCTATGTTTTTATAAGATTTCCCCGTATCTCTTGATTCATTTTGTTAAATAAGACTAATAAAGGCGAAATATTTATGGAATAATTTGGTTTATATTATAAACTTGTTTATCTTTGCAGCAAAATCCGGATGAAACGTGCACAGTCCGACCTTTCTGCAGGAGGGAGGATAGGGCACAAAAGAGAGTTAAACAACATTTCTTTAATCATCAAAAAGTAAACAACAATGGAAGAAAACATGAATTTGACTGCCGAGCGCAGTCTGGAGATTATCACAGAACAGATAGAGCGCAGCCGCAAGTCGGTATCTCAGGATGTGGGTATGACGCTCCTTATCTCTGGTCTTTGCATCGTCGGCGTGGCCATCATTGTCATTGTTGGCACACTGCTCACTAACAACTGGCTGTTCTATCTGCTTTACATGCTGATACCTGTATTTGTCTGGGCCATCGACCGCTATGTGAAAAGAAACAAGCCCAAGGTGCCCGCAAGCGTTATTGGTACGATGGTGGATAAAACCTGGCAGACATTTGGCATATTTGTAATTTCTTTTTTCGTGCTGTCTATTCTGTACAACAAACTGATGCTCGCCGCTGCTCAAGTGGATAATAACATGCAAGTTTATATTCAGAATCGCATCAATCCAGTTCGCATCATTTTTCTAATGATGGGTATGGCAGTCACCATCAATGGTTATATACTTAAGAGCAAATGGATGGTGTGGTGTGGCATCATTGGCGGTATAGGAGGATTCTTCTGGGAGGCATTCGCAGTAACAGATACACTTCTGACCTGGAGCAATCTTTCGTTGAACAGTCGCATAGCTCTGCACAACATCACCCCTAACCTTTTGATGGCGGTATTCCCCTTCATCGGCCTGACGCTCCCTGGCTGGATGATTGTTAAGCACCAAAAGTAAGCCTATGCCGTTTCAACCGTTAGATCCACTATTACACTCTGAGTTGCGACTGGCTATAATGTCGCTACTCATCAGTGCCGACGAGGCTGAGTTCCCATACATCAAGGAGCAGACGGGAGCTACAGCGGGCAACCTGAGTGTGCAGGTGGACAAGCTCTCAGAGGCAGGCTATATCGAGGTAGAAAAGACCTTCAAGGGCAAGCGTCCGTGCACAATCTGCCGCATCACCTCCAAAGGCCAACAAGCCTTCGAGACCTACGTCAAAGCACTAAAATCATATCTCAAGATACCAAAGAAATAATAGTAAGTGGGTATAGTGAAATAACCCCTAAAAGCTAAAAAAACATAACGGTACACAAGTTTGTGGTCCACAAACTTGTGTACCAAAATAATCACATTCACCGTCCCCTTGATTCTCGATGTGTAATATTATGGAATTGTAAAATCACTATAAATAAAGTTTCAAAACTTTCTTACCACCAATAATATACACTCCCTTTGGCAAGCCATCAAGCGAAGTAGTATTTGTCTTAATCATTCTTCCCTTGAGATCATACACATCAAACGTTTTACCATCAAGTATAATACCATTAATACCAGACGATCCTATAACGAGGATATTAGTAAACTCGCCCCAAACCGCAGCTGCACGATATGCATCCACAGTACCCTCAGGTACATAGAGTACACATGTGTTCTTATCTACTCCTTCGAAAACAGAACTTCCACCACGAGTACGAGAAGCGGCTGAGAATGCTATTGTGGTTGTAGAGTTTACTGTAATTGATTTCAAGTTAGAACAAACCAGAGAATATATTAATTATTGATATTCAGCTAATTATGTTTTAAACGGTAGAAAAGTGGATTGACGGCTTTGGAATATGTAAAAACGGGAGCAGATTTAACATTTTTAACCTTCTATAATGGGACGCGATTATTTTTCAATTCCTTTGATTATCATATTAAGAGAATAGTTGTTGTCATTATTTCGATGCTATAAACTATTGGTAGTCACTACTCTTAATAAAGTGCCACCATTTGAACTTATCCAGTCAAATGGTTTCCATGCTGCTAACAACCTGATCGGCTATCTGCTGCATGCCTTTAACGGACGGATGACCAGAGACTTTGTCGATGTCCTTCAGTTCGATGAGTTTGATACCATAGCGGTTGCAGATGGTTCTGACGGAAGTATTAATGTCATCCTTGAGGATGTCGTTGAGGATGAAGTAGATGTCGGAACTGGCATAGTGCTCCTTCATCCACTGCAGCATACGCGCCAGGGCGGGACGAAATTGCCAGAGGTCGGCAGGCTGGATGTCGTCGCCATACTTGTATTCGCCCATCGGTGAACCGGCCCAGTTGTCGTTGGTGGCACCGAAGATGAAGATGACATCGGGGTTGCCCAGATTGTCCATGCGGGTCACGAACGAACGGTTAGAGTAGTCGTCGCCGTTATAGCCAGTATGACAGATGGTGGTGCCGCTGAAGGAGTTGTTCTTCAGCAGTTTCCAACCCTTGCGCTCGATGACCTGATGCCACCACGTCTGACGGACGTTGCTCACGTCGGTCTGACTGGCATCGTGCTGTTTGTAGTACCAGATGGCATTGGTGTCGGGCGTCAGCCAGCCTTCATACGTTGAGTACGAGTCACCAAGAATGGATACCGTCTTCATCCGTTTGCCCTGCTCGGTCAGCACGATGCCGCCGTTGGGCTGGATGGTGACCTTGGCGCGGCCCTGCTTATCGACTTTCAGCGTGGTCTTGGTGGGCTGTCCCTGCTTGTCATCCACAAGGAAGTCGAGCGTCTTGCCCGCCAGCATGGGGGGCTGTCCCTGCTTGTCATCCACAAGGAAGTCGAGCGTCTTGCCCGCCAGCATGGGTAGGTTGAGCGTCAACTTCAACGGCTCCTTCAGGGCGTTCAGACCACCGATGTACCACTGGTCACCGTGGCGACGGGCTAGCACCACATACTTTCCGGGGAAGCCGTCGATGAATCGGGTTTCGTCCCACGTGGAGGGCAGGGAGCGCAGGAAGTCGAGTTCAAACTGCGGCACCTCCGTGAGGTTGTTCGGACAGAGGGCGGCACATTGTATATAACTCTGGTTGGTGATACCCGAGGCCAGTTCGAAGATGTCGGTGGTCTTGCGCGTATGACGGCTCTTGTTGTCGCGGCTTAGGTGACGGTTCAGGATGACACCGCCCCAGTCCATCGTGGCCACGGCATTTCGGCAGAAGGGATGCATGCAGAGGTCGAAGGCCTCACGCTCGGCATCAGGTTCGGTGAAATAGACGTTCTCGCTGGCCATCACCGCCTCGCTCGACACGTAGTTGGGGTACATGCGCTCCCAGCCGCGCGGCAGGGTGCAGCCGTGGAAGATGACCTGCAGACCATAGCGGTTGGCATCGCTGAGGATGTCCTCATAGAGTTGCATCGTCTCCTGCTTGTCGCCACCGAAGAAATCGACTTTGATACCCTTCACGCCGATACTCTTGAGCCACTTCATCTCCCGCTCACGGGCGATGGCCGTGTTCATGCAGTTGCACGGTGTCTGCGGCGCATCGTTCCAGAAGCCGTTGCTGCTATACCACAGCAGCAGGTCAACACCCTTCTGGTTGGCATAGCGCACTAGTTCGGGCATTCGGTCACGTCCTATCTGCGTGTCCCACCAGTTATCTACGAGACAGTATTCAAAGCCCAGCGTGGCGGCGAGGTCAATGAACTGAATCTGGTCGTCCCAGTTGACTGACTCATCCTGCCAGACCAGCCAACTCCACGTATAGCGGCCGGGCTTGTAGTCGGTGCTCGCCTCGAAGCGCGGCTCCACGAGGTCGTAGGCCGTAGTCGATTCCACGAGTGTCTTCAGCGGACCGACGGTGATGGTGCGCCACGGCGTGGTGAAAGGCAACTGACAGCCGACGAAGGCCGAGCCGAAACCACCATTCTCCTGCTCGTCGGGAAAGGCTATGGTGTAGCCCTTGCCCACCTCATAGTCGGAGAGGTGTGTGCCGCAGTAGGCTCCCGTCGTACCCGTCTCGCTGACGAGCACCCACCTGTCGCCCTGGCGGAACATGCAGGGGAACGAGTAGCCGTGGTCGAACTGCGATTTCGCCGTCATCGGCGCATCGGGTGTATAGACCTCCTCGTAACTGGGTCGTGCGTGTGCCCAGAGGATGCCCGGTGCAGCCATCGGACAGAGGTAGGTCGTGGTATTGTCTGGGAAGTTGAAACTGCTGGCCTCGCCGTATATCCGCGTCCTGTTCAGGTCGGCCTCGCGCTCCGGATGCTCCACCGCGATGCTGTAGCGGAAAGCCACGTCGTCATTCGACACGCGGAACGTCACCTGCAGCACCCTCTTCTCGTCATTCTTCAGCGTCGCCGTCAGTTCGTTGGCCACGTAGTCGCTGTGCCCGGCCTTCGTCTTCTGCATGTCGTAGTGCGCCTCCACACGGTTCTCCTTCGTGTCCGTCAGCGTCAGCCCCTGCGTCAGGTCGCCGATGCTCGTCCGCAGTCCCAGTGCCGACTCGCGGAGCACGGTCTGTCCGTCCATCGTGACACCATACGTCAGCCGTCCGTCATTGTTACTCACCGTCACCACCAGCGCCCCGTTCGGCGACTTCACGGTGACATCCTTGGCCTGGCCGCATGTAGCGATTGCCAGTATCATCAAAAGAAAACTCTTTCTCATCATTTATTTTTTTACAGAATGGTAGTTGAAGGAATAGAAATCGGCCTGAGGCTTGGAGGTGTCAGAAGCCGACTGGCAGAAGAGGGCGAGGATGATGCCCGTGAAGCCGCCAGCGGTCTCACTGCTCAGGTAGCGGGTGTCGGCAACGCCCACCTCAGTGAAGGTCTTGCCGTCCTCGGAATAGGCAAAGCGATAGTGGTCGCGGCTACCAGTGACACGCAGGTAGGGCTTGCTGCCTTTCAACGGAATCTCCTTCGCCACGTGGTGGATGCTGCTGAGCCAATACTCCACAACAAGCGTATTACCGCCATTAGCCTCTCGACGTAAGGCGATGTCGTAGTGGGCAAAGAGGTCCATGAAGACGCTCAGTCCTGCCATGTCGCCCGATTTGCCCTCTGAGAGTTTCAGTTGCGTAGTAGCCTCAAAGTCGATGTGCTGCTGACGACGGCCAATGAACGTCAGTCGCAGGGAGTTTGAGGTCAACTTGTAGTTCTTCATGAGCGGATTGCGCAGATAGACCCATTCGTAGCCGAGCGGTTGCTTGCTGCTGAAGTGGACGTCAGTGGTGAAGTCCTTCTGCGGAGCAGGCTTCACAGGCAGGTCGGCAGTCATGTCGAGGGCGATAGTTCCATTACCGTTGACCACGGGCCATGCGTTCGTGTCCCACCGCACAGGAGCCAGATACGTCTCGCGACCTGTCAAGTGATTCATCGCCGTCTGAGGGCGGAAGGCCAGACAGACCATCCACCAGGAACCATCGGGGGCATCAATGAGGTCGGCATGCCCCGTTCCCTGGATGGGACTGCTCTCCCCCAACTGGTTGCAGTGTGTCAGGATGGGGTTGGCAGGATTGCCAATATAAGGTCCATCGATGTTGGGTGAGCGGGCAATAGTAATCATGTGGGCATGTTCCGTGCCGCCCTCAGATATGAGCAGGTAGTAGTAGCCGTCCTTCTTGTAGATATGCGGTCCCTCGGGATAGCGTCCGCCCGTACCGTTCCAGATGCGGCGCGAGGGCGAAAGCGTCTTGCCCGTTTTGGGATTGATCTCGCAGAGCCAGATACCACCGTCGGGATTGCTCACCATGTAGCAGTGACCAGCCTCAAAGTAGAGCGAGGGGTCAATGCCACCCTGCTCCAACCATACGGGGTCAGACCACTCGCCTCGGGGATTGTCCGTATAGACGAGGAAGTTGCCGCCGTTGGTGGTGTTGGTGGTAATCATGTAGAACGTGCCGTCGTTGTAACGGATAGTGGGGGCATAGATGCCGCCCCATGAGAGTGCTCCTTTCAAATCCACCTGACTCTTGCGACTGAGGCAGTGTCCTATCTGCTCCCAGTTCACGAGGTCGCGGCTGTGCCAGAGGGGGACGCCGGGGAAGTAGTCGAAGGTGCTGTTTACCAGATAGTAGTCACTATCGACACGGCAGATGCTCGGGTCGGGATAAAAGCCCGGAATGACGGGGTTGCGATAATGGTCTGCAGCATTAGCACTCCCCCAGAAGAGTGCTAATGCAAAAGATATCAGAATCAGTTTCTTCATAATCAATAGTCTTTCGCCTTCAGCAGGGCATTCATCAATGTCGGCCAAGTAGGCTGGAAGGTAGTGCGGCTGATTATCTCGTTCCAGTAGAACAGGGAGATGTTGGCATTTGAGCGGCAGTAAGTCACCATGAACTCCGCATACTTGGCACGCTCCTCCTCGGCAATCTTGTCGTTGGCGGCAAACTCACCGATGATGATGGGCACGTGGTTGGCGTTATAATATTCAATCAAGATGTCCAGTTCTTCGGCCAGTTCGTTCTGGAATTCCTCCGTCCATACGGGCAGTTCCTCACCGTCTTTCAGTTCCTGCGTCATCTTACAGAAAGCGGCAGGGTCATAGTTGTGTACCTGCACCATGAGGTGTTCGGGAATCTGGTCGGTAGGAATGACGAAGGGGTCGAGCATGTCGTGCGAACCATTGGCAGCGTAGGTATTGACGATGAGGTTGCGGTGCTGGTTGTTCTCGCCAAGGCTTCGAATGGTGTTGACGAAGGTCTGTGCCAGTTGATTGACAGCGATGAAGGCATCACCTTTGGCATTTACCCATTGCTTGTTCTCATCGAGAATCTCGTTGTAACTCTCGAACATCAAGTGGTCGTCGTACTTCTCAAAGCGGGTGGCAATCTGCGTCCACAGGTTGACGTACTTCTCTGAAATCTCGTCGATGTTGCTCAAGTCGGCTGCCAGCCATTCCCCACCGGTGTCGTGGTGTACGTTGAGGATGACGTAGAGTCCGGCATCCAGTCCGTATTTCACCACCTCCTCGACGCGGTTCATCCATTTCTCAGTCACCTGAAAATTATCGTCGGTATGGGGGAACCACGTCACGGGGATGCGCACGGCATTGAAACCGTTGGCTTTCACGGCATTGAACCAGTCGGCAGTGACGAGCGGATTACCCCAGCAGGTCTGGAATGTCTCGATGGGGTCGTCCGTCCAGTCAAACCATGTGCCGTAAGCCTCCATCGTATTGTAGAGGTTCAGACCAATCTTCATAGCATTGCCAGCATCCTCAGCCGAAATCCATCCCAGGGGATCCACGTAGGTTGCATTCTGTACGACGGTGAGTCGTGCTGTCTGTCCGTTGCCCGTCAGGGTGATGTTGGCCGTACGGTTCTGCTCTGTCGGGTTCTCTGTCACTGTCACTTTCAGGTGGAGTGTCTTGCCTGTCATGGGTACACCGGAGTGGTTGGAGAGTGACACCCAGTCGGCATCGCAGGTCACCTGCCAATCGATGTTGCTCTGGATATCCACCATCTGGAAGCTGCTCCACTTAGTAAACGTCAGTTGGCTGACGGCAGTAGTCGTGTCGCCCACGGCACAGAACTGCACCTTCGGGTTGCTCACATTCGCACTGCTATTATCGTTGTCGCTGCAGGCAGCCAGCGCCAAGATGGCGCAGGCTGCGATAAGCATATATTTAAATGTCTTCATATTGTGTTACTTGATTTTGTAAATACGGAAGTTATCATACGCAACGGCAAACCAGATGCCCTCTCTGCTCTCGAAGTCGTGGTATATCTTGAAGTTGCCGTCGTCACCGGGAGCAGCACCCACGAGGTCGCCGTAAGTGCCCTCGCCGAACTTGGTCAGCGGGATAGCCACACTCATCCATTCGCCGACAAGCGTCTTGCCCGTGTATTGGTCGGCAATGTCGGTTCGGTCAACGGTACCGCCCATGAAGGTAATCTGGGTGTAGCAGCATCGGGCATCTGAGGCAGATAGACCTCATAGCGCAGTTCGAGATCGGTCAACGGTGTGCTGGCTTCAATGCCTGCAGGAGCCTGCTTGCCATTGAACTGTATATTGTGGTCCCACCATCCGGCGTAGGCTTCGAAGCCTATCCACCCGCCAGATGCAGGTTCTACGTTGAACGAAGCTGCATCCCACCAAGCACCGCGCACATCGGTACCCCAGTTCCAGTTCTGGTTAGTGCCATTGCCGTCGAAGTCCTCCAAAATCCAGTCGTAGCGGTAGAACGGCAGTTCGGTCACGCCACCGAGGGTCTTCAGTTTGATAGTGCCCGTGGCAGCCTTTGACGGAATCTGATTGGGCATCTTGAAGGTTACCTTGTCCTGAGCATCGCTGACGGTGACGCCATTGAGGTCGATGTCTATCTCGCCGCCGATGTTGATAGCCGTCAGGTCGGTCAGATATTTACCCGTCAAGGTGACGGTCTGTCCGGGTATAGGCATGTCGGGGAATACGCTGATGAGTTCCGGAGCCATAGGAGATTTAGAGAAGCCGCAGTAGGCCGTACCGGCGAAGCACTCCATGACGATGATGCCTTGTGCAGGAATCGTTGCGGGCATCGTCACGTATGCCACGGTGCAACTGTCGTTGACCTCCCATGAAGGACAGTCAGCAATCTTCACAGTATCAAGACCTGTCACATAGACGGATTCAATCTCGTGCAGCAGCGAACCGTGCAGTTCCACCGTCTGTCCGGGCTGCATCTCAGGAATGCCTTCGCTATTCAGCGGCATATCGGCCTTGTAGTACTCAATGGACGGAGCACCCGCAATGACATGGAATCCGTAAACGGCCGTTCCATGTGTGGTCTCTACACGGATTTCCATCGGCAGTGAGTTATCTGCTCCATAGACGATGAGGTCTGACGGAATGGTCATGATGATATGCGTGTCCGTGTTGTAGTTGGCGTTGAAGTAACAGTCCTGGTTGTTGATGTAGATGTTCATCGCATGCCCCAGGTTGTGACCCTCGATGAGGATCATCTGTCCCAAGCCTGCTACGGTAAAGGCAGAGTCAGCCTTCTCGGGGTCGGTCAGTCGGACTCGCTCAATGACGGGCTGTCCGCCACCGTCGTCGTCACTACACGATGTCAGCGTCAGGCTGCTACCGATGGCCAGCAGCGACACTATGCACGTCAGGATATATTTCGAAATGTTCATAATGCTGATACGTTTTTATTCGTTAAAGTTGTAATGCTCCGGTTCGCGCTTCAGATACGGGTTCTGAATGACGTCGGCCTCAGGATAAGGCAAGAAGATGTTGTCGTTGGTAATGACTGGTGTCACGTCGGGTGCCACCAGGTCGCCAAACTCTGTCGAGACGACTTCCTCCCAATCGTTGTCGGGATTATGGTAGAACGTCAGTTCGTTGTCTGTTCCCACCCGCACCTCGTTATAGGTGCAACCGCGATACTGGTTGTTCAGGTAGTTGAGCATGAAGTTAGGCTTCCACTTATACCACTCCAGCATGCTGTACCAGTTCATGTACTCCATGCCGAACTCCACGCGGCGCTCACGGATGATATCCTCGAAGGTGATAGATGCGGCCTCGTCGATGCCTGCACGACGGCGCACAGCATTGAAATACTGCAGCCCCTCACCGGAAAGAGAAGTACTATTACCCAGACAAGCCTCGGCATAGATCAGATATACATCTGCCAAACGGATAATATAGGTGTTCAGCGGCGAGCACATCATGGCCACATAGCCGTCGTTGTCGTCATCAGGTCCGCCCACCACACCTTTTTTTATGGGTGCTGCCGATCCTTCATAGGTATAGCCGCCGTCGGCTTTGCATATATAGTCATAATAGACACCATGCGTACAGAAGGATGCGTCACGGCGTATAGTCTCCCACTTATAGGCACCGTTGCTGCCTTTGTAGCGATACTGCATCAGCATATCGGGCGAAGCATTCAGGGCGCTCCAGCACATCACGCCACCCAGCATCTCTCACGCTCTGTGCATAGGTCGTGCCTGCCATCAAGCAGGCTACCGCCAATATAATCAATTGTCTAAGCTTCATCTTCAATTATCAATTATCAATTGTCAATTATCAATTAATGTTATATCCTGTTCCAGTGTATCCTCAAACTCGCAGAAGTGGCCCAGCAGGCTCCAGCCCCAGAAGGGGTCGAGACCGCAGCCCTCGCCCGTCTCGGAGTTGTAGTACTCGCGGTTGCCGTTCTCACGGACCAGTTTGGTGGTATAGTGGGCCA
>ONYZ01000014.1 GCA_900322175.1 uncultured Prevotella sp.
AGATCGACCTGAATAGTAATGATATTGCGTGTTCCATATCTTATTTCTCCTTATAAAAGTAAGCACGATGAACCCAAATCACACATCCCACGAGAATCAGCGCCATTGCAGGCATCGTCATCATACCGTTGTTAACGTAACCGAAGTCGTAGCAGGCATCGGGCACAATCTGGAAGCCCAGCAGACTGCCGCGGCCCAGCAACTCGCGAACGGCACCAACAATCACCAGAATCATAGCGTAGCCCAGACCGTTACCTACACCATCGAGGAACGAAGGCCAAGGCTTGTTCTGCATGGCGAACGCCTCGAGGCGACCCATCAGGATACAGTTGGTAATGATCAATCCTACATATACCGACAGCTGAACGCTCACATCATAAGCGAAAGCCTTCAGAATCTGGCTAACAATAGTTACCAGCGCAGCCACAACCACCAGCTGAACCACAATACGAATACGGTTAGGGATAGTGTTGCGGATGATTGAGATAATCACGTTAGAGAATGCGGTAATCACAGTAACGGCGAGTCCCATTACGATAGCAGGCTTAAGCTGCGATGTAACAGCCAATGCCGAACAGATACCCAGCACCTGACCGAGAATCGGATGGTCGACGTTCAACGGGTTTGTAAAAACCTCCTTATTTTGTTTACTGAATAATGCCATAATCTTACTCCTCCTCTGCATTTGGTTTAACATTCTTCAGACCGTCCTTCAGCATAGCATCTACACCATTCGAAGTCAGAGTAGCACCAGTTACACAGTCAACCTGAGTAGCGGGGTTCTCAACCTTCTTAACAACTGAAAGAACAACGTTGCCGTTCTCGTCCCAGATCTGCTTGCCGATGAACTTCTCTTGCCAAGCCTGAGAGTCCTTGATTTCAGCACCCAGACCGGCGGTCTCACCCTCGTGGTTGAAGTATGCGCCGTAAACCTTGCCCTCTGGATCGATGGCAAGATAACCGCTGATACCACCCCAAAGGCCCATACCCTTCAGACTAACTACCTGAATAGCCTTGCCATCTATCTGACAAGCATAGGTCTTCTGTCCGTCCTTCTCCTGCTCGTCCTTTACCACCTCGGCATACTTAGCCTCGGCAGCCGAGCCGTCAAGGTCGCGGATGTTGAGCGAGTAGAGAATCTGTTTCTTTACATCGAGAGCCACGTTAGCATCCTGCATAGGCTTCAAAGCTGTATAAACAAAAGCCAACAGGAAGGCCACGATAACAACGAGTACCGCGCTATATATAATAATGTACGCGTTAGAGTTTGTATTCAGTTTCATTTGCGACCTCCTCTCTTTAAACGTTTTGTGATATTGCGCTCAACGATGAAGTGGTCAATCGTAGGAGCAAACATATTTCCAAAGAAGATGGCGAGCATCATACCCTCAGGATAACCGGCATTCATCACACGGATGATGATGGCCATAGCACCAATCAGGAATCCATAGATATACTGACCGGTAGTGGTGCGGCAAGATGTTACAGGGTCGGTAGCCATAAACACAGCTCCGAATGCGAAACCACCCATTACAAAGTGGTGCCACCAAGTCATGCCCTGACCAGTCTGCTCGAACAGTACTGCGAATGCGATACCACCAACGAACACGCTGAACATGGTGCGCCAAGAGGCGATGCCAGTCCACAGCAGGATAGCAGCACCGATAGCGATAGCAACGAGCGAAGTCTCACCGATAGAACCAGGGATAAATCCGAGGGCCATATCGAGGATTGACGAATCGGGAGTGATGTTCTGAGCCAGCTGACCAAGTGGTGTAGCAGCCGTAAAGCCATCGGGCAGGTCGTTACCCAGACCGAAGATAGAGCTCTGAGCCACCCAAACGGTATCGCCAGTCATCTTTGAAGGATAAGCGAAGAACAGGAACATACGTGCTGCTACAGCGGGGTTGAAGATGTTCATACCTGTACCACCGAAGATCTCCTTACAGAAGATAACTGAGAATGCGCAGGCCAGAGCCAGCATCCACAATGGACAGCCAATAGGAATAATGAGTGGAATGATGATACCCGATACGAGGTAACCCTCCTGGATCTCCTCTCCCTTCCACTGTGCCCAGGCAAACTCGATGCCCAGACCAACGATATAGCTAACCAGAATCTTTGGCAGAACAGCCAGGAAGCCGTAAGCAAAGAGCTCGCAGAACGAAGCACCAGCGAGTGTACCGGCAGCAGCATAGTTCTGATATCCGATGTTATACATACCAAACAGCATGGCGGGCATCAGGGCGATAACCACCATACTCATAATACGCTTCGAGTCGATGGAATCGTGAATATTCACGCCACCAGCCTTCGCTGTGTCATTAGGCACATAGAGGAAGGTCTCAAAGCCGTCGAATACCGAGCGGAAGGCATGTAACTTGCCACCCTCCTCGAAATTCGGCTTGATCTTATTGAGATAATTTCTTAAAAAGCTCATAGTCTATGCGTTTTCTTTACGTAAAATATTCAGTCCTTCACGCACGATGCGCTGCAACTCCAACTTTGATGAATCAACAAATTCTGCTAGAGCAAAGTCCTCAGGAGCAACCTCGTAGATACCTAGAGCCTCCTGGCGGTCGATATCGCCAGCGATGATAGCCTTGATGAGGTATTCGCCGTAGATATCCATAGGCAGCACCTTATCGTACTCGCCACTCATAATCATGTGACGCTCGCCCCCCTTCACGCGGGCATCGAGTGCATAGTTCTTCTTGCCACACAGCCAAGAGAAGTAGCTGCGGTTGACAGAGAACTGCTTGAAACGTGGAAGAATCCAACCCAGCATCTCGTCGGCATCGTTACCTTCGGGGATAACAGTAATCTCAGAGGTGTGAGCACCCAGGAAGCCATCCTTGGTAGTTGGACGACCTGTCAGCACATTACCATTGATAATACGAACGCTCTTCTGTGCATCATAGCTGTTACTCAAGAGTGTAGAGAGCTCCTCGCCTACCAGCATATCAACGTGGGCAGGATTCTTAATCTCGCTACCACACAGGGCTACGGTACGACGCAGATCAACCTTACCAGTATTAAACAGACGACCGATGAACAGCACTACCGATGGGTCGCCAATGGTCCAAACCACTTCGCCCTTGTTTACTGGATCGGTGTTGTTAACCTGTACGCCTACGTTACCTGCAGGGCACTTACCATCCCACACGCATACCTCAGCATTCTTGATGTGCTCGAGTTTAGATCCAACGCCAACACCCAGATAAACGGTAGTAATCTTAGACAGCGCGTCAATACCAGTCTGGAAGTCGGCCTCCTGACCCTGTACTTCATACTCAAAGTTGCATGCCAGAGGCTTGTCACGCAGGGCAGAAACAAAAATTGCCTTCGGCTTTACACTCGGATTGGTGGATACAGCGTAGGGCAACTGGTTGATATAACCAAAGATTCCTGCTTCTAGCAGCGCATTAATCACTTGCTCGCCCACAAGCTTGCTGACGTCTTTCTTACCGAAGTCGGTGAACTCCTGCTTCCCGTCGGCATCCACTCTCACGCTGAGCACTTTTCTGCGTTCGCCACGCACCACTTCGCGGACTGTTCCGCTAACTGGCGAGGCAAACTTCACTTCAGGATACTGCTTGTTGATAAACAAGGCATCCCCGGCCTTGACATGGTCGCCCTCCTTGACAACAACCTTCGGAGTCACACCCTCAAAATCGTCGGGAACAAGCGCAAACTTGCCGTTCGATTTCAGCTGGATTTTCTTCTCCTCGGCCTTGCCCTCAAGGGTAATGTCTAAGCCTTTGCGTAACTTAATTACATTTGCCATTTATATCAGAAATTATTGAATAGTGTTCTTTGCGAGTGCAAAATTACTAAAAAAAAGCCATATAATAACAAATAATGGAAAAAAAATGCTCGAATCCCGACAAAATGTCGTAATTTTGCCTCGTGAAGTTACTTAAACGATTCATTAGTTGGACAATTTGGGGTGTCATTTTGCTTAACATGGCACTCATGGCTGTATCATATATCCCCCAGATTCAAAGCTATCTTGGCAGCAAGGTTGCGGGAGCTATTTCAGAAAAATTAGCTACTAGCGTAAGTGTTGGCAGAGTAGATTTGGGGTTCTTTAATCGTGTGATTATCGACGATGTACATATACTCGACCAGCAGCAACAGGAAATGCTACGCGTGG
This sequence comes from uncultured Prevotella sp., assembly GCA_900322175.1. Lineage (GTDB taxonomy): Bacteria > Bacteroidota > Bacteroidia > Bacteroidales > Bacteroidaceae > Prevotella. The sequence goes on from ONYZ01000014.1 coordinate 4,157, forward strand.
GCCGTCTGTCTGTACGTCTGGAACTGTGGCCGCTGATAGATGGTAAAATATCGATTTCATCAGCCCAGTTGTTTGGTGCACATTTCTTATTATATAAGGAAAATGCAGAGAGTAAGCCAAACTTCCAGTTTGTTCTCGATTCATTGGCTTCGAAGGACACCACCAATCACACGCCACTAGACCTGCACATTAACTCGCTGATTATACGCCGTTCCAGTCTGGCTTACGACCAAAAAGACCAGCCCAAGACTGATGGTGTATTTAATCCTCTACACCTGAATGTACACGACCTGAGCGCACATATCAACCTGAAAGAATTAACTGATGACTCACTGGACGTAAATGTTAAACGCTTGGAGTTTAAGGAACATTGTGGTCTGGTGGTTAAGCGTATAAAGCTGTATCTTGCAGCAGGTAAAAAACGTTCGAAAGTAGAAAATCTACTGGTAGAATTACCCAACTCCCGATTGCAGATTGACACACTTAATGCAACCTATTTATTGAACGACAGCGGTCTGCAGAAAGGATCGCTTGAGTACTGTGGAAGAATTTCCAACACATCCATAAATCCCTCAGAACTAGCATGTTTCGTTCCTATACTCAAGAATACCTCAAGCAGTATTTCCGTATCAACAGATTTCCGCGGAACCGATTCGCAGATTAACATTCCCAATCTGATTGTGTCAACTAAAGGACACGAACTTGACATTAATGCCCACGGATGGATAGCCGATTGGCAGAAGCGCCCTTCATGGGATTTGCAACTTAACCACTTTGCCATATCCGAGGGATATATCAGCATGTTGGCCAATGCTTTCCCACAGATTCCATCGGAGTTGATGCGAATTGGCGACATACAAGTTTCAGCCGACTGCGCACGCAATCAGCAAGGTGCAGGACATCTGCATGCCGACGTGCGCACAAATGCTGGCATAGCAAAGGCTGATATGAATTTAGATACCGACCAATCATTTGCTGGCAAAGTAGAGATAACAGCCCTGAACCTGCGCCAAATACTGGCAAGCAACGACTTGGGCAAAATGAGCTCCACACTAACACTTAACGGTAAACTGCACGAAAACCAAAAGCCAGACTTAAATGTAGAAGGAACCATAACCGACTTAGACTACAAAGGATATTCATACCATAATCTAGCCATCAACAGCGGATACAATCATGGTTTGGCAACAGGTATATTTGATATCAACGATCCTAACATTGAAGCAACAATAAAAGTTGAACTATCAGACGAGCATATCAATCCTAACAAGTTGAATAGCATCAAACTACAAGCTTCGATTGACAGATACAATCCTCAAAATCTGCACCTAACAGACCAATGGGGAGAGGCAACACTTAGCGGACAATTAGAGGCTGATATAACAGCCCGGAATTTTAACGATGCCCAAGGCAATGTCCGCCTGAGAGAGTTCAACATTTCGGCAACTGATACACAGCCCGCCTATCGTCTTGACAACCTCAACATCACCACTGGTCATGACAACGGCATACATTTCATCACAGTTAAGAGTGATTTTGCCGATGCTGAGCTCAAGGGGCAATTCGACTATCAGACATTAGCTGCGTCATTCATCAACTTGATAAAGTCCAAACTACCAACCCTACCTATTTTGCCCCAAAAGACTATCAAGTCCAACAACAATTACATTCTACGACTGATGGTAAGCAAAAGCGACTGGTTGAACCGCATGTTCGGTATTGACCTGCACTTACGTCAGCCGCTTACTCTGCAAGCCAGAGTCAACGACTACACAAGCGAGCTATATCTTAATGGCGAGGTACCATCGTTTGCTTACAACGGGACATGGTATAGCGATGGATACGTGAATATTTCATCGCCAGCCGATACACTACGCTGCAACCTGAACATCAGTAAGCAGATGGAAAACGGCCAGAATTTCAACCTTGGACTTACGGCCGATGCTGCCGACAACAACCTAGCAACATCGATCATCTGGGACAATAACGACCCTACAGAACGCATGAGCGGTCAGCTAAACACTATCATGCAGCTATATCATAATGTAGCAAACAAACCTGAAGCACACTTCCGTATAATGCCTTCGCACATCATTCTGCGAGGCGAGAACTGGAATGTAGAACCTTCGGACGTGCTCTACAGCGACAAGTTTCTGCTGATAGACCATGTCTCAATACAGCATGGCAAACAGCACATTATCGTTGACGGTATAGCTTCGAAGAACGAAAGCGACTCTCTGACGGTAGATCTACGCGACGTTGAGGTGGGTTATATCCTTGACCTTGTAGACTTTCATAGTGTAGAATTCAGCGGAAAGGCAAGTGGCAAGGCACACGCATGGTTGCTGTTCGACGAATTCGAGGCAAATGCCGACTTAATCGTCGATGAATTCAAATTTGAGCGCGGCAATATGGGGCAATTGCATGCCTTGGCCAACTGGAATCACGAGGCAGAACAGATAGACATCCACGCCATAGCCGACGACGGTCCTGACAGCAAAACGAACATTAATGGCTATGTATCGCCTGCACACAATACCATAGATCTGGGAATCGAGGCTGACGGGACCAGTATAGAATTTATGCACAACTTCACGAACAGCTTCCTTAGCAGCATAACAGGCAAAGCCGATGGTATGGCACGTCTTTCGGGCACTCTGGACAACATCAACCTTACGGGACAATTAGTTGTAGATGGCGAAGCAAGCGTCACCCCACTCAACACAACATACAAACTAGAACGCGATACCGTAGTGATGATACCCAATGAAATTGAGCTAAGACACCTGCGTATCGTGGATGTACTAGGAAATGAAGGTTTCCTCTCAGGTGGAATCCACCACGAACACCTTACAAATCTAAGCTACGACCTATTTGTAGAGGCAAGCGACCTGCTAGCTTACGATTTCACAGATTTTGGAGAGTCAACTTTCTATGGCACAGTATACGCTTCGGGTGATGTATCTATCAGCGGACACGACAACGATGTAACAATCAATTGCAACGTTACCCCACAACCTGGTTCGGTTTTCGTTTATAATGCCGCCAGCCCCGATGCAATCAGCAATCAGGAGTTTATCACTTGGGAGAAGCTAAGCAACTCTAAAGGGGCAAGTAAAACTGGCACCATGGAAAAAAACAAAGCTACCAGCTCGAGAGCAGAAGATACCGACATCTATATCAACTTCCAAATAAATACCACCCCCGATGCTGCACTCAAGTTGCTGATGGACGAAAACACAAAGGATTATATCACGCTGTATGGAAACGGCTCGCTACGTGCCTCTTTCCACAACAAGGGTTCATTCAACATGTTCGGCACTTATACTGTAGATCACGGAACATACGGCATAACAATACAAAACATCATCAAGAAGAACTTCACATTCAATCGCGGTGGAACCATCGTTTTCGGTGGCGACCCATATCAGGCTGCACTCAATCTGCAAGCCGTTTATACGGTTAGCGGCGTAAGCCTCTCTGACCTCAATATAGGCAATTCGTTCAGTAGCAACACTATCCGTGTGAACTGCCTAATGAATATCGGCGGACAGCCAGCTGCCCCACAGGTAGACTTCGACCTGGAAATGCCAACAGTTAACGCCGACGAGCAGCAGATGGTACGCTCGATTATCAACGGTCAACAAGAAATGAACCAGCAGGTAGTATATCTATTGGCGATAGGCAGATTCTATAATCAAGGAGCCAACAACAGCTCTACTAACGAGCGGGCTGACCAAACCACGCTAGCCATGCAAAGTTTCCTTTCTGGCACACTTTCCACGCAGATAAACACTCTCATCAATCAGTTTATCAAAAACGACAACTGGAACTTTGGAGCCAACATCTCTACAGGAGACGAAGGATGGCATAATGCTGAATATGAAGGAGTTATCAACGGCCGCATGCTTAACAACCGTCTACTCATTAACGGTCAGTTTGGCTATCGTGACAACGCCACGCAGGCCAGTCCATCATTCATTGGCGACTTTGATTTGCAGTACCTGCTCTACCCAAATGGCAACCTGGCGCTGAAGGTTTACAACCAGACCAACGACCGCTACTTCACAAAATCAAGCCTCAACACCCAAGGTATAGGCCTCATCATGAAGAAGGATTTCAACGGCATCCGCGATTTATTCTCGTCAAAGAAGCGCAAACGCAAAGACAAAAAATAGGCACGGATTACACGGATATAAAAAAACTACTTGCTACCGATGTAGAGGAATACCATACCAAGGAGTACGAGGGCAAGGTCGAAAGCTTTGGCTTTGAGATTCTTTTCATGGAAAAACATCGCGCCAAACATAAAGCTGACGATAACACTACCACGACGAATCATAGACACGATGCTAATCATTGCCTCGGGTAATGAGAGCGAATAGAAATACATAAAGTCGGCTGTTGAAAGGAACAGGCTTACACCAACAATCGACCAAGACCAATGAAACGGGGTAGTCTGCTCGTGCTTAGGCCACCACAGCAACCAAAGCATAGCTCCCATCATAAAACATTGATAGATGTTGTACCACGACTGTACCATCATACGGTCAAGCCCTACTCCACCACTCGCCATTGGCGCCATAAGATATTTATCGTATAAGCCACTCACAGCTCCCAGCACAGCAGCTCCAACAATCATGTATATCCAATGATCGTGCTTAAAGTCGATGCCCTCCTTCTTACCGCTTCGGCTAAGCAACAGGAACGAAGCGATTGCAAGCAACACACCTATCCATTGCCAATGGTTAAGTCGCTCGCCAAACACTAACAGCGCTCCAACCAGCACCATCACAGGCCGTGTGGCATTGATAGGGCCTACGATAGTAAGCGGCAGATGTTTCATACCGAAATAGCCTAATATCCAACTAGACAATACGATTAGCGACTTTAGCAAGATATACTTATGCATCTCCCATCCACCACTTGCTACATGGAATATGCTACCATCCAGTACATCGGTTGCACCACTAATAATGATAAACGGTAGGAATATAATACTAGAAAACAATGTATTAAGAAACAATACCGGTATCACAGCGTTGCCCCTCAGAGCATGTTTCTTCAACGAATCATAGCAGCCCAACAAAGCTGCCGACATAAAAGCTAAAATTAACCACATATATACTAATACCTAACAACTTCGAGGAACAGCGCGTTGCCAGGCATCGAGTCGCCAGCTTCTGTTCGCTTTTTACCCTCTATTACTTTTCTAAAATCTTCTATTGTCAATCGGCCGCGACCTACATCCACTAGTGTCCCCACTACAGCACGCACCATATTTCTTAAGAATCTATTTGCTGTGATAACGAAATACCACGTAGTCTCACCCGTTTGTATCCACTCGGCACGCGTAACATTGCACAGAGTGGTCTTCACATCGCTATGCGCCTTGCAGAATGCCCCAAAATCCTTATACGTAGTAAGTATTCTGCCTGCCTCGTTCATCTTCTCGAAATCTAGCGGGTAATGTATCTCGCACGAATAGTGACGCAAGAAAGGATTCTTACGCGTATGTATATAATAATGATACGTACGCTCAGTAGCCGAGAAACGAGCATGCAACTCTGGCGAGACCTCCTCTATCCTATCTATCACAATATCGCCTGCCAGCATACGATTCATCTTATAAGCCAACTGCTTGCAGTCAATCTCGCCATAGTGATCAAAGTGGGCCGCCATTACTCTAGCATGCACACCTGCATCGGTACGCCCAGCACCTGTTATACTGATATCCTGTCGCAGCAGAGTAGACAGCACCCGTTGCAGTTCACCCTGAACAGATACACCATTAGGTTGCACCTGCCATCCATGATAGTTGGTACCATCATAACTCAGCCAAATAAAATATCTCTTTACCATCTGCAATCATCAACCATTTCTTCATTTCGGCTGCAAAATTACAAAAAAAACACCTTTATTGATATATCTGATAAGTATTTTTTAAGATAATTGCCAAATAAAAGCCTTATTTTGATCACTAATTAGTATCTTTGCACCGCAAAACGTATGAATTATAGTATATGAAAGATAATAGCGAAGAGAAGTTCCCATTAGTAGACGAAGAGGGAAACGTAATAGGATCGGCTACACGAGGCGAGTGCCACAACGGCTCGCGACTGCTACATGCCGTAGTACATCTGCATGTATTCAACAGCAAAGGCGAAGTGTATCTTCAGCGCCGACCAGACTGGAAGGACATTCAGCCAGGCAAGTGGGATACTAGCGTAGGCGGACATATCGACTTGGGCGAAACACCTGAGCAAGCCTTAGTACGTGAGGTACGCGAAGAAATTGGCATCACAGAGTTTGTTCCTGAGCGAGTGGGCAAATATGTATTCGATAGCAAACGCGAACGTGAATTAGTATATGTAAACCGCACTACATACGATGGTCCCGTAACTCCTTCGGCCAAAGAACTAGACGGAGGACGGTTCTGGACCATGGACGAGATACGCGAGGCTATCGGTCAGGGTATGCTGACGCCCAACTTTGAGAGTGAATTCCAGAAGTTTTTTCTATAAACCTGCTATATGTTATTCTTTTTTTCAGGTACAGGCAATACCCGGTGGGTAGCAGAGCAGATAGCCCAAGCTATCGGCGAGGAACAGGTATTTATCCCAGATGCCATCAGAGACAACAAGTATGATTATACAATCGATGATAAAGAAACAATTGGTTTCTGTTTCCCTACTCACGGGTGGCAACCACCAAGGATCGTACGCGAGTTTATCAGCAAGCTGAAGGTAGAATCACGTTACTGCTGGGCAGTAACTACCTGCGGTGACAATATGGGCGAGACGATGACAATACTGAACAAAGACCTGGCAAAGGTTGGACTACGAGCCTCAGCATTGTTCTCGGTCATTATGCCCGAAAGCTATGTATGTCTGCCATTTATGTATACAGACACAGAGGAAAAGGAACATCAGAAGATAGCAAAAGCCCGCCAGCAACTGCCACACATAATCGAATGTATACGCAATCGACGCACCGGCGTGGAAGAACTGGAGAAAGGAGCTACTCCCCGACTCTACTCGTACGTTATCGGTGGATATTTTAATGCCAAAATGGTTACCGACAAAAAGTTTACGGTAGATGAGGACGTATGCATAAAGTGCGGCAAGTGTGTCAAGGTATGTCCTGTGGACAATATACAAGGAACACCGCCCGAGTGGATTCATAACGGACGGTGCACATCATGCCTTGCATGTTATCACTACTGCCCAACCCATGCGATAAACTTTGGAAAAGTTACGCGTAAGCGCGGGCAATACTATTTTAATAAACGCGGGGACCAAAAATCTTAGTACCCACACGAATCATTGTCGAACCGGTTTCGAGGGCGATGGGATAATCATCGCTCATACCCCATGAACGCTCACAGAAGGCCTCGTCATCGGCAAAATACTGCGCCTTGACCTCATCAAAGAAATCACGGGCAGTCTGCATTTCGCGACGAATCTGATCGGTATCGTCGGTGAGCGAAGCCATCATCATAACACCACAAATCTGCACATGATGCATATCACGCCACTCGCCTGCAGCCAACAGTTCGCGACAGTCATTGAGCGTCAGGCCATACTTGGTTGCCTCCTCGGCTATATGTAGCTCAAGAAGCACCTTGATACATCGAGCACACTTCTCAGCCTGCTTATTGATTTCACGCAACAACTTTAAAGAGTCGACAGCCTCAATCATCGTTACGTAAGGAGCGATATACTTAACCTTATTAGTCTGCAAATGACCAATAAAGTGCCATTCAATATTCTGAGGTAGCGACTGATGTTTAAGACGAAGTTCCTGCTCATGGCTCTCGCCAAACACACGCTGTCCCTCCTCGTATGCAGCCTCAATATACTCGTTGGGGTGATACTTAGAGATTGCCACAAGGCGAACGCCCTGTGGCAAATGGTCTATTACCTCGTGCAGATGAGATTTAACGTCGTAATCCATCATTACTGCTGCTCGTATTCTGGCTTGTCGTTCTTCTTGCCATACTCAAAAACATCCATCAGAGTTGTCTCGGCTACAGATGCGATAACGTAGTCAATCATCGTACCCCCCATAACCTCGTCGATGTTCTTCATAGCACCGTTCATAGAACCTGCCTGCACCAGATAGTTTACATTGCTACGCTTCTCCTTCTCAGTCTTCTCATCAATAGTAATGAACTGCAGCCTAGCCTTGTACCACTTATCTGCGATATTATCTTCGGTAAAGAAAATCTCCTTATAGGCAGCTATCTTGATATCAGCTACTTCAAACTCACCGCTGATATATGCCGACATCTCCTCTGTGATACGTGTTTCTGCTTCGCTAAAGCTGAGTGCGTCGACAACATAATTCTCAATTACCTTCTTCTGCAAGCCATCCTCCATTACCTTCTCGTAACGAATCTTGCATTCAAACCACATTGCTGTTCTACTTCTCATTTCTTCTCTGTTTTATTCTTTTTAATTCCTAAATAATCTTTATCGAGTGCTTCCATTTTCTTGGCTGTAAGCTGATCGATAATCTCGCTGGCTATACGCTGCGAACGCTCATTTCCAAGATTCGATGATTTGGCTAATTCCTGTTCTACTTTAGCCAGTTCCTCTGTCATATTACGACTACGCGCCATAAAATCCTTTTCCGACAGATTCATCTTGTCATTGTTATATACCTTAGACAATATACGGTCGGCCTCTTTTGTGAATTGCTTTCGGAATATCTGTTCGGCCTTGGCATCATATTCCTTCATTTTCTTCTCATCGACAGAAATCGAATCCTTCATGTGCATCTGCTTTGCAACAATAGCAGCGATAGTAGCCGAGTCGGCATCAGCCCCTAGACCATACAACTCATTATCTTCGTCAAGCATATCTTCTGGAATCGGCTCTTCTACTGCTTTCACATACTCTACCGCTTCAGGCTGTGGCAGCATATAGAAGTAACCGCCCACAATAGCCAATGCAATCGCAATAGCAGCAAAGCCAACTAAAGCTGTGCGACGCATATTCTTATGATTGATAAGAGCATTATAAAAATCATAAACACTCTGATAGCGGCGTTCTGGCTCCTCAGCCGTTGCCTTGGCAATAACCCTACGCCACTCGAAAGGTAATTCTGCCGAATGATATAGCCAAGCAACAAACTTTGCCAAAGAATACACATCTGCACAAGCCGTAATCTCGCCACCAGCCAAAACCTCTGGAGCAACAAAGTCTTCTACCCCATCATAAAGTATTTCCTGGTCTAACTTAGCATAAAAAGACCCGTGACAAAGCAAACGAACTGATGAATCATTCTTACGGGCAAATACGCTACAAGGAGCAAAACATACATGAAACACACCCTTTTCATTGAGTTGTTGGGTAAGTTCGGCTAAATCATGCAGGGTATCATTAGCAAATTCCTCACGGGCTATCATAGAGGGATTCTCATTAAGCAACTGCTCGAACGTTATAAAGTTACCTACCTCAACGGCAATAGCATACACACCTCCGTCACCCTCGTTGGGTACGAAGTGTAGCTGATGCTTGTTGGTCACCTTCTCCATATCGGCAGCCTCGGTGCGAACACAATTGCTAAACGCAACGTTATCGGCAACCTCGTCATGAAACTCCACGAAGTTAGAGTATTTCCCATCAATCAACCGCTTATAGAAGTAGCCGTAAGGAAGACGTACTTTAGTGGTTTTTCTGACGTCACGCGTTTCTAATAATTCCTCAAAATTCACCTCTTAAATATACAATTAGACAATTTACTTTTTACCATATTTAATCCTGCAAGCAGAAAATTCGCTGCAAAAGTAAACAAATAAATCGAAAAAAAGCACGTTTTAAAAATATTTTAGTACCTTTGCACCGCAAAATAGTCAAATAGTAAATTATAAAATCGTAAAATTGAAAGATGCCTGAGATATCAGTTCGCGGACTAGAGATGCCTGAGTCACCAATCAGAAAGCTAGCTCCTCTAGCAGTAGCCGCAAAAAAGAGAGGTACTAAAGTGTACCACCTGAACATCGGTCAGCCAGACCTGCCAACTCCGCAAGTTGGACTTGATGCCCTGAAGCAGATAGACCGTGAAATCCTGGAGTATTCACCCTCGCAGGGTTATCAGAGTTATCGTGAAAAACTGGTTGACTATTATGCAAAGTACAACATCAACGTAACAGCCGACGATATCATTATTACCAGCGGCGGTAGTGAGGCCGTGCTATTTGCATTCTTGAGTTGTCTGAATCCAGGAGACGAGATCATTGTACCAGAGCCAGCTTACGCCAACTATATGGCATTTGCAATCTCTGCGGGAGCCAAAATCCGCACCATCGCTACAACTATCGAAGAAGGTTTCTCGCTCCCTAAGGTTGAAAAATTCGAAGAACTTATCAATGAGCGTACGCGCGCTATTATGATATGTAATCCAAACAACCCAACAGGTTATCTTTATACACGTCGTGAGATGAACCAGATTCGCGATCTGGTTAAGAAGTACGACCTATACTTGTTCTCAGACGAGGTGTATCGCGAGTACATATATACTGGATCGCCATATATCTCAGCCTGCCATTTGGAGGGCATCGAGCAGAATGTCATCCTTATCGACTCGGTATCAAAACGTTACTCTGAGTGCGGTATTCGCATCGGAGCACTTATCACAAAGAATGCAGAGGTTCGCAAAGCTGTAATGAAATTCTGTCAGGCCCGCCTTTCCCCCCCACTTATCGGACAGATTGTAGCTGAGGCATCTCTTGATGCACCTGAAGACTATTATCGTGACGTTTACGATGAGTACGTTGAGCGTCGTAAATGTCTAATCGACGGTCTGAATCGTATACCAGGTGTTTACTCACCAATACCAATGGGTGCATTCTACACAGTAGCAAAACTGCCTGTTGATGACGCAGAGAAGTTCTGTCGCTGGTGTCTGTCGGAGTTTGAGTATGAGGGCGAGACGGTAATGATGGCTCCTGCTGCAGGATTCTACACTACCCCAGGAGCAGGTATCAATCAGGTTCGTATAGCCTACGTACTGAAGAAGGAAGACCTTGAGCGCGCATTAGTAGTGCTCCGCAAGGCCCTTGAACAGTATCCCGGACGAGTAGACGAAGAATGAATCTACCATTATACATAGCCAAACGAATATATAGCGATCAGGGCGACAAACGCAAAGTTAGTCGCCCGGTTATTCGTATAGCGACCATCGGAGTAGCTATAGGTCTGGCAGTAATGATAGTTACTGTTAGCGTGGTACTTGGATTCAAACACACCATACGCGACAAGGTGGTGGGATTTGGCAGTCATATCCAGGTACACAACGTCATGAACTACAGCGGAAGCGATCCACATCCCATCTGTGCCAATGACAGCTTAATGAATGCCATCAAGTCGATATATGGTGTGGCACACGCCGAAAGATTCAGCACTACTCAAGGTATACTGAAAACGGACAATGACTTTCTTGGAGTAGCTTTTAAAGGCATAGCTGCAGAATACGACACCACATTCCTGCACAAGCATCTTACTCAAGGCTCAATCCCCGAGTTCAGCGACTCAACTAGCCACTACAAGCTACTCATTTCTAAGATGATCGCCGACAAGATGCGTTTGAAAGCAGGCGATCGAGTGTTTGGCTACTTTATCGATGGCGAAGATGTCAGGACCCGCAAGTTCACTATAAGCGGGATATACCAAACCAACATGACTCGATTCGACGAGACACTATGCTTCACCGACCTGTACACGGCCAACAAATTAAATGGTTGGACAGAAAATCAGGCCACAGGTATTGAGGTTGTAGTAAAAGAGTTCGACCACCTGAACGAAACAGCCGATCACTTTATCGATGATGTTAATCGCACAAGCGACGAACAGGGAAATGCTCTCACAACAGACACTATCTACGAACTATATCCACAGGTATTCTCTTGGCTCGAACTTCTCGACATAAATGTGTGGATAATCCTTGCTCTTATGGTTTGCGTGGCGGGCTTCACGATGATAAGCGGACTGCTGATAATTATATTGGAACGAACACAGATGATTGGTATCCTAAAGGCACTCGGCGCAAGAAACAACACAGTCCGCCATACATTCTTGTGGTTTTCTGTATTCATTATCAGCCAAGGACTGCTATGGGGCAACATCGTAGGCATTGGTCTGGTATTGATTCAGCAGTATACTGGAATTATCACACTCGACCCACAGACATACTATGTAAGCGAAGCTCCAATGGAACTCAACATTCCGCTAATTGCCATAATCAATTTTGCCACATTGCTTATCTGTGTATTCGTTTTGATAGCTCCAAGTTTCCTGATTTCGCACATTCACCCTGCGAAATCGATGCGTTACGAATAATTTTTTTGAAAAATTGCACAAAAACATTTGGTAGTGTGCAAAAAATGCATTACCTTTGCACAAAATTTAAAAAATTGTGCAGTTTTCATGGAAGAATTTAGCAGTTTTAATGCTTTAATACAAAAAGCCATAGTGAACAACTGGGACCATGATGCCCTTACTGATTATCAGGGCATTACGCTCCAGTATCACGACGTTGCACGCAAAATCGAGAAAATTCATATATTGTTCGAGAACAGTGGTGTAGTAAAGGGCGACAAGATTGCAATCTGCGGACGCAACTCTGCCCACTGGGCTGTTGCTTTTCTGGCTACTCTCACCTATGGAGCCGTTGCAGTACCCATTCTGCACGAGTTTAATGGCGAGCAGATTCAGAATATTGTGAATCATTCGGGTTCCAGACTCTTGTTTATTGGAGATTTTGCTGTAAAGACTATCAATTCAGAAGCAATGCCAGCCCTTGAGGCAATTCTTAATCTCCCCGACTTCTCTCTGTATATTTCGAGATCGGAGAAGATTACGTACGCGCGCGAACATCTTAATATGATGTTTGGCAGCAAATATCCCAAGGCATTCAGAGCCGAACATGTGCACTACCACGTAGATACGGCCGAAGAGTTATCGATGATAAACTATACCAGCGGTACTACAGGATTCTCTAAAGGGGTTATGCTACCATATCGTGCACTTTGGGGCAACGTAGAGTTTATCATGCGAGTGCTTGGTCGTAACGTTAAGGCCGGCGACAACATGCTGAGCATTCTGCCGATGGCACACATGTACGGTATGGCAGTAGAATTCCTTTTTGGATTCTGCAACGGATGTCACCTATTCTTTTTGACACGACTCCCGAGCCCCGCCATCATCGCCGAAGCGTTTGCTACAGTTAAGCCTGCTTGCATTATTACAGTACCATTGATTATTGAGAAGATTATCCGTAAGAAGGTATTCCCAAAGATACAGAACAATCGCATGCGCCTACTCCTCAGTATGCCAGTGGTCAGCAAGAAGGTCAAGAACCGTATTTGCAAAGAAGTATATAATGCCTTCGGAGGAAATCTATATGAGGTTATCGTAGGTGGAGCTCCATTGTCAAAAGAGGTTGAGGAGTTCCTCACATCGATAGGATTTCCTATCACTGTAGGATATGGCACTACAGAGTGTGCACCACTTATTTCATTCAGCGATTATCATGATTTCATAAATGGATCATGCGGCACACCTGTTGACCGCATGGAGGTAAAGATTCTTAGTCCCGACCCACAGAATATACCAGGTGAGATTGTAACCAAAGGCACCAACCTGATGTTAGGATATTATCTTAACGAAGAAGCTACAAACGAAGCAATCGACAAGGATGGATGGTATCACACTGGCGACCTTGGCACTATGGCCGAAACAGGACACATATTTATCCGAGGACGCTCTAAGAATATGCTGCTGGGAGCTAATGGACAGAATGTATATCCAGAGGAAATCGAAGATAAGCTGAATACTATGGCTATGGTTTCTGAGAGCCTGATAGTTCAGCGTGGTGATAAACTAGTTGCACTTGTTCATCCAGACAAAGATGAGGTTGTAAGCTTTACAAGCGAGGAATTGGAAAACATTATGGAGCAGAACCGTCAGGAGTTGAATAGCATTCTGCCTGCTTATAGTCGCATCTCGGCAATTGAACTTCAAGATGAAGAATTCGCCAAGACGCCAAAGAAAAGTATAAAACGCTACCTATATAAGAATAACTAATAGCTTATGGAACATATACCTAGTTTTAACGCTCTGATACAGAAGAGTATCATTGATAATTGGGATCGCGATGCGCTGACCGACTATAAGGGACAGACGCTACAGTTTCATGACGTAGCCAGAAAAATCGAGAAGTTACACATACTTTTCGAAAACAGCGGAATTCAGAAGGGCGACAAGATTGCTCTCTGCGGCCGTAATTCATCACAATGGGCAGTGGCATTCCTAGCCACACTCACCTATGGTGCTATCGCTGTACCCATTCTGCATGAGTTTAATGCAGAACAGGTACACAACATCGTAAACCACTCAGAGGCGAGACTGCTCTTTGTGGGAGACCATGTGGCTACAATTATCGATCCCCAGGCTATGCCCACACTCGAAGGTATCATCAACAATCCAGACTACTCATTGATGGTATCACGCACAGACAAGCTTACTTATGCCCGTGAGCATCTTAATGAGTTATACGGAAAGAGATTCCCAAAGTATTTCCGTAAGGAACACGTAAGCTACTATCAGGAGCAGAGTTCAGAAGAACTGGCTGTAATCAACTACACCAGTGGAACAACAGGATTCTCAAAAGGCGTAATGCTACCCTATCGTGCACTTTGGTCAAACTTCGATTTCGCCATGAGTGTACTTGGCACCACTATCAAAGCCGGCGACAAAGTAATCTCAATGTTGCCAATGGCTCACATGTATGGCATGGCGTTCGAATTCATATTCGAGTTCTTGCATGGTTGTCATGTGTACTATTTGAATCGTGTTCCTTCGCCAGCTATTATTGCACAGGCTTTGGCCGAGATACGTCCAAGAATCGTAATTGCAGTTCCTCTTATTATCGAGAAGATTATCCGCAAGAAGGTATTCCCCAAGATTCAAAACAATCGTATGCGCTTGCTACTCCAAATGCCTGTAATCTCAAAGAAGGTACGCGAGATGATATGTCAAGAAGTGCTCAAAGCCTTCGGTGGCAACATGTACGAGGTAATCATAGGTGGTGCTGCACTTAATCAGGAGGTAGAACGATTCTTGAAACGTATCGACTTCCCATATACTGTTGGCTATGGCGCTACAGAGTGTGCTCCAATCATCTGCTATCGCGATTGGCATACGTTTGCACCAGGTTCGTGTGGTTGCGCGGCACTGCATCAGGAAGTAAAGATTGTTTCGCCTGATCCACAGCGCATTCCAGGCGAGATTCTAACTAAAGGTCCGAATGTTATGCTGGGCTACTATAAGAATCCTGAGGCTACTGCCGAAACTATTGACCGTGACGGATGGTATCACACAGGTGACCTTGGAACAATGGATGACGATGGAAATGTGTACATCAATGGACGTTCAAAGAATATGCTGCTCGGACCTAACGGACAGAACATCTATCCAGAGGAAATCGAGGATAAACTTAACTCAATGACCATGGTAATTGAGAGCATCGTGGTTCAGCGCGATAACAAACTTGTGGCATTGGTTCATCCAGATATAGACGAAGCTAAGAACTTGGGATTCTCTGAAGAAGACCTGAAGAACATTATGGAACAGAACCGCAATGGTCTCAATGAACTTATTCCTGCATACGAGAAAATCTCTGAAATCGAGATTCACATGGATGAGTTTGAGAAGACCCCAAAGAAGAGTATTAAACGATATCTCTACAAATAACGATTATAAAAGCCTCCCGCATTTCCGAGAGGCTTTATTTTTACTCATACCAGTAGTAGTACCAATAGGTACCAAAATATTGCTCGGCCATTTTTCCTTTCTGCTCCATCTTCTGAGGATACTTATTACGCAACTCACGGAAATTGTCGTAGTCCTCATCCATCACAGCATTGCGATAAACAGCAACGGGTTTTGAGCGAAGATGGTCATATAGCACCAAAGCCTCACGATAATGCTTGGGCAAGCTATCGTTAAGTGCATAATGCTTTTTCACCTCGCGAGCAAAAGTATCAATCTCCTTATCAATTAGATAGCCAGAAAGAAGATAATCCGTCACAACCTTTCGCTGTACTGAATCTCTGCGCTGAACTAACTTAAGATAATGCATAGGTTCCATATTGTAAGCGGGTACAGCACCTATAAACTTGTAGATGCTATCCTTAGGATATAACATCAATACAGAAGAACTGTCGGTGGGAAGTATAGTCTTGCTCGAACCACAGACCTTATATTCGAACAACTTTTCACCAAGTGTACCCTGACGAGCTAAAGCATGCATACGGAGCATAACAAGATTCTCGTCACACTCCAGCGACTTATTGCCAGCCGCAAGTGCTCCCTCAATATCACCATCAAGCAGACTTCTCTCTGCTCTCATGCGATAATGGAAGACTGCATTTGTATTGCCAATGCCTGCAACACTCATCATCATAAATACCATAATGAGCAGATTCATCCACATCGTACGTGAAAAGAGATTGGGATTAGGAGCATCGTCTAGTTCCTGTAATTTGTTTACCACGTATGAAACCGCTCCCCATGCAATGAGAACAACAAGCCCCATCCAACCAGGAAACTCATGAGTAATCCCCCCATCAGGATCTGGAATGATGTTGGTAAGCATACCTAGTGCCAACATCGAAGGAAAGAAGGTTAGCGCATAGAAGCTCTTGCTTAGGCGAGTAACCTTAAACACCGCATTTTGGAGCAGCAACAGAACCACCGTAATGACTATGGCACCAATCAAGCGATTGTAATGCGTAAGCCCATGACTTAAAACGTGCTGGGCCATTATCAGTAAGTCGTACTGAAAGAAAAACAGCCAGCACCACGAAAAGAGTATAAAAACGATAGCGCACACCATACGTACGGTCGTTGCGCTATCATCCTGTTTCTTTTTACGATAATTCATATTTAAATTTTCTTCAATACAACGGCCGAACGAGCCGGGATATAGAGTTTAAGCCACTCCTTATGATCCTCAACATAAAGAGGATCAAAGTTTGTGAAGTGAGTTACAGTATCATCAGCAAATCCGTTTCCGCCAAAGTCCTTCGAATCGGTATTAAGCACCACTTTATACGAACCTGTTGGAACCAGGAATCCATAATCAGTATAACTACGTGTGGGCGAGAAGTTGAATACAAATATCAAATCACCACGCATAAAGCAGAGAACCTGATCGCCATCATCGTGCCAAATCTCTGTAACAGGCGTATTCTGGAAATTACGAACACTCTTGATTACCTTTAGCATCTCACGATCGAAGTCGCCCAACCAGTGATAGCAAAGATCCTTATTATCTACCAAGTTCCACTGGCGACGGGCATACTTATAGCTCCAGCCATTACCTTCGCGAGGGAAGTCGATCCACTCTGGATGTCCAAACTCGTTACCCATAAAGTTCAGGTAGCCACCATTGATGGCAGCGGCGGTAACTAGACGAATCATCTTATGCAAAGCTATACCACGCTGAGCAATATCGTTCACATCCTTCTTGGCAAAATGCCAATACATATCGGCATCAATCAAGCGGAAGATGATAGTCTTGTCGCCCACAAGTGCCTGATCATGACTCTCGCAATAAGAGATAGTCTTCTCGTCAGGACGACGATTCTTTACCTCCCAGAAGATAGAGCATACATTGATATCCTCATCGCGTACCTCTTTAATAGTCTTAATCCAATAATCAGGTATATTCATCGCCATACGATAGTCGAAACCATAGCCGCCATCCTCAAACTTAGCAGCAAGACCAGGCATACCAGATACTTCCTCTGCGATAGTTATTGCGTCAGGATTAACCTCATGAATCAACTTATTGGCCAAGGTAAGATAGCAGATTGCATTATCATCCTCATGTCCGTTGAAGTAGTCGCCATATCCACCAAATGCCTCACCTAGTCCGTGAGAGTAATAAAGCATAGATGTTACACCATCAAAACGGAAACCATCGAACTTAAACTCCTCAAGCCAGTACTTACAGTTAGAGAGCAGGAAGTGGAGCACGTCGTCCTTGCCGTAATCGAAGCAGAGCGAATCCCAAGCCGGGTGCTCATGACGATCACCAGGATAGAAGAACTGGTTTGGATCGCCAGCCAGATTGCCAAGACCCTCAACCTCATTCTTAACTGCATGAGAATGAACGATATCCATAATTACAGCCACACCATTCTTATGGGCAGTATCGATGAGTTCCTTAAGATCTTCAGGAGTTCCGAAACGGCTTGATGGGGCAAAGAACGACGATACGTGATAGCCAAACGATCCATAATATGGATGCTCCTGAATAGCCATTACCTGAATACAGTTATAGCCATCCTTGATTACACGCGGCAATACATTATCCTTAAACTCCTTATACGAACCAACCTTCTCGGCATCCTGGCCCATTCCAACATGGCACTCGTATATGAGCAATGGATTCTTCTTGGGTTTGAAGTTATTCTTCTTGAACTCATATTTCTTCTCAGGATTCCAAACCTGGGCAGAGAATATCTTAGTGTTATCATCCTGGACTACGCGACGGCACCATGCTGGGATACGCTCGCCTTCTCCCCCATTCCACTTTACCTTCATCTTGTAAAGTTGACCATGTTTCAGAGCTTTTTCGCTGAGTTTCAGTTCCCAGTTGCCAGTACCCTCAATGCGCTTGCAACGATACTTCTCGTCCTCTCGCCAATTATTGAAATCGCCGATCAGATAAATATCCGTAGCATTAGGTGCCCACTCGCGGAATACCCATCCTTTAGTCAACTTGTGAAGACCGAAATACAAATGACCAGAAGCAAACTGACTAAGTGTATATTTACCATTCTGTGTCAGTTGGTTAATCTTCCATACGGCATGGTCATGACGCCCACGGATAGCATCCTCGAAAGGTTCCAACCAAGAGTCGTTACGTACAAGGCCAATATGTTCTGGCTGTACAGGTGCAGTCTTTTTTACTGTCGAAGCCTTCTTAGCAGCAGGCTTTTTTACTGATTTTTTCTTCGTTTCCATAGTTATATTATGCTTTTACTTTGAAAATAGCTTTCTTTATTTCACTTTTCTCGATGATGCATGGAGCATGACCATCTTGTGGGAAGAAGATGACAAACTGTCCAGGATTAATTGTGACATAAGTCTGAGGCTTGGTGTCGCCATACTTGGTGATATCCTTCTCAGCATTATACTCAAACTCAGGGAGATCACACAGAGGCGAATATCCGAATGTCTCAGCACATGTGATAGGAATCTGTACATCAATCATGTTGATATGCGTCTCTATAATTGCAGTATCTGTTGTGCGCTGCTTGGCCACCTGCACATTCACAAACAGGTCGTTCCCCTTGATTGTGCATTTACCCTCCTCCATGGTGTGAAGATCGTTATTCTTTAAGAACTCCACCACATCGGCAAACAACGGATTGAGCGTTGTGTACTTGCCGAGATTTTCAATAGTATCAATAATCATAATTGGTAAATATTTAAGTTGTTTGTTAATTTGTCTGCCTGTGTCCTCTGGTATAGGTTCCTTGTGCAGTAACCTTGCCATTGCGGTCTTTCTCAACGAAATTTCCATCACGAACATCGTCCAGATATGTACCTTCGAAACGACTTCCATCCTTATCTTCCTCGACAGCAGCACCATTACGCCGGCCATTCTTAAAAATGCCCTTGAACTTTGAACCATCAGAGAAACGAACTACGCATTCACCATTGGGCTGACCAGCCTTGAAAGTTCCTTCAACGGTGTCACCACCCTTTTTGGTCAGCTTGCCACGACCCTCCTGTCTGTCGGCCTTCCACTGGCCTACATAGGTATCGCCATTCTGCCATACAAACGTTCCTTGACCTTGCTTGTCGCCTCTGAAAAACTGGCCCGTATACTTATCGCCATTAGCATACTTGAAGATGCCCTGACCTGTACGTTCACCCTTCACGTAGTCACCTTCGTACACATCACCATTCTGGAATTTATATATCCCTCGGCCATTCATCTCATCATCAGTCCAGGGACCAATATATTCATCGCCTCCGGCATACTTGAAAATACCCTTGCCCGAACGCATGTTATCCTTCCAGTCGCCATCATATACAGATCCGTCGCCCCAATCATAGACGCCTTTTCCGTTTTTCTTGTCGTTCATCCAGTAGCCCTTATAATATGCGCCACTGGCAAAGGTGTAGATTCCATATCCCGAACGCTTATCCTGTTTCCATTCGCCGTCATATTTGTCGCCATTATAATAGTACATTATGCCGTGTCCCTGCTGATAATCGCGGAACCACAAGCCGTCATAGCGATTGTTATTAAGGAAATAATATGTACCCTTGCCGTGCTGCTGATCCTGAAACCATTCGCCCTCGTATTTCTCGCCATCAAAGAATGAGTATATACCAAAACCCTGACGCTTGCCTTTCACGTATTCTCCCTCATACCAGTTGCCGTTTTTATATACAGCCTTACCTTTACCATGAGGTTTACCCATAACCGTTTCGCCCTGATACTCGCCACCATCCTTAGTTGTGGTCGAACCTAGTGTTATCTTCTGTGCTTCTGCAGTGAATGGCAGGAGCAATGTTAGTGCTATAATCGATATTTTATTTATATACATTTTGATAATAATCCTATTTTAGTGTGCAAATTTAAACAAAATAATCGAGGTGCGCAAATTACTTACCTATTATTTTATAAGTTTTTGCGTTTTCATCAGTTTTTTTATTTACCTTTGCACCCGTTATGAAGTTTATGGCTATTATTCCTGCCCGTTATGCTTCTACAAGATATCCGGGCAAGCCGCTTGCAATACTGGGCGGAAAACCAGTAATTCAGAGAGTGTATGAGCAGGTTAAAAGCGTGCTCGATGATGTATATGTGGCTACCGACGATCAGCGCATTTTCGACGCAGTCATTGGTTTCGGCGGAAAGGCCGTAATGACCCGTGTCGACCACAAGAGTGGTACCGACCGTATAGAGGAGGCTGTAGAAAAGCTTGAGGAAAGTGGAAAGTGGCGCTCGGCCGAAGGACGCTTGCAACCGGATGGACGCAATAAAGAGGAAAGAGATAACATTGTAGTAATCAACGTTCAGGGTGATGAACCTTTCATCCAGCCTTCTCAGATTGAAACCCTGATGCATCTCTTCGACACACCCGAAACCCAGATAGGTACACTTGGAAAACATTTTGAGTCAATCGATGCCATCGAGAATCCCAATTCGCCAAAGATTGTTACCGATAATCGCGGGTTCGCTCTATATTTCAGTCGTAGCGTTATACCTTATATAAGAGGTAAAGAGCGCGATGAGTGGTTTGGCGAGTACCCATTCCTTAAACATCTTGGAGTATATGCTTATCGCCGTGAGATTTTAGCCGAAGTAACAAAACTGCCCCAGAGCAGTCTGGAAAAAGCAGAGAGCCTGGAGCAATTACGCTGGTTGCAGAATGGTTATCGTATCCGTGTGGGTATGACTGATATCGAAACAGTAGGTATCGACGCCCCTGAGGATCTGACCCGTGCAGAGGAATTCCTACTGAAGCACTTGGCGTAACAAGTCCTTCTGACGCTCAGTCAGATTTGTCGGAAGTTTTACTTGATAGGTAATGATGAGATCTCCAAAGGTTCCATCGCCTCTATCATACCCCTTACCACGCAGTCGGACCTTAGTGCCAGGCTGCGTTTCGGGCTTAATTTTCAGCTTAAGCTTCGAGCCATTCGATAGTGTTACAATCACCTCACCACCAAGCAATGCTGTGTAAAGATCTATCGTAACATTCGCGTTCATCTCGCCGCTATGTGTACGAGTCTGACGGGCACCGCCAAAACCTTGGAATCCACCAAAGCCTCCACCAGGTTGGCCTTTGCGTCCGAACAGGTCTTGGAAGAACGATGAGAATCCGCCTCCGCTCTGGAAGTTGCTGAAGTCGAACCCACTAAACGGATTGCCTCCTGCCTGACCTCCGCCAAACCCCTGAAACTGTTCGGCTTCACGCCACTTTTCGCCATATTGGTCATACTTCTTTCGCTTCTCAGGATCGCCTATCACATCGTAAGCTTCCTGCAAAGCCTGGAATTTGGCCTGAGCCTTTGGGTCATCAGGATGCAAATCGGGATGAAACTGCTTGGCACGTTTCAAGTAAGCCTTCTTTACATCCTTCTGCGGTATAGTCTTGTCTACGCCTAAAATCTTGTAATAATCAATGAATGCCATAATAATACCCTCCTATTTCTTTTTCGAGTTTTCCTGCAAAAAATGTGCCAGTCAACACTCTAAAATAATTTAATAAAAGTTTGGGTATATCAATTTTATTGTGTAATTTTGCACGCGAAACAATAACAACGTAGATGAATAAGATTTATATCCTACTGATTTCCACACTGTTATCAGTTATGACAATAGAGGCAAAGGACTCTAAGACCGTAAAGATTAAGGTCGTAGAGACTAGCGACGTGCATGGACATTTCTTCCCCTACGACTTCATGGAGAAGAAACCTATCAGGGGTACACTTACACGTGCCAACACCTATATCAAACAGCAGCGCAAGAAGTATGGCGAAGATCACTTCCTGCTGATAGACAATGGTGACATACTGCAAGGTCAACCATGTGTTTACTGGTCGAATTATGTGATGCCTGAGAATGAGAATATTGCAGCCTCGGTCATCAACTATATGAATTATGATGCCGAAACAGTGGGCAATCACGACATTGAGCCAGGTCATAAGGTGTACGACAAGTGGATACGTGAGGTTCGCTGCCCATTGCTGGGTGCAAACATCGTTAAGGAGGAGTATAAGAATGCAGCAGCCCGTCCTGAACACATTTACACAGGACTGAAGCCCTATTCAGTTCACTATAAAGATGGCGTAAAGATAGTAGTAATCGGCATGCTTACTCCTGCCATTCCCAACTGGCTCAATAAGTCTATCTGGAAAGGTCTGGAGTTTGAAGAGATGACCGCCTGCGCCAAGAAGTGGATTAAGTATGTGAAGGAGAATGAAAAGCCCGACCTGATTTTCGGTCTGTTCCATTCTGGACTTGATGGTGGTATCAATACTGACGAATACGAGGAAAACGCTACAGAATCTGTAGCCCGCGAGGTTCCAGGTTTCGATGTCATCTTCTTTGGTCACGACCATCAGGTTCACAACATGTTTATTACCAATAAGGCTGGCGAGAAGGTATTATGTATAGATCCTTCGTGCTATGTGGCCAATGTTGCTGAGGCAGAGATTACCCTTACCTATAAGGATGGGAAACTGTCGAAGAAACAGATTAAGGGCAACATCATCAATGTGCTCGACGAAAAAATAGACAAGAAGATGCTTGCACACTTTCAACCTACTATCAACGAGGTTAAGGATTATGTAAGTAAGCGAATCGGCTACTTCAAGCAGCCCATCTATACTCGAGAGAGTTTCTTTGGCAACTCGGCATTTACCGACTTGATTCACAATCTGCAAATGAGCATATCTAAAGCCGATATTTCATTCAATGCCCCCTTGGCATTCGACACCACAATCGATGCTGGCGAGGTGACTCAGGCTGATATGTTCAAGCTGTATCGATTTGAGAATCTGCTTTTTGTTCTCCGCATGACAGGCGAGGAAATCAGAAAGCACCTTGAGTTCTCGTACGACATGTGGACCAATACAATGAAATCGCCAAGCGACCATGTTTTACGCCTGAACGACGATGCCAAGGAAGACCAGCAACGCACTGGTTTCCAGTACTATACATTTAATTTCGATTCGGCTTGCGGCATCGACTACGAGGTAGACGTGACCAAGCCTAATGGACAGAAAGTAAAGATTCTGCGCATGTCGAACGGTGAACCATTCGACGAGAAAAGATGGTATAAGGTGGTAATGAACAGTTATCGCGCCAATGGTGGTGGCGAACTGTTGACTCGTGGCGCAGGCATTCCACAGGATTCACTCGAGAGTCGTGTGCTTTTCCACACAGAACTGGACCAGCGCCACTATCTCACAGAAGAAATCAAGCGACTGGGAACCATAGACCCACAAAAGAACAACAACTGGAAGTTTATCCCTGAGGCATGGGTAAAGCCAGCGCTTGAAAGAGACCGTAAACAACTATTCGGAAAATGAAACAACACTATTTCGTATTCTGCAAAGAAGACCTGCTGTTAGAGAAGACTACTGACGGCGGATATACCATACCCTTTCAGGAGGAACCTCCTACGGAAGTAAAACCCTGGACAAACGTGATGAGCGTGACACCTCTGGACGGCATTGAGGTAAAGACATACAAGATAGATTACCCCATCTGCGACGACCCACGATACGAGATGTGCGGACTACGACAGAGCTACTATAAAATAGAGAAATCGCTATATCAGAAAGCCGGCAAATGTCAGGAACTGCTATACTGGGACGCCAACACCAAATTCTGTGGTGTGTGTGGCGCTCCGATGAAGATGGACACAGAAATCTCGAAGAAATGCACAGAGTGCGGCAAGGAGATTTGGCCACAACTGGCCACAGCGGTCATCGTGCTGATACATAAGAACGATGAAGTATTGCTGGTTCGCGCCAAGAACTTCCGTACTGATTTCTACGGACTGGTTGCAGGATTTGTTGAGACAGGCGAAACACTCGAAGAAGCCGTTGCTCGCGAAGCATTTGAGGAGACTGGCGTCAGGATTCAGAATATCCGCTACTTTGGTTCGCAGCCTTGGCCCTACCCTTGCGGACTGATGGTAGGATTCAATGCCGATTACGTATCGGGCAATATCCATCTTCAGAAGAGCGAGATAGCCAAGGGAGGCTGGTTCCGTCGCGACAACCTGCCAACTATTCCAGAAAAACTCTCGATAGCAAGAATGCTGCTTGATGCTTGGATTGAACAGAAGAATTAATACTCAACCAACTTCATCGAAGGTACGCCTGTATAACTGATGGTCGATTCTACCATGTAGCAACTAGCTCCATCAGGGATACACAGTGTGGCATTAAAGTGCAAGCCATCTGCATCAATATGGCTAAACTCCATATTGGCTAGGATAGCCTCATCCAGGAATGCCTCAGGCACCAAGCCCCTATACTGCTGTTTGCGCAAGTCGCTCGAATAAACCTTCTTGGGTCCCTGGAAAACGCTTACGTGCATGATATTGTCGTAATAAACGTTTTCCACCTCTAGTCCATCATCGTTATACGAACGCTTGGTTACTTTATACTTAGTAGGATTGATAGCTATATACCAGTGGTAACGATTATTGTTGTACGAAACCACAGAGTCAATCTTTACCTGATGAGTATAGGTTAATACGCTAGGAGCAGACTGCATTTGTTCGCCACCATCGTCATCACCCTCACTCCTCTGCAGTTTCAGCAGGTCGCCATTCTGATTATTAAACCAGAACAGATGCTCAGTCTGCTTAACGATACCATAAACTGCTCCTGAGCCAAGGTATAGTGAATCCTCGCAGATACGGAAATAGGCAGGCATGCTGGTAGTATCGGCAAAGTAGATGGTGTCGCCATTAACACGGAACGACACATCACCACTCTCCTCGTCTACCCATACGCCTTGAAGCATTGCCTTAGCCTCCTTATCCTCCTGCAATACCGATGAACTGTTCTGGTTACATGCCACCAGAACAATTGTCAAAAGTGATATCGCTAATAACTTTCTCATCTACCTATTTATATATAGCAAACATCTAATTTTCTGCAAAGGTACACTAAATTTTTAATTTCCCAAGCATTTTAAGTTTCTTTTATTTGTTTATGTCGAAAATTTGCAGTAATTTTGCACCCGTGATTGAATTGAATAGACATATTGAGATACTTTTGCTCAACAACGACTGCGTGATTGTACCCAATCTCGGAGGCTTTATGGCCCATCATGTTGAAGCAAGATACGAGGAAGACGAGCAGGCTTTCCTCCCCCCACTACGTACATTAGGCTTTAACCCTCAGCTTAAGATTAACGATTCACTTCTAGCTCAGTCGTATATCGAGGCTTACGATATCAGTTATCCAGAGGCCATCCAGCGTATCGATGACGAAGTGAACGAACTGATGCAGCATCTGCAGAACGAAGGCCGATTCGAGCTTAATAATATAGGTATTTTAGAACTTAATGAGGATGGAAACTTTGTTTTCACCCCATGCGAGGCAGGAATACTAACTCCAAGTCTGTATGGCCTCAACTCGTTTGAGATGAAGAAGCTCAACGTGGTAAGTATGCCTCAGCCAGCTGTAACAGAAGAGAAGGTTGTTAAGCCTGTATCCGAGGTTAACAGCGTACTGCAGCAGAATCTGGTTGACATCAATGACGACGATGCCGATGTGGTTCATGTAAAGTTCTCATGGATTCGCAATGCCGTTGCCGTAGCTGCTATATTGCTGGCAGTATTCTTTGTAGCCATGCCTACTGGCAAGACTGAGTTGATGAAGAGTACCATCCACAACCTGAACAATCAGCTTCTGATTGCAATGATGACGTCAAAGGACAGCAACACCAGTGCCATCGACTACAAACGCAAAGAGGTTCAGAAGCCTGCTACCGATAAGACTGCAGAAGCCATACTCGATACCATCAAACCAGCAAAGCCTGCTGAAACAGTTAAGGCCGATACCACCCCAGCCATTCGCAAGGGATATTGCATTGTACTGGCCAGTCATGTTTCTAAGCATAATGCTGAGGACTTTATCAGTCGACTGGCCAAACGTGGATATGAGGGTGCCGAGATATATGTACACAACAATATAACACGCATTGTTTACGGCAACTATGCTGATCAGGCCGATGCTTACAAGCAGCTCCAGAAGATGTCTCATGAGAAGGATCTGGAAGAGGCTTGGGTTTACAAATATAACGAGACAAGCAAATGAAGAGAGTACGCTGCCCCAAGTGCGACCAGTACATCACCTTCGACGAGACCAAGTACGAGGCTGGTCAGTCGTTAGTGTTCAAGTGCCCCGATTGCGGAAAGGAGTTTGGCATACGCATTGGTGTGAGTAAGCTTCGTGAGCGACAAAAGGATGAGAACCCTGACGAGCAGGCTAACGAACAGGGCTGCGGATCGATTGTCGTAATCGAAAACGTATTCCATTATAAGCAGGTCATCCCGTTGAAGATGGGCGACAATGTGATAGGTCGTTATCAGAAGGGCAATCCCGCCAACACCGCTTTCGAGACTGTCGATCCCAGTGTAGACTTGAATCATTGCACCATCACCGTTAGTCGTGATAAGCGTGGAGGCCTGCGCTACACCCTAAAAGACAATAACAGCAATACTGGCACATTTATAGATAATGTAGAGCTCACCCCCAAAGAGCGCCGCATCATCAGTGATGGCACCCTCTTTACCCTAGGTGCCACCTCAATCATCCTCCGCACGTCCAGCGAAGAAGAATAAATGCGGATGTAGGCTTGTTACAAACTTTTTTATAACGAAAGTGGTATCCACATCCAGAACATTGAGCCTTTCCCTTTTCCTTCGGATATTACACCTATGTCGCCATGACATGCGTCGGTGAATGCCTTACAGATAGAAAGGCCGAGACCTGTACCCTGCACATAATCATTGACTTTGTAGAAACGATCGAAGATCTTGGACTGCGATTCTAGTGAGACACCATCACCCGTATCCTCACAGTAGACATACAACCCATCACGTGGCATGTCATTAATGGTTCTGGTTTCCGTACGGTAGCCCAGCTTGATATATCCCTGATGGGTATATTTCACAGCATTAGTCACAAAGTTGGTGATGACCTGTGACACACGTTCTACATCAGCCTTGATTGAAAGGGTAGTATAAGGATTATCCTTGACAAACTCCACGCCTGGTTCCTGCACTCTGGGCCGCAACGACTCAAACAACTCATTAAACGCCTTGGCAAAATCCACCTCAACGGACTTGATATCCATGTGACCTGACTCAAGCGAGGAGACTGTCAGGATATCGTTGATTAAGCGCAATAGCATATCACAGTTGTTCTTGATAATCTGGATGATTTCCTTTTTCTCCTCTTCAGTAGTCAGCAACGACAGCACTTCAGAGAAACCTACGATTGCATTAATTGGCGTACGTATCTCGTGCGTCATATTAGCCAGGAATACCGTCTTCATCTGTCCTGACTCGCGAGCGCGCTTTGTCTCACTGCGCAACTGGTCCTGTTTGCGCATCAGGTCGTTGATGTTTCGCCATACACCGAATGCGCCCAACAGTTTGCCATGCTCGTCGAACTCTGGGATACAGTTGATCTGCACCCACTGATTCTCGGTTGAACTCTGCGTCACTACCGGATACATCTGTCCGACATATACCAACGGTTTCTTCAGAGCCTCGGAGGGATTCGACAGGGCCTTGACAAGCTCATTCTCCTGATCCACGAATATCTGCTGTAACTGTTTCAGGCAGAACGAACGCACTACGGTGTTTAGACCATTATAAAACTCTAATGTATCACGCTCCAGACTGATGCGCCAAGTTTGCATCTTCGAAGCCTCCAACATATAGCGCAACTCGGCCTCGTAATTCTTGATGGCCTCGTTCATCTGCTTCATGCGGGCATCGTTCTCTATCACGTTGAGATACATGTTACGTTCCTCCGTCACGTCGTTTGCCGTCACCGAGATGTACATCAGTTTTCCATTCCCATCGTAGATGGGGTGTACACTGATTTCCAGAAACACACGCATCTCGCGCTCGGGAATGATACTCAACGAACAGGCCCAGTAATCTTCAGGATGCACACGATCCAGCACCTCATTGAATGGCATCATGTCATATAGATTCACCTTCGAGAAAAACTCGTCGCTCGTATCGCTATCAAAATGACAAATCTGACGCATAATTTGATTGGCATCTATGAGCCAGCCGTCGGGGGAATAGAACGACATTCCGATGATGGAGTTCTCGAAGATCGATTTGTATCGCTCCGACAACTGCTCCACCTCTCGTTCTTTCTGTTTCACATCAGTCTCATCAGTCAAGGTGGCAATGATATTCACAGGTTTCCCGTCTTCGTATTCGGCAATAGCACGCCCATACATATCGTGCCAGTCAGGCTCACCCTGTCCTGTATAATTGTAGTCCCAGCGATAATGGCAATCGGCTACCATATCGGTGCCGTTGCTCAAGCGTTCGATGAATGTACGAAACCTTTCACGGTCTTCAGGATGGATATAGGTATAACACACCTCTATCCCCACGTTATTGCCGAACATAGCCTTTCCATGCAGATCATATACACGGTTCTCCTTCAAGTCAAAACACATCACGTGGTTGCCACTGATATCGAGCGCCTTCATCATGACCTGCTGTTCGTCAAACATAATATTCATCTTCATACCTCAATATTCAATGTCATGATTCCTTTTCTTTTCAATCTCTGAGGCAGTGCAAGGTATCGAAACCCACACACTCGTGCCCTTACCATAGTCAGACTGTATCTCGATGGTACCGCCCATCTGTTTTGTCAGTAGCTGTACGATAGGCAAGTCTAGACCAGAGCCAATCAGTTCGCCACTCGCATTACGTGCAAAGTTATGATCAAAGATGTGAGGCGCTACCTCTTCCGTAAATCCAGAGCCTGTATCTTCAATGCGTATCGTCAGTTCACCACGATGATACTCGTAGCTGACAGTTATCGAGCCATGCACAGTCATCATGCAGGAGAAATAGCATAGACGCTGGATGATCATCGCCAAATGACTGCTGTCGATATCAACCACCAGTTTGTTGTAGGGCTGTACAATGACAGGCTGCACACCAGGCTTGATGTTCTCCAAAGCATTCTTGCAATACACATCAAAGTCAAAGGCAAAATCCACTGCACACTTCTTATATTCCTCCATATTGGCCTCAAGTCGCGAGATGTAAAGGATATCGTTCACCACCAGCAGCAGTTCATTGGTACTATTCTTAATCTGGTCGATAAAGAAAGGTTCGTCGTCGCTGTCATGATCGCCGGTAAAGAGCCCAGCATAGCCAATGATGTTATTCAGTGGTGTACGTATCTCATAGCTCATATTCGCTAGGAAGGCTTGTTTCAGCACCTCCGTCTCCTGCGCCTTCTTCGTCTCCACATCCAACATCATCTCCGTCTCCACCACGTCAGTAATGTCACGATACGTGCCGAAGTAGCGATTCACCTCTCCCTTTTCATTCAGCATAGGCACCATATTGAAGAGCAGCCATATCTGTCGGCCCTTTTTATCGCATATCTCTATCTCGATTGCCTGCACAATGCCACGTGTCGTCAGATGGTCCATCCTGTTCAGTGCACTATTCACTGTTCTGCGGAAGCGGGGTGTAGCAAGTCGGATACAGCGCAGTTGCGACATACGCAGTTTCTTTTTCGATTCACGGTTGATCAGTTCGAATGTATAAGAGTGGGGATAATAGTTCACCAGCTGCACACCGCTCACGCTCAAGGCATAGTCAATGTTGGCGATATACTGCTGGATGCTGTCTGTACCCTGCTGTAATTGCTTCAGGCCGTACTGCAGACGATGGTAAGAGTTCACCATCTCGGAGATGTCGTGGCCCGACATATATACGCCCTCCAGGTCACCCTGTTCGTTGCGTATGGGGTTGATGGTCGATTCATAATACATTTTGCCCGTCAGGCCAAACTCATCCAATCGGTATTCTGGCAAATCAAAATCGCGGAAATCGATGATACTGCCTGTCAGCGTGTTTGTCATCTCATTCAGTGGTATCTGACTATAGAAGGGATTGTTCTTGAGGAGGAAACTGCCGTCTAGCACCTGTTCACGACTTTTCACGTTAAAGGCCGCACAGGCACGTTCGTTCAGGTCGGCCAGCACGCCGTTCTTGTCGTAGTACAACATATCGAGCAGCGACGAGTTGAATATCGTATGATAACGCACCAGCAGTTGGCTAATCTTCTGCTGCCGCTCATACTCCTCAGTCACGTCATGTTGAATAGCCATCAACGAGGTGGGTAGTCCATCATCGCCCCTACTCATCACAGAGAAGGATATCTCGTAATGTCTGCAGTCTGATTCCTTTTCTGCCCTACTCCTTGCACTCACCTTGGCCGTATCCATCTTACCTTCGCAAATAGCGAAGACCAACTTACGCAATTTATACAGGTCGTCATGATGAAAAAACAAGGCGAAATCGGCTGGGTTATATTCACACTCATAGTCACCTGCCTCCGACAGGTAACAGAAATGGCGCGTTGCAGGATCATAAAACCACAGGCGCAGCTTGCTGGTTTTCATGATTAGAGCCAGGCGGGCCTTCTGTTTCTTATTGTCAATATCTTCATTCATTAACTAGTGAATAGCAGTTTTAGTTATTGATTGTGAAACGTTACATTGTTATTTATCGGGGTCAAAATTAAGCTTTTTCAATCACATAACCAAACATAATTAAGAAAAAATTAAGAAGAGATAACAAAAAAACTTCATTTATATACTTTATTGAGCGAGACATTCTGCAAACCCAACCACATGGAATACTGATTGATGTAGAAATAAGCAATTAAAAATCCATTTATTTCGATAAAATCAGCGATTTCTAGAAAAAAAGCAGTACCTTTGCACAATAATTTTGCAGCATAAAGCGTTTTGATAAAATATAATATGTACGATTATGAAACGAACAACTATAATCACCATCTGTCTACTCCTGACAACAGCCACAACATGGGCACAGTCAAGCATGACAGACGACCAAGTTATGAACTATGTCATTGAGCAGAATGCAAATGGCAAATCGCGCCAGGAGATTGTCACCTATCTAATGCAGCGTGGTGTAGACATCGACCAGGTGCGCCGCATCCAGAAGAAATACCAGAAGCAGATGAATAACGGCGCACTAGGAGGTGTGGACATAACAGCCGGCTCGAAGGAGGCAAAGACTCGCATGCGCGAGTCGAACGGAGAGAAACGCGAAGAGCAGAAGATACAGGACAAGAAAAATGCCTCGCAGTTCAGAATAAAGGACACAAAAAAACAGAACCAGATACAAAAGCATACATACGACGAATATGATGCCGACTATATGGAAATGAACGATGCCGTAGACTTTATGATGCCAGACGCGGAAAAGGCTACCTACGAGGATGAAAAGCCTGGAAGTCGCAAGATATTTGGTCACGACGTGTTCAACAACAAGAATCTGACTTTTGAGAGCAGCATGAATCTGGCCACACCGCAGAACTACCGACTGGGGCCTGGCGATGTAGTGAATATAGACATATGGGGAGCCTCGCAGGAGAGTATTACTGAAACAATCTCGCCCGATGGTACCATCACAATCGAAGGCATAGGACTGATACAGTTGGGAGGTCTATCGGTAAGCGCTGCCAAAGCCAAACTTAAGCGTGTGATAGGTCCTCGATTCATGGATTCAAGAATCGAACTCACTTTAGGTCAGACCCGCACAATTACAATCAGTGTAATGGGCGAGGTAAAAGTGCCTGGCACCTTCACTATGTCAGCTTTTGCTTCTGTTTACAATGCCCTTTATATGGCTGGTGGGCCTAACGAAATCGGAACTCTGCGAAACGTAAAGGTGTTCCGAAATGGACGCTTGCTATCTAATGTCGATGTGTACGACTTCCTGCTTAACGGCAATCTTACAGGCGACGTTCGTCTGCAGGACAATGATATAGTAACAGTAAGTCCCTACGAAGCACTAGTAAACATTACAGGAAAGGTAAAGCGCCCCATGTACTATGAGATGAAGCGCAACGAGAGTGCCGCTACCCTACTCCGCTATGCAGGCGGATTTACTGGCGATGCCTATACTAAAGCCATCCGAGTCAATCGCAAAGCTGGTCAGCAGTACTCTGTCTTCAGCGTGGGTGAGTTTGATCTGAATAGTTTTAAACTCATGGACGAGGACTCTGTAAGCATCGACTCTACTTTGGCGCGCTACCAGAACATGGTCGAGATTAAAGGTGCCGTATTCCGTCCAGGTATGTATCAGGTGGGTGGCCAGATTACAACCGTTAAGGCTCTGGTAGAAGCAGCCGCAGGTCTTAAAGAGGGAGCAATCTCACAACATGCCGTGATGCACCGCATGAAAACAGACCGAACACTCGAGGTTATAAGCCTCGATATCAGAGGTATACTCGAAGGCAACGTACCAGATGTCGTTCTGCAGAATGAAGACGTAATCTACATCGCCAGCCATCAGGAGCGAAACGAGCAGAAAACCGTCACCATCAATGGCGAAGTGGCCTATCCTGGCGTTTACAGATACGCAGATAACGAGACCATCGAAGACTTGATTCTGCAGGCCGGCGGCCCAACAGAAGCAGCCTCGCTGGCCAAGGTTGACGTAGCCCGTCGAGTTGTCGATGCAAATGCAACAGAAGCTACAGACCAGATAGCCCAAAACTTCAGTTTCAAACTGAATCCCGACTTCACCATCAGCAACAAGTCTGACTTCACACTCCAGCCATTCGACGAGGTATATGTTCGCCGCTCACCCAACTATACTGAGCAGCAAAACATCACCATCGAAGGCGAAGTACAATTTGAAGGCCCTTACACCCTATCCAACAAGGGCCAACGACTAAGTGATATTATCAATATGGCTGGCGGTCTTACCAATCGTGCCTATCCAGAAGGAGTCAAGTTGTTGCGACTGATGACGCAGGACGAACGCGACATGATGGAAGTAATGCTTCGCACTGCTCAGCGCAACTCTGGCAAGGATTCTATCGATGTAAAAAAACTGCTAACGAATGCCAGATATCCTGTCGGAATAGAATTGGAGAAAGCCATGAAAAAGCCTGGATCAGAAGACGACCCCATACTCCGTGCGGGAGACCGCATCGTAGTACCTCAATACGATGGCACCATAAAAATAAATGGCGAGGTGCTATATCCCAACACTGTGTACTTCAAGGAAGGCAAGAATGCTGACTATTATATCGAACTGGCAGGTGGAGCAACATCGACTGCCAAGAAGTCAAAGACCATCATCATATACATGAATGGCATGGTGGCCAGGGCAAACAGGAAACATCAGCCACGTCCAGGTTGTCAGATTGTGGTACCCACCAAGCGCCAGCGACAAGTATTCGGTCTACAGCAATGGCTGAGCCTCGGCACTACCGCCGCCTCACTCGGAACCATGATAGCAACAATTGCCAACTTGACGAAGTAAGAGAAAAAAGTAAGATGTCGGATGGAAGAAGTTATGAAAGAAATTATGGAAGAAAACAAAATAAAGGA
This sequence comes from uncultured Prevotella sp., assembly GCA_900322175.1. GTDB lineage: Bacteria > Bacteroidota > Bacteroidia > Bacteroidales > Bacteroidaceae > Prevotella. The sequence continues at coordinate 38,381 of ONYZ01000014.1, forward strand.
TTCTGAAGTTATAGACCTTCGTGCCGTTTTTATAAAGATATGGGACAACCGCCGGCTGTTCTACAAGGTATTACCGATAGTCTTTGTATTATCGTGCATCTTTATCTTCAGCATACCCAGATACTATATCAGCAACATCAAGCTGGCCCCTGAGATGGAAAGTTCTGGAACAGGAGGCACACTTGGTAGCATTGCATCTTCGTTTGGTATTGACCTCAGCGACATGCAAACTCCCGATGCCATTACCCCCCTTCTCTACCCAGACCTGATGGAAGACAATGGGTTTGTTGCCAGTCTGATGAGCATCCTGATAAAGAGTCAGGATGGAGAACTCAACTCCAATTATCACGATTATCTAAAGAGACATCAGAAATTTGCCTGGTGGGAATATCCAGTCAGATGGGTTAAAAGCCTGCTCCCTAAGAAAAAAGATGAAGGTGGCACTTCCGATGGTTCTTACGATCCCTACAATCTACCCAAAAGCGAAGATGAAATATTAAATCTAGCCAGAGACAATATTAATATCGCTGTTGATAAGAAGACTGGTGTCGTCTCCATCTCTGTAGAAGCCCAAGATCCCCTCATTTGCAAGACATTGGCCGACTCTATTAAGGAAAAGTTGCAGGTATTCATCACCGAATACCGTACCAACAAAGCTCGTACCGACTACGAATATTACAAGAAGCTAGCTGCCGATGCCAAGCAGGACTACGAAAAAGTTCGCCGCTATTATGCCAGTCTGACTGATGCCAGTACTAACGTAAAGTTGCGCAGTGTAGAGCTGAAAATAGAAGATGTGGAGAACGACATGCAGCTTAAATTCAATACATATACCACCATCAACACTCAACTTCAAGCCGCCAAAGCCAAAGTACAGGAAAAGACCCCAGCCTTCACCTTGCTTAAAGGCGCTGCAGTTCCCGTCAAGCCTGCAGGCCCCAAACGCATGTTATTCGTGGCAGAGATGTTGTTCCTAGCCTGTTTCTGTATCAGTATGTACATCTTAAAAAAAATACTAAAGCCATAGGTTTCATCGAATGGATAACATGCCATCATTAACAGATAATATATTAGTTGTAGGCTATTTCCTTATTTGGATAGCTACATTTTTGTGGTATCACCACATCAAAAAGGAGGTTGACGCTGGAAGTATGGTCATTGGAAGCTATATTGGATATGCTTTTTTTTCCATTATAACACTAAATGACACTTTTTTTAACATTAGATATGACCATTTAAGATTCATACCATTCTTGTATCTATATATCATGTTGATGATTGCATTGTCACCAGCCATATACCTACATTATAATCAGCCTGACAAGATAGAAGATCCTCATTCTAAAATGTTATACATACCATGCATCGCTCTAATTATCAGTGCGTTCTTTCAAATACCAACTGCTATATCAGGATCAGAAAGTAGTATGATACAATTGATTACAGACGCGGATGCTGGTCAAAATGCATATTTAGAACAAATATCCAACAAAGCAGAATCTGGTAGTTCCATAAAGAATTTACCGGCCGTAATTTTTAATGTGCTGTATGACTGCACAACCTTTTTATTTTTCTATTTTCTCACGCGAAAAAATAAAAACAAATTATTTTTGCTGATTTTATTTGCTGCCATTTTCATTGGAATGATTTTACCAGTACTGAACGGTCAACGTGGCAGTGTCATCAAAGCAGCCTTGACTATTGTAGTAGGTTACGCCTTATTCCGTCACTATCTTTCTAAACGAATAAATCGTGTTGTACAGATTGCAGGAATTACTATGGCGATTATTATAGCAATACCTATCACAGCCATTACAATAAGCCGTTTCAGTGACAGAAAAGGAAGTGACGGAGTGAGTGGATATGTTTACTGGTACATCGGCCAGGCTAATATTTACTTTAACAACTCAGCCATGTCGGCAGGTGGTATCCGCTATGGAGACCGTACACTAAATCTTTTTAAAAGACTCATATGGTCAGATACTCCGAAAAACTACGATGAGCGACGAGACAAATATCGCAATCTGGAAATTGATGATTATTATTTCACTACTTTCGTTGGCGATTTTGCACTGGATTTTGGTCCTATAGCTTCTTTTTTTATATTTTTCATTTTTAATCTGTGTGTACTATTTGAAATACGTCCTCGCGATGGTACCATTAAATTACACCAACTGCTGTTAATCTATTTTACATTATGCATCTGCATGCAAGGCGGCATGGTACTCTTCTCTTATGCAGACACAGCAAATCTTATCATTATTGTCTATATATTGCTCTATGCATGGTTAAGATATCATGAGGCCCTACTAAAAAGATTTCCCTTAGCTGGGAAGGAATAATGTTTCTATATAAAAGAAAAATGAGAATAAATAATTCCGTATCAATAACAAATAGCACTTCCAAGTCCAAACGAATAGCGTCAAACAGTTTACTACTGTTCGTACGAATGTTTGCAATAGCCATCATCAATCTCTATGCAGTCCGTCTGCTATTGAGAGCCTTGGGACAAGAAGACTATGGAACATTCAATGCCGTAGCAGGAGTGGTGCTGGCCAGTGGCGTTATAACTACGACACTAGCTATTGCTATTCAGCGGTTTTATTCGTATGCCATTGGCGAGAAAACTTATGATAAACTAAGGACCATTTTCTCTGCAAGCATGAATATCATCCTAATAGTATCTATCATTGTCATTTGTCTTCTAGAAACTCTCGGGCTATGGCTGCTAAACAATTACCTATCAATACCCGTCGACAGACTTGTAGCCTCCAATTGGGTATTCCAATTTTCCCTACTTACATTTCTGTTGGGCTTGATACAACTACCCTACACCGCCGCCATCTTTGCCCATGAAGATATTGGTATATTTGCATTGATATCTTTCCTTGAATGTATATTTAGGTTGTTCGTTGCCATGCTCATCGTTACAAGCCCCATTGATGGTCTTATTTTCTATGGTGCTGGTTTATTCTTTGTTGCATGCATCGTGTTCTTGCTCTACTTTTATATTGCTCGGAAAAAGTACGTTGAATGTCATTACACAGTGGTTGCCGAACGTGGAATTTACAGACAATTAGCATCCTTCTCCGGCTGGACTATGTATAGTGCTCTCGCTGCAATTGCCACGACACAAGGAAACACAATCTTATTAAATATATTCTTCGGTCCTATAACTACCGCTGCTTTTGCTATTACAAGTCAGATTCTCCATGTTTTCCAAGCTTTAGGCAATAGCATTGTACTGGCGTTCCGATCACCAATGGTCAAGTCATACGCAGAACATAACTATTCTTTCTTGAATCAAATGTTTATGACTAATAACAAATTGACTCTATATCTATTGCTTATCGTAGCCATACCGATAGCAACAGAAATGCGTACCATCTTTTCATGGTGGTTAGGCAATGTGCCAGAAGAAACGATACTATTTGTACGACTTAGTATCGTATATATTATATGTCTCACCATGAATGCACCTATTACAATAATTGTTCAGGCAACAGGAAAATTGAAACACTATTCGCTATTGGTAGAGACTATTATTCTCATGTGCCTGCCAATATCATTCTTGGCATTCCGAGCTGGTGCGCCATCATTCTATGCATTGCTTTCTCTTATACTAGTTATCATAGCTGCTCATATAGCCAGAATGATATGCCTTAGGAAATTATATCCACACTATCAGCTACGCAGCTACTTATTATGGGTGCTTTTACCAGGCATTGCCACAGCCGTCATTACGACATCTGTAGCATGGTTTATACATAGAAATATAGATAATGACTTTGTACGATTCTTCACGATATTTTCCGTGCCTCCTGTCATTACAGTATTATTCGCATATATCTTTGGAACAACAAAGGAAGAAAAGCGACAATTGCACTCATTACTCCTAAAAAAAGCAAAGTTAAAGCTCTAAAACAACCCTATTATGTCATCTATAATTAATAAGTTTGCCAATAGGTTATATACCATTCTGTTCCGTCATTGTTTTGCACACTTTGGCCAGGGATCTCATATCGGTTGGAGTGCCATGAAACTTGTTGGATTAAAATACATATCTATTGGCGACAGGACTTATATTGCCCCCAACGTCCAATTGACAGCCTGGGATTGCCACAACGGCAATCACTATACGCCATCCATTACCATCGGCAACCACTGTACTATCCGAGAAAACTCCCACATCACGGCCATTAACAGTATCACTATCGGTGATGATCTACTAACTGGTACTAACGTGCTTATTACTGACAACTCTCATGGAATGGCAACACGGGAACACATGAGCCTACCATTCAGCGAACGTCCCATGGTAAGCAAAGGGCCTGTAGTAATTGGCAATAAAGTATGGCTTGGCAATAACGTCTGTGTGATGCCAGGCGTTACCATCGGTGACGGCGTCATCATAGGGGCCAACAGCATTGTTACTCACGACGTACCAGCATATAGTGTTGCCGCAGGCATTCCTGCAAGAATCATCAAGCAACTCTAGTTTATCAAAAATACAATTTTCACGTATAGAAAAATATAACGTATGAAACCAAGAATAATAGGACTTTATCTTCCACAGTACCACCCAATACCCGAAAATGACGAATGGTGGGGAAAGGGATTTACCGAATGGACAAATGTGGCGCAAGCTCGCCCACAATTCCGTGGTCACTATCAGCCACGAATTCCTGCTGATTTAGGTTTTTATGATTTAAGACTACCAGAGGTGCGTGAGCAACAGGCAGAACTGGCAAGAGAAGCAGGACTTGAAGGATTCTGTTACTATCACTACTGGTTCGGAAATGGCAAGCAGTTGCTGGAGCGCCCATTCAGCGAGGTGCTGGCTAGCGGCAAGCCCGACTTCCCATTCTGTCTCTGCTGGGCCAATCATGACTGGACTAGCAAAACATGGGAAAAGGGCACTAGCTTAAGGAAGGATACCATGATTATGAAGATGCATTACGATCATGAGGACTATGTTCGCCATTTCAACCACCTACTGCCAGCATTCAGAGACCCACGCTATATTACAGTCGATGGAAAACCATTGTTTGCAGTCTGGGAGCCACGTGCCATTCCTGATGCACGCCAGTTTATTGACTTATGGCAGAAAATGGCACAAGAGAACGGTCTGCCAGGCATCCACTTCGTGGGCTACACACAAAACGCATCGAGCCACGCCACAAAGAGCGGGAAAAAACTTTGGGATGCCAACCAGGCAGCAGAGCGTTATCAAGAAGTACTCGACTTGGGCTTCAATGCCGTAATATCATCCGGTTTGGGTAGGGCACAAACCATCGTAAATGGGAAATGGAGAAAAGCTCTATTCGTTGCGACCTATAAAAAACTGTCATGGATGTCTATGCGCAGCGACTATGCTAAAACGATGCAGCATTACTATGTGAAAGAAGATGCCTGGGAAAATGTATACCCGACCTTAATGCCACAGTGGGACCGCACACCACGTGACTCCCGCAACAGCGATCCCCTGACCGATTCTACACCAGAGAAGTTTCAAGCTACTATAGAAGATGCCCTACACCTGATTGAAAACAAGCAACCAGAACACCAGATTCTATTCCTCAAGGCATGGAATGAGTGGGGCGAGGGTAATTATGTAGAGCCTGACCTCAAATTTGGGCACGGATATATTCAGGCTATAAGAAATGCTACAAAAAACTTTTAAATATCAATGAAAAAAGTTGCTATATTAGGTCATTTCGCCATAGGCACCGACAAAGCAAACGGTCAAACCATCAAGACGAAGATTGTTGGAGCAACCCTCAGACAAGAAATTGGCGAGGAACATGTAGACTACTTCGACACGATGGGAGGCTGGGCATTTCTACTCAAGATGCCTTTCATAATGATAAGCATGCTGCAAAATCATGCTAACATCATCATCATGCCAGCCTATAAGGGGGTACACGTCATTGCACCATTCATCGTGTTGCTCAACTTACTATTTCATCGCAAGTTGCATTATGTGGTCATTGGAGGATGGCTACCAGAGTACGTGGTCAAATACCCAATACTTCGCCTTGCCGTCAGGAGAATTCATGCTGTGTACGTAGAAACACAGTATATGTTCAATGCACTTGCTCATGAAGGCTTTAAGAACGTAAGACTAATGCCCAACTTCAAGCCAATTACCATTAAGAGCGAAAAAGACATCTATAATCATTCAATGCCTCTTTCACTTTGCACTTTCTCACGGGTAATGAAAGAAAAAGGCATTGAGGATGCCATTCTTGCCGTTAAGAAATGTAATGAAGCACTGGGACATATAGTATTTCGCCTTGACATCTATGGTCTTATCCAAAAAGGACAAGAACAGTGGTTTGAACAACTGATGAGTTGTCAACCTACCGAGATTGCTTATCGCGGAATTGCCCCCTTCGATAAGAGTAGTGAAATTCTGGGAAACTATTTCGCATTGCTCTTTCCTACCCATTTCTGGACAGAGGGTTTCCCAGGCACACTTATCGATGCTATGTCAGCTGGAGTTCCCCCCATTGCCAGCGACTGTCCCTCATGTAGAGAACTTATAGATGACAGCATTACGGGTGTACTATTCCCCATGAATAATGTGGAACAACTGACGGAACAACTCATAAAATGTGCCCAGAATCCGGATTTTATTAATGCAATGCGTCCTGCATGTCTGAGAAAAGCGAGCAAGTTCCTGCCAGAAGAAATTATAAAGACACTTACTTCCGAATTAGATTAAAAATAATATGGCACTAAACACTTACAATATCAAAAAATGGTATCTCATGCTTACCGGACAAAGCATCTTGCACGTCAACCAAGGCATTGGCCGGTATTTCTCCACAACAGAACTGAAAGGCTATTATAATAATATGACCGAAAAGGTCAGCCGCCTATCAGAACTACTATGCTCCGACGAGCTCCCTTTAACACCTGACGAAAAGGGTGGACAGGTTTACTTCCCCGTTGCCATTTTTCAATACGGACTCGGAGCCTTCGATTTATTCATTGCTTCAGAGGAGAAAGACAAACGTTATATTAACAAATTTATGCAGTGTGCAGAGTGGGCTGTTAACCATCAGGAGCCCTCAGGGGCTTGGAACAACTTCTTTTTCCGCTACCCTCAGCATCCTTACGGAGCAATGGCCCAAGGCGAAGGAGCCTCGTTGTTACTGAGAGCTTATGCACACACCGGCGATAGTAGGTATTTCGACTCAGCCCAAAAAGCCATTGACTTCATGTTGGAACCACTCAACAAAAACGGCACCTTAGATAATAACATCCTTTTGGAATACACTCACCTTCCAGCCGTCATGAACGGATGGATATTCGCTTGGTGGGGACTTTATGACTATGTACTGGTGACTAACGACATGGGGAAATACAAAAATATTATGGATAAGTCATGCCAAGCATTGGAAGAAAACTTGCCGATGTTTACTAACAACTATTGGAGCATGTACGATCTTGCCGGACATATAGCCAGCCCGTTTTACCATCACCTGCATATCGCACAGATGCAAGCTATGTACGAGTTGACTGGTCATGACATCTTCAACCAATATGCCCAACGCTGGCAGCATAATGAACAGCGCCACATGTGTCGTTATCGCGCCTTTTGCGTAAAGGTTTTGCAAAAAATCATAGAATAGATTTGGTTTTTCACTAATTTATTCGTACCTTTGCAGCCGCAATTCGAAAAGACTTATGAGGAAAGAGTTAGTATCAGTCATAATGCCCACGTACAATGCCAGCAAATACCTTGCTGACAGTATTGAAAGTGTGCTCAAACAGACCTATACTAATTTGGAACTACTCATCACAGATGACGGATCTACCGACAGCACTATCGATATATTAAAAGACTACACTCAACGTGACAAGCGCGTCAAGGTAAAATACCTAAAGACAAACAGTGGCCCAGCAATAGCCCGCAACCACTCTATTCAGCGTGCTAAAGGACGTTATATCGCTTTCTGCGACTGCGACGACCGCTGGATGCCAGAGAAACTAGAACGGCAGATAGCCCTCATGACCCGTAAAGATTGTGCTTTGTGTAGTTCTTCGTACCTGATCTGCGACAACGATAATCAGGTAATTGGCATAAACATCTCGCCTAAGCACCTAACACTGGGTATGATGAAGCGCGACAACAAGATAGGCTGCCTTACAGCCATCTACGATATTAAGCGACTAGGTCACAAGTTCTACATGCCTGCCATACGCAAGCGTCAGGACTGGGCATTGTTTCTGAATATCTTGAAGGAGTGCCAGATTTGTTTCTGTATCACCGAGCCACTCGCCTACTATCGCAATCGCCATCATTCAGTGTCGAGTAACAAGTTGTCGCTCATAAAATATAACGTCAACGTATATGAGACGGTCTTCGGTTACACCATATTGAAGGCCTATCTATATTTTCTGTTCCGTTTCATGCCTACCTATATTTTCAAGGTGCTGAAACGCAACAGCGACAGTAAGAAATATCGTGAACTCAATCGTTCTAATAAATGAACGTAGTTAAAAAGGATCCATAACGGAATATGACAACCATTAATGAAGGAAATGTTGTAGACGGAATGAATAAGCTGGAACGCTATGTAAAGAGGTTGATAGACCTTTTCGTAGCGATTATATGCCTTATCATCTTTTCACCACTGATGCTGATATGCTATATTGCAGTGAAACACGAAGACGGAGGTCCTGCCATCTTTAAGCAGGAACGCATCGGCATATTTGGCAGACCCTTCACTATTTATAAGTTCCGCAGCATGCGATTGGATGCCGAAAAGAACGGTCCTGCACTATATCAGCACGATAATGAGACCAGAATGACAAAAGTCGGTAGATTTTTACGTGACCACCATTTGGACGAACTACCTCAGCTTTGGAACGTGGTTAAGGGTGACATGTCTTTTATCGGCCCTAGACCAGAGCGTAAATATTACATCGACCAAATTATGGAGCACGACCAGCGCTACACCTATCTATATCAAGTACGACCAGGCGTCACCAGCTATGCTACATTGTATAACGGCTATACCGACACGATGGAGAAAATGCTCCGACGTCTAGAACTCGACCTCTACTATCTAGAACACCGTTCACTTTGGCTCGACTTTAAGCTATTGATATTAACTTTTATCAATATCGTCTTCGGCAAGAAATTCTAAATAGCCTGTGTAAGGATACGTCTAAGTAGCTATTGGACTACAGAAGCATCACTTTTTAAATTAACCATCTCATAATCAACATTATAACACAAGTGATATTTATTATTTATATATCACCATTTTTAGGCTAAATGCAAGAATTATTGTAAAAAGCTTGCATTTGACCTTAAAATTTTGTAACTTTGCCAGCGGAATTAATCAATAGCACAATGAAGATAACAATTAACACAGACAGAATTGAAAAGAGGTACACGCGCGAGGAACTCAAAGAGTTTGTTGCGCAGTTGAAGGATGGAACTTACCGCCAGCAGTACATACGCGACTTTAACAAGGAGGTGTGTTCAACATAGGCTATGATAATAAACGGCGCAACAAGGGATCAGCTTTTAGAGTGAAAACTAAGTAGCTTTCGACAACAAAACAACTTGTTTTGTTCTTAAAGAAGTATCATCTTTCATTATAAAAGTGCAGACTTTTGAATACAAAACAACTTGTTTTGTTATGGTGTATGACAGTGTATCTTTTCCAAAAAGATACACTCAACACAATCAACTGATATTAAGCGAATTACAAGCAATAGTGTATCAAATAAAAAAAATAGAAATGGCAGTACATATTAAATTGATAAGAAACAACATTAAGAGTAGTAGTTCTTACGGCAAATATTTCGCCAAAGCTGTAAGTCAGGGCGAAGTAACGATGAGCGAACTAGCCGAAGAAGCCGCCATCAATAGCGGTATATCGAAAGGCGCTTTTATCAGGGGCGTAACCGAACTTCAAGATATGATGAAACACCGCTTGGCCAACGGCCAGACAGTGGTCATCGAAGGTATCGGTCGCTTTAGTCTGCGCGTTGAGAGTATTGGTGTCGACGATCCAAAACAGTTTAATATCGGAAGACATATCAAGCGAATCATCTGTGGTTTTCTGCCTGCTGGTAGCCGCATCAACATTGGCAAAGGCACCAAGAACGGCAACATCCTCTACGACTTCTGCGAGGGTGTAAAGGCTGTATGGCAGAAGGGCTTCAAGCCTTAAGCTTCGTCGAGCACGGTGAAGTTGAAGAAAGTATCACTTAATCACGACCTTCTTGCCGTTTACAATGTAAAGGCCCTTTTGCGTTGGCTTGCCACTGACGCGGCGACCGTCGATGGTGTACCACACATCGGACTTCGGGCCTCTGACATCGACCATCGTCTTGATGCCCGTTGGTATTGCGGCGTCAATCCATTGGAAATAGTCGAAGAAATTTGTTCCTAAGCCCATTAGAAACGCGGTGCCGCTCTTCAGATGGTCGCTGTCGCTAAAGGTGTTGTCTATGCGATACATGTTGCCTTCACCGTCGGGATGGGCATCGCGGAAAGCAAGATAATTGCCGTAGGGCACAATCATGTCACCCTTCGAGTGTGCAAACTGTATGCGATGTTGTGGTTCCCAGCCGGTGCAGACATTGTTTGACTCCAAGGCATAGCGCATGTCCTCATAGGCGTCGCCCGTCGCAGCTGGCGCATTGCTGGAGTTGGCGGTATTCTTAAGATAGTTGTAGAAGCCGGAGGTGAAAATCTTGTCAAGACGGGCCCACGCTACCGTCTGGGTGCCCCAAATCGTACCAGGAACCTCTTGCTTAAAGAACATCTCGCTCATGTTTTGGGGAGCCGGGTAGCTCTTCTCTCCAACGGTAGCTGTGCCGTTGTCTATCTGACTAAGCCAGGCCTTGTTGATGTCGTCATTGCTCATAGTCTTACTGTTCAGCCAATCCATAACGCCGGTGTCGAGGAACGACTGTTCGAAGTATTCGTCCAGCTGGTGCTGGGACATAGCGGGGGTGCCGACAATCATGCCGTTCATAATCATTGGAAGGACAATGGGCAAAGTAACCTGGTCCTGACGGTGGACGGTGGTTACATCATAGCTGGTGCCGTCGTCGTCCAGGTAGTATCGCAAAGTGGCGATGAGGTCGTAGGGGCCGTCACCGCACATGGTGCCGCGGAAGTGCAACTGGTCACTAAGGCCGTTCTGTTCTATATAGCGTTGCACAGCGAGGGCTACTGCACCGCCTTGTGAATAGCCAAGGCTGAAACAGCGCCAATCGTCTTTCAGCGGCAAGGTATTGTAAGCACCGTTGAGCTTGTCGTAAAGTTCCAGTCCATAGGTTAAGGCATCAACGACCTGCTATGCTGTTACTGACTGGACAAGGTAGGGGATGCACCCTGTCACTCGACACACCGTAACCCTCGAAGTCAGGCATGATGACGATACTGCGCTTGACGATGCTTTTGTAGGGTGCTTTCTCGTCGTATTCATAGCCTTCGAACAAAGAGGCGAGAACCATAAAGTCGGCTGTGGTGAGTGTAGCGCTGGTGGGACACTGCGAATTGGCAGTGACGGTATAGTGGCTATACAAGTGTACAGACTCGATGGCAGCGTCCTCCTCCGGTGGCGTTGTAGGCGCCCAGCAACACAACAGCGACGATAGCACAATGGGGTCTCCCGTCGCGCTGGTCGATGGGTAGTTGAACTTGTAAACCATTCGGTTACCCAATGTTGTGATGTACGGTTCCAACGCGGTGGATGGTGTCAGCTCTTGTGCCCATGAACCCTGCACGACTACGCACAGCAGGGCAAACAATGTCAGTAAAGTCTTCTTCATGTTTTCTGATTTTTAGTATTCTGCCTTCTATATAACTAAATCTTAACGCATTGACAATCAAGAAAAAGCGCATGCGGCACTTTCGTTCTGTAGTCGCAGGATTTTAGCCTGTAACCTCTC
>ONYZ01000017.1 GCA_900322175.1 uncultured Prevotella sp.
TAAACGCGAGGGTATCAAAACCTTCTACTTTACAACCAACACATTCTCAATACGTGTGGCTCAATACAAGGCTAATCCCAAGGCCTCGATCTATTTCTGTGATGCCAAAGGTTTCAAAGGCATGATGCTGCGTGGTACGATGGAGGTACTGACGGATGCTAAGAGCAAGGAGATGATTTGGCGTGATGGCGATGAGCAGTACTATCCCGGTGGTGTAACCGACCCTAACTATTGCGTACTCAAATTCACCGCCACCGATGGCCGTTTCTATAGCGATTTTTATCCACGTAGTTTTGTAATTGAGTAAATGATGAACAATAAAGCACTTGTCGTTATCGACATCCAGAACGACATCACCAAGCATTACCGCGACATCATCGGCAATATCAATACCGCCATCGAATGGGCTATGGAAGAGGGTATGCAGGTTGTGTATATTAAGCACAACAACATTTCGGCTGGCACGCGAACATTCAAGCCTGGCAGCAAGGGCGAGGAACTGGTGCCTGAGATGGAGGTCGTTTCAGACAACATCTTCGTAAAGACGAAAAGCAACGCCCTCACAAGCGAGGCGTTTTCTGCTTTCATCGCTGCGAACGGCATCAATGAGTTCTACGTGGCTGGTGCCGATGCTACGGCTTGCGTAAAATCGACTTGTTTCAATATGGCCAAGGCAGGCTTCACAGTACACGTCCTCTCCGACTGCATCACCAGCTACGACCTGAAGAAACTCCCAGAGATGCTCGCATATTACGAAAGCAAAGGCTGTGAGGTGAAGAAACTAATAGAGTACAAATGATTATCCTAATCATAAATACCAAGCAATTATATGTGCTATAGAGAAGAAGCCATCGAATGTGTAAAAGATCATGTTCTCCAGATACATAAGCAAATATATGCCAAGTATGAAGGGAATTTTGACAGGATCTATACGGAAGGGTACAACAGCAAGTCCTATACGGGTAGGGTGATTGAGCCAGGGAAGGTATATGAACTAAGTTATTTGGAATGTACGTGCCCTAAAGTTAAATGTGGGCTGAGAAACCATCCGCAGCAATGTGAGTGCTCACGACAGAGCATTCTATATATCTTGTCGCAACTTGAACCGGACAGCCAATTCGATGTTCGGATTGAGAATACAATTCTCAGGGGAAGCGACCGCTGTACTTTCAGAATAACAAGACATGAAGGTTATTGAATTAAATATCGACTCTACGCCGGCGCTGCTCATTGGCGAAAGAGCGAAAAGGTATTCCTTTATGTACATGGGTTGCATGGACGCAAGGAAGAGGCATTGGCCTTTGCAGAGGTGGCCTTGCCAAAAGGTTATCAAGTTATGGCTATCGACCTGCCTATAGAACGGACGGAGCAGCGAGAGCCATCAAGTTCACTTGAATGGCCGAGTCGTGACGGACGAAGGCAAAGCCAACGCAAGCCATGGGAGGTGCTACCTTTGCTAAATGAGGTTAGAGATTATCTATACGAGAATTGGCAATCGGTTTCCGTTCGTGCCAACAGCATAGGCTCAAGGTTCTCGTTACTGGCATTCCAAAACATGAAAGTTGAACAGGCATTGCTTGCATCTCCGATTCTCGATATGAAGAAGTTTATAGAACTGATGCCACAGCGCGAGAACGACTATTACGAGTGGGTTGTCAATAACCCTATTACAAGAAATGAGCGTGCTGCATGGTACAAGGGAATGGTGAGCCAGAAATGTCAAGGATGTATATTCATTGAGAGAGATCGCCCGCTATGCTGGTTTCAAAATTGTAAGCACCATCGAGCGAGGCGGCACAGCGATGCATCCGGAACTGACAGAAAAAGACAAACAGAAGTGTCGCAAGGCAATAGAACGACTTAGTTAAAATGAAAGGGAAATGAAACTGTTGCCGAACATCATAACGCTACTCAGGATTGCAGGCTCTTTAGGTCTGCTCCTTTGTGATGTGACGGATGATACTTTTTGGATAATCTATGCTCTCTGCGGCATCAGCGATATAGTTGACGGATGGTTGGCCCGGAAGCTGAAGTGCGTCACCAGGACGGGAGCATTACTAGATAGCCTGGCAGACATCTGCTTCGTAGCGTGTTTGTGTCCTTTACTCCTGCCGATACTCGACCTACCGCAATGGCTATGGCTGTGGGCAGGAGTAATTGTCGCGATTAAAATCGTGAACCAAATATCAGCCCTCGTGATGTACGGGCGTTGCTGCTTCCCACACACCACAGCGAACAAGTGGGCGGGATTCTTGCTATTCATAGCACTCCCCATGACATTTTGGTCTATCATCCCCATCGCCATTGTGGCCGCTATCGCCACATTTGCCGCCATTCACGAAGGCCATTTCATACGAACAAATAAGATATATGATTATGAATATACTGATTCTCTCAGGAAGCCCACGAAAGGGCGGCAATACAGATTTATTGGTGGAGGCATTCGTTAATGGAGCCTCGCCTGTGTATTTCTACGGACTGAGTGCACAACTGAAAGCCGTCATTGATCGCTGTCATAATCCCATTAGGGATACGTTCCCCATTAAGAAGATTGCCCTCCTGCTTGTTGGCGCTGCCACACTTCCCAAACTATTCGACAGCATCCTCGCGCAATACCAACTCTGCCAGAACTTCTTCAAACTGGAAGATGCAGGTCGCGTGTTGGTTCGTGGCGCTAAGGATAAGGGCGACATTAAAAACACCAATGCCTTGAACGAGGCATTCGAGTTAGGACAACAAATATAAGAAACATAATATGGCGATAACTAGCGAGAGACTAAAACAGACGTTTTCTGAAGGCGGAGCGCAAGAGATATATCAGGAAGTCAGGGCTGAGGGCGATTTCCTTGGTTTCACGCGACGATATGTTTTTGATTCGGACTATCGGGTGGCGAGGAGCGCCTTATGGGGACTGACTAAAGCCACGAACGAAGAATTATCAGAATTGCAGGTGGTACTCAATGAACTGATAGACCAGACTATACAGACGGAGAACTCATCCGTCAGGCGGCTGACGCTGAACATTATCGAGCGTTTGAAGATGAACGAAGACGACCTACGGACAGACTTCCTTGACTTTTGTTTCGAGCACATGGTCAGCATCGAGGAGTTCCCTGGTATCCAGACACTCTGCATGAAACTGGCCTATCGCATGTGCACCTTCTATCCAGAACTGATGGACGAACTGAAGCGCACGCTCGAAGCGATGGAGATAGCCTATTACAAGCCTGCCGTAAAGTGTCTGCGCAAAAGGGTTCTCAGTGGTATGTTCAGTGTAAAATGAAAAGGAATGAGAAAGATAGTAACGTTAGTTTATGCATTGGTTGTTACATCATGCTGGGCTCAAGAGCTAATAAGTGATAGTACCATCTATGGTGCGTGCATCATGCGCAATGACTCTTTTATTGGAATGTGGCAAGCCCAAAGCGGTAGAGAAGTACATGAGAAAACTTGGATTCCCCGATATCCATGTCCGCAAGACAGAGGAACAGATGCACAAAAACCCTACGAAGGCCATCGAAAACAATTCCACCCCCGCCGAAATGGTTCGTTTGTTCGAGTGGTTTTATCATCATAAAGACGACAACCAATATCTGGCGTTCATCTGGAAGGCGATGGCAGAGTGCTCAACAGGACTGAAACGCATCCCTGCTGCGATACCCGCAAATGCTCGTATCGTACATAAGACAGATACAGGATTCCCATTACCAGAAGGAGTGCAAGACATGAACGATGCAGGTATCATTCTCATGCCTGATGGAAGCTACGCCATCATCGCTGTTTTCACCACGCAATTACCATCCGAGACAGTAATAGCAGATATTGCCAGACAACTGTTAGAACAGTAACTTTCTTTACCATTCGTCACAAATCACTGCAGTTTATCCCAAAAGTTTGGCAGTCTCGGCAATTATGCGTTATTTTGCAGCGTCAAACAATAACAAAATGAAAAAGGAAATGAAGAATTTATGGTGTACATTACTTCTCCTCATTGGAGGGTGTCTTACATCGCAAGCTCAGGATGTGAGCAAGTTTAAGGAGCTTAATGATTCTGCCTATCAGACAACGACAGAATATCAGGCTGGCAACAAGTATCAGAAGGATGCCATCCTCTTTATGGATATGGTGGCCGACACGCATCCTTATTATATCAAGGAAGAGCGACGTGCTGAGTGGTTTGCCAAGAAGCAGGATCTTCTGGATAAGTGCAAGAACATGGAGACAGACGAGGCCTTTGCTGATGCACTCATCGATGTGTTAGGACCGCTCCACGACAAGCATACGGACCTCACGACGATGAAGCGCATGCAGGAGAGCAAGCAGAAAGCGAAAGAGAAAGACGAAACGGCTGATGTTCCTGGGCCTATCGATATGGAGCATATCATGCACCGCCATGATTCTAACTACGACTATCAGCTATTCCCGGACCAAAGCATCTGCTATCTGCAGTTCAACCAGTGCGTGAACACAAAGGACTATCCCTTCGCTAAGTTCCTCGACGATATGTTTGCCAAGATGGACGAGGACGGTTTCAAAACACTGGTTGTGGATGCCCAATACAACAACGGCGGTAGCAGCCAGCTCTGCGATGAGCTACTCGTGCATCTTTACCCGCTAGATAAGATGAAGTTTTTTACTACCTATCTCCGTTTCTCTAACCTCATGGCTGCCTATAACCCAAGAATAGCCATAGCCAAGAAGAGTTGGGAGGACGACGGCCACAAGAACGACCTCTATCAGATGCCGGCGCCAAAGATCCCCACCGATTTCCAACAGCCAAAGCCGTTTGAAGGTCAGGTGGTCTTCGTCATGGGCAAGCGCACTTTCAGCAGCGCGGGTATGCTCTTTACTATGGCGCGCGACAACCATATTGGCACCATCATCGGCACAACTTCCACCTTCAGGCCTTCTCACTACGGCGAGATCATACCTTATCGTTTGCCAAATACCGGTGTCCTGGGCAGTATCTCCTGCAAATTCTTCACTCGTCCCGATGCCGCTACTGTGAATGACGAAAGCATGGAGCCGGACGTCAAGATCAACCTCGACGACAAGGATGCTTCGTGGAGATATATTCTTGAGAATTATGGAAACAAATAGAATTATATTACGCCCTTGGCGCGACAGCGATGCGGAAGTGCTGTACGAGTGTTGAGAATGGAAATATAACATAATAATTCATAGACGATGAAAAAAGGAATAAAGATTGCGCTGTTGAGCGTACTGGGACTGGTGATAGTCGCAGGTGTGTTAGTGTGGATGGAGTTCGGGGCACTGATTAAAGGCGCAAATTCTTGCGTAAAGCTCGACGACGGAATGTATTATATGGAGTACAAGGGCGACGACGGGTTCAAGGAATTAATGGATCGCGGTGGATGCAATGATATCAGCGTGCTGGCCAGCTACGTGATGGAGTTCTTGTCAAAGGGGTACTTTAAGCCCGACAGCATCAATGTGCCTATCAAGCCCGTCGGATGTTCTACGCTGACGGTCAAAACACCTGAGGACGGCGTGATGATGGCCCGTAACTTTGACTATCCTTATGGTACAGCTCTGATCATGCACACCATTCCTGACGAGGGCTATGAGTCCATTACCACCTTCTCTACCGATTTTTTCGGCTTCGGCGAGAACTACAAGCCCGAGGGATTCAAAAACCAGTACATGGCTCTGGCAGGACTGTTCATGGCCTTGGACGGACTGAATGAGAAAGGATTAGCAATAGCCGTTCTCGATGCAGGCGACAAAGTTGTGACTCGTCAGGACACCAGCAAGCCTGACCTGACCACGACGACTGCCGTACAGTACTTGCTGAAGTATGCGGCCAACATCGACGAGGCCCTGGCTTTGCTGAAAGCCTCTGACATGAATTCCGACCCAGGTTCGGCTTATCATTTCTCGATGGCAGATGCTACGGGCAGAAGTGTGGCTGTGGAGTATGTGGATAATCAGATGGTGGTGACTGAGTCGCCTTTTGTGAGCAACCACTATTTGTGCGAGGAGAAGTTCCTGACAGGACTGCATGAGGGCGACCACCGTCACGAGAAGCTGATGGAGCAGTACGACGCGGCTGGCGGCGTGATGAACGCAGACCAGCTGACGGAGACTATCGCATCGGTAACCCAGTTGCCAGAGAAGGGTGCCATCGTCGGCGGTACACTCTGGACGATGGTGATGGATCTTTCGCATCCCTCAGTCACCTACTATTCACTTCGTCATTTCGACAAGCCATTCCACTTTGAATTAAGACGATAAAACATAGAATAAGATGAAACACGAGATTATTACATTAGCCGATGTACAGATTATCGGTATGACCAAGGAAATAGCATTCTGCAAGGGTCAGGAAGAGTGCCCTAAGTTTTGGGGCGAGTATGTGGAAAGAATTATAAAGCCAGTGTTTATGGAGCATAAGACGCCGGATGCCTTGACCTCCGGTCGAGCCTGCTCACGCTCAACTATCGATGCAAGCACCGACAGCCTTCGCTCAATCGCAGCCTTTCAGCAGGCAGCCATCGACAACGGCGTCGGCGAGTTTGGACTTTGTACATGCGACATTCCTAACCACAACTGCATGACTTGTGCAGAGGTGAATTTTGGCACTTGCAGCAGCAAGACCTTCACCTACGTGATTGGTGGTATTTACAAGGGTGGCAGCGTGCCTGATGGCATGAAGCTTTTCCCCATCCGCAGCGGCAAGTGGCTGAAGGTTCATTTCAAGGGAGGCATGAAAGCCTTCCAGCAGCAGTACCAGAAGTTCTATAAGGAGTGGCTGCCCCAGCACCCAGAATATCGTTGCCCCAACAACGCCATGACGATGGAATGGTACAACGGCACCGACATCGAGTCGCCTGATTACCAGTGTGGCGTAATAATACCTTTGTCTGATTAATAAAGGATAATCGGAGACATGAAAGATATCATGACACTTAGGCATTTCAATCCCAATGATGCCTCAACGATTCTGAGCTGGTGCAAGGATAAGCATGCCTTCCGGCTTTGGAGTGCTGACAGATATAAGGATTTCCCAGCCAAGCCTGAGGAGATGGTGAAGCAATATGAGGGCGATAATATGTATCCGCTCACGGCTGTCATGAGAGAGGAAATCATTGGGCATATCCTATTGAGATTCCCCTCAGAGGATAAAAGTGTCATTCGTTTTGGCTTCGTCATCGTGGACGATTCGAAACGAGGCAAAGGCTATGGCAAGCAGGTGCTGTGCCTTGCCATTGATTATGCACAGCGAGAACTCGGTGCACAGAAGATTACCCTTGGTGTGTTTTGCGATAATCTTTCTGCCGTCGAATGCTATAAGTCCGTCGGCTTCCGCATCACAGGCGAAGATGCTTATTCAATTGATGGGGAGGAGTGGAAAGGTTTTGAAATGGAATTGGAAAAGTAATGAAAATAATGATAATAAATGAAGTGTCGCAAGGCCGTTCGACGATTATAGTATAACCATTAATTACAGTTTCTTCATCTGTTATTGCAGACATTTTCTTTTCCCCTACCGTTGAGTCAACCGTCATGCACCATTGTCGTAAGTTGTCAACTCCGTCCGCATTGTGACTCTCTCCTAATCCGTCCATCCTGTTTTGTCATCCTTTGCACCCAGTCGTAACCCTTTGTCAACTGAGTCCGCAAAATGACGATTTTCAGGCCCCGTAAATTCCTCGCGGTAGAAATACGTTGCAAAAATATACTGAAATTCGGTTACTACCAAATTCCAGCCATCAACTGTTAAAAATCAAAAGTTACTGAAAATGAGCGTTTTACAAATAGATAGTATTAGATATTCATGGCTGTTTATACCCTTTTAGATACATATATAAAAAGAGCAATGCCACAACCCTCACGAGCTGTGGCATCACAAAAGCCTATGTTTAACTAAAAATCCTTTTCGTATAAAAAAGAAATTTTCAGCCCAACAGGACCAAAAATTTGAAAGTTTAAAAGGGAGCTTCACAGCGACCTCCAGTTATCCCACTGTTGAAAACTTTCTCTTA
Organism: uncultured Prevotella sp.; assembly: GCA_900322175.1. Classification (GTDB taxonomy): domain Bacteria; phylum Bacteroidota; class Bacteroidia; order Bacteroidales; family Bacteroidaceae; genus Prevotella. Next base: position 8,007 of record ONYZ01000017.1, read on the forward strand.
CCAATAACTAAAAACCTAAAACTATAAATATTACTACTAACCTAAAACAATCTAATCTATTAACCTTTTGACGATGCAAAGGTACAACGATTTTTTGAATCTAACAAATATTTGTGCAGAAATAGTATGTTATTTAACATTATTATTGACTTAGGTCAAACTATTGTGCTCGCACACAACAATTATTTACTTATTTTTACTTGGTTTTAACAAAACTTGTTCTACCTATGGCTCCGCCTGAAAGTAGTCTCGTTCGAGAAAACCAAAATAATATTTGGTTATCTTCTCACTTATTCGTACCTTTGCAACCATGAATGTACTAATTGTAAATACAAGCGAGCATACAGGCGGGGCAGCAGTAGCTGCCAACCGCCTGATGATGGCTCTGATAAATAATGGTGTAAAAGCCAAGATGCTGGTACGCGACAAGGAAACCGACTCGCTTACCGTCGTTGGTATGAACCGTCACATAGTGGGAGAATGGTTCTTTGTGTACGAACGACTGCAGATATGGATAAGTAATATGTTCCGTCGCAAGAATCTCTTTAAGGTCTCAACGGCCAGTACTGGCTTCGATATCACACGACTGCCAGAATTTAAGGAGGCAGATATCATACACCTGCACTGGATAAACCAGGGATTCCTGTCGCTAGCGTCGATTGAGAAGATTGTGAAGAGCCAAAAGCCTGTGGTATGGACCATGCACGATATGTGGGAGGCTACAGCCATCTGTCATCATGCTTACGAGTGTACCAACTATCAATCGGAGTGTCACCACTGTCCGTTCCTTAGTTCGCCTGGCAAGCACGACCTATCTTACAAGGTGTTTCACAAGAAACAGCGCCTGTCGGCCTACCCGATCCACTATGTGGCAGTAAGTAAATGGTTGGCCGACCGAGCCAAGCAGAGCGCACTGATAGGCAAACAGCCTATCCACGTTATCCCCAACTCTATCTCACCCTCACAGTTCAGTATGATTAACCGTACTGACGCACGTGCAATGCTGTCTGTGAAAGAAAAATACCTTGTAGCATTTGGTGCAGCTCGTATCGACGATGATATCAAGGGCCTGAGTTATTTGCTTGAAGCCCTTAGGATACTTATCAGAGAGCATGAATATAAATCTAGCGACATAAGACTACTGCTATTTGGAGGCATAAAGGACGAGAGTAAACTGAATGAGATACCCGTGGAGCACACATACTTTGGCTATGTAAACGATCATAGTCGCATGTCGCAGATATACTCTGCAGCCAATGTTGTGGTATCGTCATCGCTCTACGAGACATTCGGGCAGACACTTATCGAAGCCCAACTCTGCGGATGCATCCCCGTGGCATTCAACAACAGTGGTCAAAGCGATATTATCCATCACAAGGAAGACGGTTACCTGGCCGACTATCTGTCAGCTAGCAGTCTGGCTGACGGACTGGAGTGGGCATTCAACGCCAAGATTGAACCTCGCGACCAAAAGAAAGGCGTGATACGCAGATATGCCGAAAGTGTGGTTGCAGCACAATACATACACCTATACCAAGATATAAGTAAGACAAATATATGATACGAATAACATACGTAACCATAACATATAATGCAGCCAAGGTGCTACAGCGGACGCTGGATAGTATGCTAAAACAGGACTATCCCAATATCGAGCACCTGATTATAGATGGCGCATCGACCGACGACACACTTAAGATTGTCGACGACTATATCACCCTTTCTAATGCCGCCGAAAACGGTCATCAGATACAGGTATCATCCGAGCCAGACAAGGGCATCTACGACGCCATGAACAAAGGTCTTAGGAGCATGACCGGCGACTACGTATGCTTTCTGAATGCAGGCGACTTCCTGCCCACTCCAGATACAGCCAGCAAAATTGCAGAGGCTGTCAATGCTCAATGTCCCGCTGTGCTATACGGCGATACCGACATAGTGGATGGCGATGGTCGATTCCTACATCATCGTCGACTGTCACCGCCCGAGAATCTAACTTGGAAATCCTTCCGTCAAGGCATGTTGGTATGTCATCAGGCATTCTATGCCCGTACCGACTTTGCAATTGCTACGCCATATGACATGCAGTATCGTTATTCGGCCGATGTAGACTGGTGTATACGTGTGATGAAAGCTGCTGCCAAGGAGAACGTAACCATGCTTAATCTGCACATGGTGGTGGCCAACTACACCCAAGAGGGACAAACGACACTCCACCACCGCGAATCGCTCTGGGAGCGATATAGGGTGATGGAGCATCATTACGGACGGGTGCAGACTTTCTTACTACACTGTTGGTTTGCCGTCCGCTCTCTTCTTAAACACTAACTAATTACTTCACTATGATCTTCTTCTTGTTAACGACATAGATGCCCTTGGCCAGTCCGCTGAGGGCATCAGCGTTATTAGATGCTGTCTTAACCAACCTGCCATCAAGGGTATAAACCTTAGCCTCACCCTGTACGTCAGCCTCAACGGCACTGATGCCAGTGGTGGTTACGACCCCTTGTAAGCCCTTCTTATTATAATATCCACCATTAGTAAATGCCAGGTCATCGGTCTGTGGAGCGCCTGTATTACTGAAGATAATCTTTTGTGGCATAGTTGCAGATGAATTCTTCTGCTTAGTACCATCCCATGACCACTTCCATACTTTATTACCATTCTTAGCCTCGCCCAGATAGGTGCAAGCTATGCCTGGCCAAGTGCCAGTAGCACTGGTAAAGTTCTCCGAAGGAGAGTCGCACCAAGCCCAGCAATAGATGGTGTTATCCCATGAAGCAGGAGCTTCGAAGAATGCGCACACCTCGTTCTCGTTAATATTACAGAAATCAGGGATCTCAATTTCAGGTTCCTGCTCCTTTTCTTTATAGGTAAACTCTCGGGTGATGATGCCGCTCACGGTAGTACCAATAAGCAAACCTACCTTAAGCGTTGTGGTCTTATCAATCTTAATGCTAGAACCAGAATCCACCTTGGTGCCATTAGATGCGGTTGGTTCAGAGCCATCGGTGGTATAAACCAGTTTTGCATCACTAGTAGCCGAAACAGCAATCAGATTAACATCAAAAGCGTCCGTGAAATCACCACTACCCTGGTCGGCCCATGCTGTCTCTAGTGTATTAGCCAGATAGTAGGCATAGTGATAACCAGAAAGTATCTTGGTCCACGTAGTGCTACTTGGGTTAACCTTCGAGGTATTTCCTATCACAGCAAACAACTTCTCGTCGGTAATAAAAGCGAAATGTGTTTTGATATTCGATGTAGGATTGCCATCTATCGCATACTTAGAAGTATTAGCAATGCCAGCCAACTTACGTGCCTCAATCATTGCCTTAATCTCTGGCTTGTAGGCCTGCCAGTGCTTCAGGAAAACACATGGCGTGCCAGGCATAGCCAGCATAAAGGCATTGGCAGCCAAAGTATCCTTCTTAAGAGGACCGTTTGAAGTTCCATCAGGACGCACCTCGGTATCGTGGTTCTCTACAAAAGTAACAGCATACTGGCGATATGCTCCTTGTTCAAAGCTAGTACTAACAAGTGGCCAGTTACCATCATTCTGCTTTTTAAGATATGACCAGTCCTGTTTGTCTGTGGCATTACGAACCACATACTTAAACTGGAAGTCGAAAGCAGCACTGGTCTTATCTGTACCATCAATCCATGTACGTATTTTAGAACTGCCATCCCAATACTCTCCTACCGAGAACAGTGGCTGACTATCCTCATTATACATCTTGGTATACTCAGCACCATAGCCCTTCACCATATCGTAACGGAAACCAGCGTAACCTAAATCGTTAAGCAAGAACTTAAGATAAGCCTTAACGTTTTTCTGCACGTTCTCACTCTTGTGGTCGAGGTCGCGCATGCCATCCCAGCCTTCGCCAGTATCCCTATTAGGACCTACCTGATAACCATTCTTGGCAGCCTCATCGTTGCTACATATATCATTATATGTGAGCTGGTAAGTCACACCATTATATTCTTCAGCGGGGAAGTCGGTCCAAGATGAATAATTACGGCGATGATTGATGACAACATCGGCAATTGTACCAAGGTTTTTTGCCTTGAAGGTGTTAATCATCGAACGTAGCTGCTTTTCATTACCGAACGAACTGTTGTAATTAGTAAACCAATACAGGTCGTCATAACCCATCGACGATCCCCCGCAGTTACCACTCTGAGGAATCCATATCAGGTCGAAACTTGTTGCCAAGTCATTAGCCTGCTTTTCGAGAGCCGCCCATTGAGAATCGTCGTACGAATCCCAATAGAATCCCTGCAACATCACGCCCTTATAGTTCTCGGGCCACCCCTGTGCCATCGCAGCTATAGCTACGAAGCAGATTATCAATGTAGAGTAAAATCTTCTCATACGCCTTTAGTTATTTGTATTACTGTTTTCTGGTGCAAAGATATGAAAAAAGCCGCTTGGTTATTCTCCAAGCGGCTCAAAATCCACAAGATATCTTATGCAATCGGTTGCACTACATAAAAAAACTCGGTTCAGAAGAAGTCAGTCAAATGCTTGTCAAAAAACGTCAATTAATTCAAAACGTCGTATGAATTAATTGATTTGATGATTTTAATTAATTCATGCGCATTTTGGGTAGTCAGAACAATTAACAAGCAAGCGAGCCGTGCGCTTAACAACACACGGCTCGCTTGAGAAGTATTATTTGTCTTATTACTCTACTGTGCAGTAGATGTTGTCAGAGTCCTTACGTGTTGGGTACAACTTGATGGTGTTACCTGCTACACCAATGTTAGCACCATTAGCAACTAGGTTACCAAGTGTCTCTCCACCGAGATTAATAGCCCAGTCAGCATTTACACGGAACTTCCATCCATTAGCTGTTACACCGGCACCTGTTGCTTCGAAGCAGTAGTCGGTAGCATTCCATGTCATGTCAACATCGCCACCCCATCCGTTGAAGTCGCCGATGATACCCATCTTCTCAACCTTTACAGCATTCAGGGTAAGGTTAGCCAGGTCGAGTGTTACAAAGTAAACACCTTCGCCGTCAGCAGCCTTGATATTGTCGCTACCCTTCTCGAAGCCACCAGTGATTTCAGTGAAAGTATTACTATTCAACTGACTATCCCAGTCACCTGCCACCTTCTGGAACTTAAACTCTACGCCCCAGCCATTCGGATCGGCTACATACAGGAAACCTGTGTAGATACCGCTTTCGTCGGTAAGAGCCAACTTCTGCTCTGCATTAGCCCAACCATCGGTTGCACCAATGAAGTAAACGTATGGATCAAAGTCCAGAGGAGTGATGGTATAGGTCAACTCAGCCATATTAATCTGGATGCGGATGAACTTAGAAGTACCGTCAACCTTGAATGAACCATCATCACCACCGAGTGAGCTACGACGAGCCAGTGAGCCTGAGAGGCCATTATTTCCGTTACCAGAAGTTGTACCATACAACTTAGACCAGTCATTGTCATTAGCAATAGCATCACAAGCCTCGTCATCACCAATAGCGAACCAGATGTCACCACCTGTACCCTCAAGTACATAAGTGAAGATAGGATCGTCAGCTACACTAGCATTGCTGTGTGAGAACTTCTGTGACTTAGATGCTGCAGAACCTGCCCAATCCTCAGGACCACCAATCAGATAATAAGCATCTGCTACGTTGATAGGCTGAATGGTATAGGTGAAATCAATCATGTTCAAAGTAATCTTCAGCTTCTTAGCACCTGTTACGTGGAATGAATGGTCACCATCACTAAAATTGTAGCGGAAATCCAGTGTTCCTGTAAGATCCTCGCTAGCACCCTTGGTACCGAGCAGCAGCTTCCAGTTGTCATCATTAGCAATAGCATCGAGGGCAGCATCGTCACCTATTGCGAACCAGCAGTCATCGCCACCAGCATCAACAACGATTGAGAAGATAGGATCCTCGTAAACATCAGCATCACTGTGGTTGAACTTCTGAGTACGAGCACCGTCAGCACTCCAACCGCCAGCTGCACCAATTACATAGTAAGCAGGCGAAATCTGAACCTTATTCAGCGGAGTAAAGGCTACGTTCTTCTCGGCGAAGAAATTCTCACCGGGCTTACCTACGATTGCTAATGAAGTACCATCAGTTAATGTGTAGAGTACTGTACGCATATACAGAGTTGTAGTAGCTGGATTGCGAGTAATATCATTAAAGTAAGAATCCTGCAATGTGGTAGGATCAACACTAATCTCGCTAACACCTTCAAGGCTGTTGGCATCAAGAGTAATTGACTGGTTGAAGTCTTCGCTCTTAGAGAACTCGACTTGTGCCTTCAGAATAGTGTTAGCAGGCATAGCCCCCTGATTAACACTCACAGTACCAACAGGAATCTCCTTGATAGCAGTTCCATCTTCTGCAATGTATTCAGAGAGATCGATAGTTGTAGGAGCGTTGGCTGCCACACTAACGTCACTCATCTGTAGCAGGCTCTCAGGCAGATTTGTCTGTGGCACGAACTCGGTATCGAAGTCCTGATTACAGGCTACGAGTCCCAAGCTGAGAAGAGCCATTGTATATAAACCTAACTTTTTCATCTTCTTATTCATTTGATTAAACTATCCTATAATACTGACGTAATTACTGTAGGACAAACTCTACTTCACCCTTGTTCAGATCAACAGTGATATCAAGAACGCCACCAGGGAATCCTGGGAATGAATACGAGCCCTTACCCTTCATAATTGTCTTCTTGAACACGCCATTAGTAAACTCAAAATCAGTTGCCGTATCATCAACCATGAATCCATAAGAGTCGCCTCCGTCCCAGCCAGTAAGCTTACCGTAGAAGCGGAAGGTAAGGTCGCCCTCTGGCATCTCAACAGAACCCTTGAATACCTTGCTACCAATCTCTGTTTCCTTAATAAACCAGTTACCCTTTACAAGTTTATCCTTATTTCCTTCTGACGGCTCATCCCATCCACTGCAATTACCAATAACCCAAAGAGTTGCCTTGGTTGGGACATTGCAGTAAGCAGCCATGTGGTTGAATGTAACAACATTAGAAGTAATCTCTGTGCCAGGAATCACCTCTGATTGTGTAGTCTGGATATTTGCAACAACTCTCATCGATATTGCACGGAAGCCCATATCCTGATACTCATCTTCAGTTTTGAATCCATCAAGCTTACAGATTGCCTTAGCTATCTCTTCGCCACTGAGAAGTGCTTTACATGAGATAAAACTTGTTTCCAGCTCTTCCCATGTTGTACCATTAACACTTACCTGTATCTTATAGTTTACTACAGTGTTCACACCATAGTTAGGCTGAGACCATGTCAGGCTCACAGTATTGTCTGGACTAAGCTGGATATACTGATCAGCCAGAGGCGACTGGTTCACCACAAACTCTGTAGCTGTGTGATTCTCGCCGAGTTTTGGATTGTCGTCGCGATCGCTATCACATGCTGTGAACAGCATGCCAAAAGCAGCGAACAACATACCACTCAAAATATATTTTGCTTTCATAACTCTTAATTCTTAATTCTAAATTCTTAAATTAATAGCCTGTATTCTGTTTCAGGTTCGGATTCGAAATTACATCACTCGAAGCCAGTGGGAACAGATTGTACTTAGGATCCACAGCGTGAGGAGTACCTACGTTCCTGTTCATACCCTTATGCGACCAGAGGTAATCACTGGTTGTGAGGAGGTTGAAGCGAACCAGGTCACTACGACGATGGCACTCCCAAGCCAACTCGCGAGCACGCTCGTTGATAATATCGTTGGAAGTTGGATTAGCAATCTCGCCAACACCGGCACGTGTACGAATAGCATTGAATTTAGCGATACCATCGCAACTTACGCCACCTAGTACCTGGCACTCAGCCAACATCAGATATACATCACCCAGACGGAATACAGGGAAGTCGGTGTCAGGGAATGAGTTAGCACCAGGAATAGTAGAACCATCAGCCTTAAGGTTGGTGAACTTGGTAAATGCATAGCCACTGAAGAAGTCGCTTACATCCTTAATTTCCTTGCTCTGTCCATCAGTGAAGAAAGTAGCACGCTGGTCGTCCTCCTCAAACTTGTCGACAAACTGTGGAGTTACACGAATACCACCCCAACCGTTACCACCAAGTCCATAGTCAGCGTAAGCCATGTTACCACCCACCTGAGCATTGATGATATAAGTAGTACCACCGTATGCCTGAGTATTGATGTGATCCTGATATACACTGAAGATAATCTCGTGACCTACGCCTAGATACTGGTCGTTATCAGCGCAGAACAGCTTCCAGTAGTCACCAGCGCTCTCCAGCTCATAGCCCAGGTCGATAATCTTCTGGCAGTACTCAGCACACTTCTGATAATTGGCTGTACCAGTATAAACCTTTGCATTCAGGTAAAGCTTAGCCAGAATCATATAGCACAGACCCTTACCTGCACGATATTTCTCTGGATTAGCAGGCAAAAGCTCTGCTGTCTCCTCCATATCTTTAGCCAACCATGTGAATAGTTCAGCACGACTTATCTGTTGCGGGTTAGCACCACCCACCTCAGAGTTCTCATCAGTGAAAGGCACATTACCAAACAGGTCGATGGCATGCAGATAGCTCAGGCCACGGACGGCACGAGCCTCAGCACGATACTGCTGCATGGTAGCGTCGCTGCTGTTTGAAGCCTGATCAATCTGACGGATAACCTCATTACAGATAGAAATCTGATAGAATACACGGCTATAAGCTGCGCTTACGAACACATCACTTGATGTCCACTGCAGTCCGTGCAAGTCCTTCAGAGTCTGGTCGTTCCAGCCGATAACAGCCTCATCGGTAGGCAGTTCCTGCATATTGTAAAGAGCGCGAAGATACTGACCGAAACCACCATCGATACCCTCGATATCAGGGCTTCCGCTATCACCATCGGGCGAACTTACTGAAAGACCTGAGTAGCACTTTGCCAGCATTTGATTATATGCAGCAGTGCTAGTGAGCACATTCTCCGGCGTGTCCAGATTTGGATCGATTGGAGTAACATCCAAATCTCCCACGCATGCTGTCAGCGACACGGCGGTAGCAAAGGCAAAGCTGTAAATACCGTATTTATTAATATTGAATTTCATATTCTTATCCTCCTATTTAATTAAAAGTTAAAGCTTGCACCCAAGATGAAGTTGCGAGAGCGGGGATACATGTTGTTGTCGATACCATTGGCAACCTCAGGATCTACACCCTTATAGTTGGTGATGGTGAAGATGTTCTGAGCGGTAAAGTTTACACGTACCCAAGGTGCAATATTGTAAGCCAAAGTCACCTTGTCGAGCTTCAGGTAAGAAGCGTTCTGTACATAGTAATCACTCTTGTACTGAGCCTGCTGGAAGTTAGTGTAAGGAGCAGTGGTCACACGGTTGCAGATAAAGTTGTTTGTCCACATATCTGCCTTCATCTCAGTGTTAGAGGCGATATTGTTGTAAACGTAGTTACCAAGACTAGAACGGAGTGAAGCAGAGAGTGTCCACTTCTTGTAGCTCAGTTCTGTATTGAAACCGATGTTCACGTCAGCATCTGGCTTGTAGTAAACGTAGCGGTCATCGTCAGTAATCTGTCCATCGTAATTGCGGTCAACATATACACCCTCCAATGGTTTGCCATCCTCACCATAAACCTGCTGGAATACGTAGAACGAGTTGATTGGATTGCCAACCTTCTGGATCTGGATATTGTTACCTACACCACCCGAGATACCACCAGTCTCTACACCAGGATAGCTAGGATCATCACTGGCTGTCAGTCGGGTAATCTTGTTCTTGTTGTAAGCTATGTTAAAACCAATCTCCCAACGCAGATCCTTCTTCTCGATGGGCACTAAATTCAGTGCACCCTCAATACCCTTGTTCTCCATATCGCCAACGTTCATCAGCAGATAGTTGGTAAGGTTGGTACCAGCAGCTACAGGAACCTTGTTCAGCAGGTCCTTGGTCTTGCGCTGATATACATCGATGCTACCGTTAATGCGGTTGCGAGCGAAACCGAAGTCCAAACCGATGTTATAAGTAGTTGTCTCCTCCCACTTAATCTGGGCTGCATATCCCTTTGGAGTAATAGGAGTGATCACACTGTTACCAAACATATAGAGAGAACCTGCCTGATTGGTGTGATAAGTAGGAATAGAAGGATAGTCACCCTGGTTGATATTCTGCTGACCAGTGATACCATAACCCAGACGGAGCTTCAGGTTAGATAGCCAGTCGATATTCTTCAGGATTGGCTCCTCACTGATACGCCATGCCAAAGCTGCTGATGGGAACAGGCCCCACTTGTTGTTCTGGAAACGTGATGTACCGTCGTCACGCAATGTGAAGGTAAGGAGGTAGCGGTCCTTCAGAGAGTAGTTCAAACGTCCATAGAATGAAACGAGATAGCTCTCAGTCTTGAACAGAGTTGGATCACCATACAGACGTGTCTCATGTCCATCATTAGACATCTTATCATTTGTAGTCTCGTTGTAGAAGTGTTGCCAGCTATATCCAGCCAGAATATCGAAGCGGCTCTGGATTTCCTTCAGTTCCTTAGCGTATGCCAAATAGAACTCCAAAGTCTGGTCGCGGCGGAGCTGAGTATATTTCTCCCATACACCTGTACCATTCTCTACCTTATTGTGATATGAAATCTCACTACCCTCATCAGTAACATTCCAACCAGTGGTGGTAGAGATATCGAGACCGAGGTTCAAGTTGGCACGAAGTCCATCGAGGAACTTGAACTTATAGTCGAACTGAGCGTTACCTACGAAACGACGTACGTAACTATCCTTGTTCTGCTCGTTCAACATTGCAACTGGGTTGAGAGTAGACATGGTGTTAGGAGCACCATTGCTCATCCACTTGTGGTCAACAGGCTTCAATGGATTGTACTGTACAGCAGCACCGATAGCGCCCTCATCAGCAAAAGAGTTGTGTGTGAATACGCCCTTACCATTCAGGTTGATGGTCAGACGGTCATTCAGCAGAGTTGGAGTAAGGTTGAAACCTAAAGAAGTACGGCTCATGCCAGTGGTCTTCAGTGTACCATCGTTATTCAGGAAACCTGCACTTACACGATATGGCATCTTGAAGTCGGCATTTTTAGCAACATATCCACCAGTTACGCTTGCATTGATTTCCTCAGCGAATGCTGTACGATAGATTTCATCCTGCCAATTGGTGTTGGCATCGCCCAGAGCTGCCATAGCATCAGCGTTATCACCATAGTTAGCGGTAAAGAACTCGCGGAAGGCACCTGCACTCAGCACATCCACCTTCTTAGCTACGGTCTTGAAAGTACCACTCATATCCACATTGATACGAGGCTTTGCACCTGCCTTACCTTTCTTGGTGGTAATCAGGATTACACCGTTTGATGCACGGCTACCATAGATAGCGGTTGCAGAAGCATCCTTCAAGATAGAGAAGCTCTCGATGTCGTTAGGGTTGATGGTATTCAGCACGTCACCACCCGAGATATCAGTAGAGCTGATGGGAAGACCATCGATAACGATCAGAGGGTCGTTAGATGCAGAAAGTGAAGAACCACCACGGATACGGATCTTTGAACCGGCTCCAGGAGCACCACTATTGGTAGTGATCTGAACACCAGGAGTCTTACCCTGCAGCAGATCAGCTGGTGATGTGGCCAGACCCTTGTTCAACTGATCGGCCTCAACCGACATCACCGAACCAGTGGCATCACTCTTCTTAACGGTACCATAACCGATAACTACAACGTCCTGCAGTACGGTCTGATCATCCTGCAGCACTACATTAACATTTGGTGCGGCCTTAACCTGTGCGGTTACATAACCCACATACGAAATGCTAAGTGTAGCACCCTGCTTTGCCTTGATGGCGAAATTACCGTCGAAGTCAGTAATTGTAGCAGCCTGAGTGCCGTCTACGCGTACTGTAGCACCGATAATGGGTTCGCCTGTAGCATCTTTCACATGGCCTTTTACATCAATCTGAGCAAAGGCACTTACCGATAGGAAAAGCCCTAAGACAAGGCCCAGCATCCTAAGCGGAAATTGAATGTTTACCTGCTTCATCATTACATTTTTAAATTAGAGTTAATTTGTATTGTTATATCGTTTTAAGCTTTTAATGAGCTCGCATTTACAGTTTCATCGGTGCAAAGATAGTTTTCTTTTCGTTACATTATTCTTTTTTTTGTTATATTTTGTTATTTTTATCATGCAAACGTTTGCATAATAAAAAATGCCTGCATCCTTACGACGCAGGCCTAGAAAAAACAGTTGACCCTACTCCCAGCGGAATACAGCACCGTTGCGGCGGGCAGGGTCGGCACCGGTATAGTCCATCGAATAGGGACTGCCGGTAGTGGGACTCTTGCCGATGTAACGGTGAGTGCGCATAGACATGAGCATGAACTCGTGGTTCAGGTAGTCCTGCCACATAAACACCTCAGCCTTTGACACATCGTCGGTGAGACGCACATCGCCAGCCATGCCTATGCCGGAACAAAACACATAGCGCCCATCTTCGCACTGCAAAATCACTTGTCCCTTACCTTTATTTATTATTCGGAATTGTGTTGATTTGCTGTTGTCCTTGTAATCGGTATCATAAAGCAACCCATGTCTCTGTGCAACAGCAGGTCGGCCTGTCGCTAGATTTATGATACGGAACGACTTGCCATAAGGTATATTACCACTACGATCGGCCTGAGGCTCTTCGACAGTAAAATTGTCAAACTCGGCATAACCACCCTGTTTGCCCTTATGGTTAAAGGCAAAGAGTGCGTGGCGTGAACCCTGAAAGGTTATTAGCTGATAGCTAAGTGGCATCTCCCGACCTAACATCTGATAGTTAGCACCATCAATCGAGTACTCGTAGTGGGCACGATCGTTGTCAAAATCGCCTACCATGCGGAGCCATATCTTTTCACCTTTCACCTCTTTATTAATGGTGTCGTTGGTTGCTTGTTCAAAGCAACGGAGGGTAAGATTGTTACTATCCTTTACGACACCTATCCATGAGCAAGGCACATTGATGTTGCCTAGACCAGCTACATCACCATCTTTCAGTCCCTTGGTATAAAGCTCGACAGTGGCAATGGATGTAGGACCGATTACGCGCTGAGTCAGGGTATTACGAGCCCACATCAATTGCTCGGCCGGCATCGACTGGATGCGCAGGCGCCCTTTTTTCAGAATCCATTTACTATCATCAGGATTATGGTTCCATTGCCAAATCCTTCCCAGCTTCTTTGATTCGAAATCCTCATTTCGATTGTAAGGGGCACTTGCAGGACTAGCTTTACCAGATATATTTGGCTTAAGCCAAGTACGAGGGGCGCGACCCAGGTTACCCTCGAGACCTATCATGGGCCAACCATCCTTCCATGTGATAGGAACTAAGGTTACGGTGCGGCCGATGGAATGGAAGTCCATCATCAATAGTGCCCACCACTGACCACTCTGGTCCTCTACTATACCACCTTGGTGTATGTTAGTACAGGCTGTGGCATCCTTATCTACCTGAGGAATACCAAACTTAGTACCATCCTCGCCGATACGATATTTTACACCCCGTGGAACTTGCGTGATAGGAGCTGCATGATAGCCGAAAGTTTCATCGGCAGTGATGGTGACGGTTTCGTATGGTCCCCAGATGCTCTTAGAACGACTGCAAAGAGTACGGCCATTTGGCATATAGTCGGTCGAAATCAGATAATACATGCCGTTTATCTTATACATGTGATGTCCCTCGCCGATGGCGTTGCCTTCGGGGATAATAACTCGGTCAGTTCCCTCTACAGGACCGCTCATATCAGGTTTCAGCTCTGTACAGTGTACCTCGCCATACTTGTGGATGGCATAAATCTTTCCATCGTCATCGAAGAGCACGCTCAGGTCATAGATATTTCCCTGCATGTTTTGATGCTTCCACGGACCGCGGATATCCTTTGAGGTGTAACACTGCAACCCTTTACCATTGATATTAGAGAAGAGATAGAACTGACCATTTGCATAACGGATGGCAGGAGCCCAGATGCCTTGGCCGTATATCTCCTTATGGTTCTTAAGCGAGAAGGCATCATCATCAAAATCGAAACGATCGAAGCAATAGCTGACGTTTTCCCAGTTGACGAGGTCCTTGGAGTGAAGGATTACGAGTCCTGGTACTGAGTGCATGGTGGTTCCTGCCAGATAGTAGTCATCTCCTACCCTAATCACATCTGGATCAGAGAACTCATCGTAAAACAATGGATTGGTATATGTACCGTTTCCATTATCAGCTGTCCATGACTGGGGACCGACAGGAGCCAGCTCGGGCCAACCGTCAGCAGTCCAACTGATAGGACGCTGGATGAGAACAGACGCTCCCTCGTGTGCGATGCTGTAACCATGACAGATAAAGATATCCTCGCCATCCATATTATAGACTGCACAGTGACCTGCTGCCTCAAATTTCTTTTTATCACCCTCGATAAAGATGTTTCCACCGCCATAGCGCATATCGACACCATTACGGTCAAGATAAGGACCATCTACGGTCTTGCTGCGTCCCACAGCTACACGGTAATTACTCTTGCTACCCTGACAACAATAATCCCATGATACAAATAAATAATAATATCCTGCGTGTTTGAAGATAAATGGAGCTTCGATGGCGTTTGGTCCGGCAAAGTCAGACGTTGGATTCTTTGGTGGATTGGGATTTATGGGCAGAGCATTTTTACTTGCATTGCTGTCAAGATTAAATCTGCGAGCGATAGTCTTGGGTTTCTCGCCCTTGGCCACATGCATGGTTTTATCGAGACGTACTATCTGGATACCATCCCAGAACGACCCCCAAACAAGCCAAGGGTTATCTTTACCATCAATCACGAAATTCGGATCGATGGCGTTCCAGTTGTCGCGACCGCCACGAGACGTCACAATACATCCCTCGTCTGTCCAATGCGACGATGCCAAAGAAGTGGTAGACTGCAGTCCTATAGCTGAGCCATTCTTGCCGAATGTAGAACAGCTATACGCAAGCCACCATTTGCCATGCCACTGGATAACGTCTGGAGCCCATACATGATTGGTAAAGCCGGGTACAGAATCGTGAGTCCATGCAGGAATGGGCGACAGTACAGGTTCTGGATGTACCGTCCAGTTCTTCCTGTCGGTCGATGTCATTTTCTGAAGCCCCATACCTGTGGCATATATATAATATGTATTGCCTTCTTTAGCCATCACGGGGTCGTGCACCATCGGTGTGTCTGTTACAAATGGAACACGTTCTTTGTGATGCTGCTGCCCATATACCACCAAAGTGGAATTTAGGGCTAACAGCACCAAGGAAATGAAACTTTTCCTCATATTATTATCTAACTAAAATTTTCTTTCCGTTTCGGATATATATCCCTTTACGTTGAGGATTGTCTACACGACGACCTTGCAGGTCGTAGATAGCGCCGTCAGTCACGTCGTCAACCTTGATATCGGCTATACCAGTAGAAGAAGCTTCGGTCTGATATGCCCATAGGGTGACACCATCGGTTCCACCTGATTTATAGGCCAAACCCGTGAAAGCGATTGTCTTGTCGGTTTTCTGTTCAAGCGTTTGCTCTACCATCACTCCACGGTAGGCAATACCACCGATAACCATGTTCATGTACGACGTACCCTCGGTGACCGCCCACGTACCAGTGAGATCGCCAGTAATCTTCTTGTCAGCAGTCAGCGTAACTTCTACAGGCTCAGCAGCAGCCTTTCTGGTATGATCGAGTTTGTATTTATGTATTAGTAGTTTGTATTTTCCTGGAATCTTATCTGTAGCTACCTGTTGTGTTGCAGCTATATCTTCACTCGTCACTTCTTCGCCTGTATACTCGAAAGGAGCAGCCACCAACCATCCGTCCTTGTTCTGGAACACTTGATGAACACGCACCTGATGACTCTCGCCCCAATTCTGGAAACGTGTATGATAAACCAAATAGGTACGGCCATCCTCTGCAGCAATAATAGAGTTATGTCCCTGCGAACGTTCACCATAATTGCCCTTGGCCACATTGCCCCAGTTTGTATAGGCGCCAAAGATATTCACGCCACGATTGCTAGCTGCATCAGGTCCAAAGTTCAACTGGTAACTGGTGAAAACGGCATTGACACCCCTTGAGTCCAGATAAGGACCATCAGGGGTTTCTGAGCGGAACACACGCATCTGATAACCACCGTTATTATAGTCATTTGTATTGCCACCAGCAGCAAGTCCACCATAGGTAACAAACAAGAAGTAGTAACCGCCGATATATTCGATGTAACTGGCCTCGCCAGAAACATAGTAGCCACCAGCTATCTTCTTGCCGAAATAAGGATCGACAGTGATTGCGTTGCCACTACCTGTCAACTCATACTCTACATCGTAGTCACGCAGACCTGTTTCTTCGTCCAGTTCTATCATCCAGATACCTCCACTCCATGAGCCATACGTCATCCATAGTTTTCCTTGTTCATCATAGAACACGCATGGGTCGATGTTGTTAGGCCAGCGTTCGCCCCACTTATTGCCTACGTTATAACGGCTAGGTAGTGAACCTTGCTCGCCAATTACAAGTTCAAGATCGGTATCTTTGAAAGAAGTACCATTTTTGAAACCGCTAATTATCACTGGAGCCTGGTACTCATAAGGTCCCTCAATATCATCGGAAGTGAGCAGTACTATACTTGAGAACCAGCTATCTCCGTTGATACTCATGTACATACACCATTTCTGCATAGCATGGTTCCATATCACATCAGGAGCCCAGAGGTTGCCACTGATATCATAACTGCTGCTACCACGCTTCGACCAAGCCTGGGCATCAAAATTAGGCAGGCTAACTTCTACACCACCTTTCTTCACCTTTGTAACCTGTGGAGTTTTAAAGGCATTATAGCTATAATCGTTGTTGCTCGAAGCTGTTTTCCATGGCACACCTATCAGAGTGCCGTTATTCAGCTTACCCTTCTTTACCTCTACCCATTTCATCATGTCGGCACTCTTAGCCACGCCACGATGAGAACCGAAGATGTAGTAATACTTGCTGACAGGGTCATAAACCACACTAGGATCATGAACACTAACACGAGTCAGCTGATAAGCGGCTACCGTCATAGGCAGCAAAACAGCTATGATGTAAAGAAATAGTCTTTTCATATATTAATAATCGTATGTCCGAAACTAAAACGGAATAAAAACGAAATCGGGCGGGGCAGAAAGACCCGCCCGATTATAGCCTCAACGATAGTTTACTCAAATACCAAATGAGCCTTCTCCATGCTCAACGAGTAATAGAAGTCGTTCGAGTCAATATTATTTAAGCTTATATAGTTCTGGGTATATGTATTACCATCTGCCCCCTCTACTACGGCCTTCACATTTGCTGTACCATCACCGTTATTAGTAATGTAGGTAGTAACCACAGCACCATCCATTGTTTCTCTAAAGGAATCCCAGTTCCAATCGCATGACTGGCAACCATCCCAATAGCTTATACCTGTTCCCCAGTTGTCGGCGCGAACAAAGCAATACTCTGTATTGTCGGCCTTACACAGGGTGATGATAAAGTTGTTCCAATTGGCAGAACCGTCAGTATGGTTAATGAAACGCTCTACGTAAGTAGCACCTGCAGGCACCTTCACGATGGCTTCAGCTTCTGCACGGAATCCACTGGTATTATCCTCGTTACCAATAACATAGTCAAACTCCAAGTGTCCCTTTTCTGTACTCAAATTAAAGCAGAAGTCGCTCGGATCAATATTATTCAAGCCTTTATAGTTCTGGGTATATGTGTTACCATCCGAACCCTCAACTACGGCTTTCACATCTGCTGTACCATCACCATTATTCGTAATGTAGGTTGTTACCTTTGCACCATCTAATGCCTCTTTGAAGACATCCCAGTTCCAATCGCATGACTGACAACCTTCCCAATAGCTAGTTCCAGTTCCCCAGTTGTCGGCACGAACAAAACAGTACTCTGTATTATCGGCCTTACACAGGGTGATGATAAAGTTGTTCCAGTTAGCTGCGCCATCAGTATAGTTAGTGAAATGGTTAATATACGTCTCACCTGGGCCAACCTTGAAGTTCTCAGTTTTCTCCTCACGGAAACCGCTGGTATTATCGCTAGCGCCAACACAGGTAAATAATTTATCAACAATACTGAAATCTGCAGAAGCAATTACTGGCTTAGTTGCCGCTTCACCCTTGAAGGTTTTAGCATAGGCAGCCACTAGGGTCTTTTTGCCAAGGGAGCTCATATCAGGAATAGTCTGGAAGGTCAGATTCGCAGCAGAGACAGTAGAAGATACACCCTCTTCAAACTGTACAGTTGCTGTTACGTTAGCAAATGCCTCTTCGAGCGTTACTCCCTGAAGCACCTTCTTGGGCACACCGTTCAGGGTCATTGACAATGGCTGCTTATCCTCCTTAGATGTGAAACCACCGATAGGCTCGATAGTTGATCCCAGGAAACTGATATATGATCCCTCTGGTACGAGGAATGCACGGATAGTACCGTTAGAGGCATCGGCGTTAAGATTAGCAAGTGCCGAAGTCTGATTGTAAGTCTTGGTAACAACACCATTGGTCATTGTTACAAACAGTCCACCATTAGTACGGTCGATGGTAAGAGTAACTTTACCGCCGAGCTTGTCGACACCTGTATCGGTTTCTGTATCAAAAGTAAGGTCGCTTGATACCAGACTGCGATCGATATAGTCACCCCATTCAGAGTTTCCGCTTGGCTGGTTATCGTAGCGGATAGCACCATACTCCTTATAATTAGCTGCACCGCGATCCTCATCGTTACAGATAATCATTGCAAAGTTCTTATAGGTGTTGGTAGCATTAGGATTGATGTTCAAATTAAACTGCGCAATCCATTTTCCACCCTCTGGTATCTGATAGTATTTAGAGAACTGAGCCCACCAGCCGGTAGAGTAATCGGTAGCACCAACGGTGTACACATCCTCTTCCATTCCTTCGATTACGTCATCGCCTTGGTTCTTAGCCTTTTCGGCTGCTATAGAATCAGCCTTCGACGACAACCAATCGGGAGCGTTTATACTGAACAGGTCGCCTCCTTCACAGCTTGTAAGCGACATCAGGCCCAAAGCTGCAGCACAGAAAGCTGTTACTATTTTATTGTATTTCATAATCTTACAATTCTTAATTCTAAATTCTTAATTCTAAATTCGTTACTTAGAGGTTTACAACAGGGTGAACCGGACCGTAAAGCTTGTCAGCATTACTCTCGCTCTTGTTAGCCGAGTTGCCCACCAAATTGGGGTTGTCATTAAGTGTTCCCTGATAGATTGGGAAGAACTCATGACCCTGAATCCAACTGTCGTATGAGCACTTGAGCTCAGAATCTGTTCCTATCTCAGAGTAGCTCACAGGCTCCTTGACTCTGGTCTTGTCGTTGGTACGACGGAAGGTACCATGCTCCTTTATCTGCTGCAGACGACCATTATCATAGAAGAATCCCCAGCGAATCAGGTCGAAACCACGGCCCCACTCACATCCGAACTCCTTTGGACGCTCAACATTTGCAATCTGCTCGAAGAGTTTGTCGGCAGAGTTGAAATCAGCCAGTTTCAGATCGGCCAGACCAGCGCGGTTACGAACCTGATTGATCCAGTCGATAGCCTGCTGTGTCGGTCCGTTAACCTCGTTCTCGCACTCAGCGGCACGAAGCAGTACGTCAGAATAACGCATCATACGGAGATTGATACCGCAGTGCAGACCTGTTACCACCTTGTCGTAAAGACCTGTACGCAGGTTGGTGTTCTTTGCTATTGGCAGTCCACCATAGTTGTTGTTTGTTACTACAGGAGCATCAGCAGTCATTGGAACAGTATAGCAAACGTTGCCATACTCAAATCCTTCCCACTCTGGCTCGTAAGTGCCGATAGTCCAATAGAGACGTGGATCGAGTGTTCCACTAGTGGTCTTCTCAGCCTTAAACAGCTGATAGAGCCAAGGTGATGCTGAAAGGTCAGCCCATCCACCCATGTCGCCAGGACCGTAGTTACTCTCGATAGCGTGTCCCTGTGTAGCGTT
This sequence comes from uncultured Prevotella sp., assembly GCA_900322175.1. Classification (GTDB taxonomy): domain Bacteria; phylum Bacteroidota; class Bacteroidia; order Bacteroidales; family Bacteroidaceae; genus Prevotella. Next base: position 28,065 of record ONYZ01000017.1, read on the forward strand.
AGGACTAGTGTTCACTGGTGTCCACTCATCGTCGGTACCCTGTGAACCGTAGTCCAGGTACTGAACCTCGAACAGGCTCTCTGCGTTGTTCTCGTAAGCAGAACCCTCGCGGAAGTTGTCACCATAGTTGGCCATCAGCTTATATGTACCATACTTGCCGCCGATGATATCCTTAAGCACGGTGAGAGCCTCGCTGTACTTATGGCGCATCATCAGAGCACGGGCATAGTAACCGGCAGCGGCACCACATGTGGCACGTCCCTTTTCCCACTGACCACCGGCATCACGGCTAGGCAGCAGAGTCATTGCCTCGGCAAAGTCTTTCTCCACCTGATCCCAAGCATCATCATAGGTACTGTTTGAGCCATAGAGACCGTCGAGTGTAGAATATGTACTATAGTCTGTAATCAGAATTGGATTCTGATAGTAACCTGTCAGGTTATAGTAAGCCAGACCGCGCAAGAACAGCATCTGTCCCTTGATACGCTTCATAGTCTCTGAAAGTGCAGTATTATCTTCGCCACAACGTGAGATGGTGTAGTTACATACATTGATGGTGTAATACCAGTCACGCCATGACCACTGGCCTATCTCGTCGGTGAAAGGTGCATTCAGATCATCGAAAGGCATATACCATACCTGAGATGAGTTCCATACCTCATCACCGCGACATACATCGAGGGTATAGCCTACACGGGCATAGGTTCCCTCCATTCGGATGTGGTTGTATGCAGCAATCACATTCTCCTCTAATGCCTCGACATCATTGCCGAATGTGGCTGTGGTCTGCTGGTTGGGGTTAGACACATCCAACTTGCTTTCGCACGAAGTGAGTGTGCCAAGACCTACCAGTACAGCCAGTGAAATTTTATGTAGTTTCATATTCTTCGTTTTTTCAATTATTCAGTTTTTCAATTCTCATCTTAGAAAGTGAAGTTAAGACCAGCCATAAAGCTTCTGGCTGTTGGGTACGAGCAGTAGTTATAGCCTGGGGTAAAAGGACCAGCGGCATAGTCTACATTGTAGCCCTTGTAGCCTGTAAATGTGAAGAGGTTCTGTGCCGATACGTAGATGCGTACACCTGATACGTAGTTGGCAAACCACTTGTTAGGCAGGTTGCAACCAAGTTCTACGTTGGCGATCTTCCAGTAAGCAGCGTTCTGAATCTGACGGCTGCAGAACAGGTCGTTCCAAGCCAGTGTAGCACTATTAGAGAGGTATGTGCGAGGGATGTTTGATATGTATGTATCACCGTCCCACTGATTGGCTGCGAGAATGTCAACACTCTTGTTACCATAGCCGTAGCTAGAGTTCAGCGTGTTATACAGGTAATCGCTAACATGATATCCAAGAGCACCGAAGGTAGAGATGCTCAGGTCGAATATCTTGTACTCCAGGTGTGCGCTCAGACCGAAGTTAACCTTTGGCAGACCGCTACCCAGAACTGTCTGGTCGTCACCGTTAATCTGTCCATCGCCATTGATATCACGATAATAGCAATCACCTACATGTGCACCTGGCTGGTACTCTTCCAGACCCTTAGCCTGTGCGATAGCATTCAACTCATCGAGCTGCTCCTGAGTGCGGATGATGCCCTGGTAGTCCCAACCATAGAATTTACCAGCCTCTTGTCCTACTTCAGTGATGTATGAACCAGTGATATACTTCTCAGTTCCGAATCCGAGTGAAGTAACCTTGTTGTTCACTGTGCTCAGGTTTGCGCTGATCTGGTGCTTCAGAGCATGATCGTTATTACGATAGGTCAAAGAGAACTCCAATCCGCTGTTCTCCAGTGAGGCAGCATTCATGGTTACCGAAGTATTGGCAACACCTGCACTGGCAGGAACGGGCACATTGTAAAGCAGATCCTCTGACTTATTCTTATACCATTCAGCAGTAAACTCGATGCGGTTGTTGAAGAATGCCAGGTCGAGACCAACGTTCATGGTCTTTCTGGTTTCCCAAGTAAGGTTCTCGTTTACGAATGTAGAAACAGCCGAACCTGTGATTGGCTGGTTGCCAAAGCTATATGTCATGTTGTTACGTGCCATGGTAGCCTCGATAGCATAGTCACCTACTGAAGCCTCATTACCTATCTCACCATAGCTTGCACGCAGTTTAAACAGGTTTACGATGTCGCGATCGATTGGGAAGAACTTTTCCTTATCGAAACGCCAACCCAGAGAGAGCGACTTAAATGTACCCCAACGGATGTCCTTCGAAAGACGAGAGCTGCCATCACGGCGTACAATACCCGAGATAAGGTACTTACCATCGAAGTCGTAGTTAAGACGAGCCAGATAAGAAGCTATAGTGTGCTTGTACTCATAACTGTTGGCACTCCACGAGCTAGCATTCTGCAACTGTAGGAAGTAAGGCTGTGACAGGTTCACACCAGTAGCCGACATTGTCTGGGTGTTCTCCTCCTGATAGGTCTGACCAGCCACAAGGTTCACGTGGTGCTTACCAATCATGCCATCCCATGTCAGTGTATTCTCAATCAGGGCATCGGTGTACTTACGGTGAGCCTTAGTCAGTCGCTCGTTCTCCTTGGCCAGATAAACACGGTTACTCTGGATCCATGCGGGAATCCAAGTCTTATCGTTGCAAGATGTTGTACTATAAGAGAGGTTGATCTTATAGGTAAGCTGATGGTTCTTGCTCTTTATACCTAACATATTTAAGAGGTCAACATCAGCAGATGCTGTACCCAAGAAACGGTCAACAATAGTGTTACGAGTGAGCATCTTGTTGATGAGCAGTGGGTTCATGGCCGAGATATCACCATGCACTGTATCATAGTACACACCATAGCCATAAGCATCGTACTTATAAGCACTGGCAGAACCTACCATGTCATCGAGCACCCATGTAGACTCATCGTATGCCTTGATAGTTGGCGGCATATTCAGCACGCCTCCCAGCACGTTGCCCAGGTTACCATACAGTCCCTGTACGTACTCATTGGCATTAGATACAGCCAGATTGTCCTGATCTGAGTGAGAGTAAACCAGACTGGTGCGGAACTTAACGAACTTGGTGTCCATAGTGTTGTTTACACGTGCAGTATAACGTTCAAAGTTAGGACCTGCACCCTCTAGGGTTCCCTTCTGATTATAGTAATCAAGACTGATATTATAGGTATTATTTACTCCACCGCCGCTTAGGTTTACACTATGATTCTGACGGATACCAGTCTTGAAGGCCTCGCTGAGCCAATCGGTATTTGTATTGTCTCTGAAGTGATAGTAACCATCAGCACCAAGGCTGTAACCTCCGGGAACCATACTTGGATTCTCGGCAGAAAGACCCAGATAGCGGCTGTACTGATCAGCATTTGTCAGGTCGTAAACATCCTTTTGAATCTTATCGATACCGAAGTAGCCCTTATAGTCGACCTTAAGAGGCTGCTCTTTCTTACCACCTTTTGTGGTGATGATTACCACACCGTTAGCAGCACGGCTACCGTAGATGGCACCAGCCGAAGCATCCTTAAGCACCTGGATGGTTTCGATATCATTTGGAGAGAAGTCGCGAATGCTAGTACCAACGGGTACTCCATCGACAACATACAGAGGCGACTGATTACCGTTCAGCGTACTGATACCGCGGATACGTACTGTTGGGTCGGCACCTGGCTGACCGTCAGAAGTAATCTGCACACCGGCAACCTTACCTTCGAGCATGGTAGAAATGTTAGAGTGAGAAACACGCTTCAGTTCTTCAGCGTTTACGATAGATACAGAACCGGTGAGGTCGGCCTTCTTCTGAACACCGTAACCCACTACTACCACCTGGTCGAGCATCATGGCATCTGACTCCATCTCGATCTTTTCAATGATCGCGCGTCCGCGTACAGCTATTTCGCGATCCTTGTAACCTACGTATCTTACTACGAGAGTTCCGTTTGAGGGAACATCGATTGTGAACTGACCGTCAAAGTCGGTGATAACACCCGTCTGGGCTCCCTTCAACTTAACAGTAGCTCCAATGAGTGGTTCTCCCTCTTGGTCTACAACCTGGCCGCTGACCTTAATGGTCTGCTGTGCCACTAATGCCATTGCTGGAACAGGATAGGCCGACAGACCTCCCAGTGCACCAAACATCAGCATCGCAGAGAATAATACTTGTTTTCTCATTGTGAATTGTTTTAAGTTTTTGAATTAATTTAATTAGTTGAATTTAAAAATCTGCCGCAAAGATAAGTATATAATAGATACCCGAGGTGGACAAAACGATTTAATAGGTGGACAAAACGAATTTTGTCCTCCAAGGCGCATATTTTCCACCTCTTGAGGTATATCAAGAGTGCATCTTGAGATAAATCAAGCCCAAGAACTTGGGTTAGTTCCGTATAGTTTAGTAAAGCAACGGGTGAAATATTTGGGGTCGTTGAATCCAACGGCGTATGCTATCTCGGTAATATTCCGGTTACTCGTCTTTGACGACAGCATCTCCTTGGCCATATTGAGGCGATAGTTACGTATAAACTGTCCTACAGGCAGTCCTGCCTCTGCATTTAGATGCTTGCTTGCCACCGTGCGACTCATGCCAAGAGCATCGCAAAACTCCTGTACGCCGAATCCGGAATCCATATAATGAGTTTCCATTATCTCCATTACACGCTCCATAAATGGCTTGGTACTCTTCATCACTTCTTCCTTATCAGCCTCAACGCTCTTGGTCACGCTCTGCTTGTAGCGCTGCTGGTTATCCAGAATGTTCTGGATGCGTGATTGGAGCTGGCGCGGATCGTCCGACTCCTCAAGCACCCTACGGATAGGTGTTAGCAACTGTTCGGCCTCTTTACGCTTAAGCACTGCAACCCACCTATTATATATATATACCAACAAGCCTACAAATAGTATGCTAAGCAACAGGCGGAACCACCAACTGCGCCAGAAGTAGGGTTTTACCACTACTTCGACTGATATAGTAGCACCCTCGCTTGCTGTTTGAGCCGACTTATAGTTCACCTCGAAGGTATATTTGCCTGCAGGCAGCGAACTATATCGCACAGAGTGTTCACCAGGCTTTAGTACTACCCAGTCGTTATCAAATCCCTTCATGCGATAACTGTACACGCCCTGCATCTCATAGCCATAGTCGAGCGCCGAGAAATCTATGGAGAATGAGCGGTGTCCCTCTTTCAGACAAATGGTCTTGGCCACAGTGATATCCTCCTGTAGATAATCACTACCAGCAATTGCATCCTGATTGTCTACCATCAGGTGGGTAAACGTCAGATGCCCATGATAGTGCTTGTCGGCATTCTCGCCAAGCATCTCGATAAGTCCGGCTTCACTTCCCAAGAAAATAGTACCCGAAGCATCCTTTATGGCAGAGTTCCAATAGAAGTGTGGACTTATCAGTCCGTCGTACTGCGAATAATTGGTAAAGGCCTTAAGCTTCGGATCATAGACCGAAAGACCGTTCTGGGTGGTAATCCACAGTCTACCGTTACGGTCTTCAACTATACCTTTCACACCGTTATATACCAGTCCATCTGCCTGTGTCAGAACGTCAAAGTGCTCTTCGCCTTTCTCATTTAGCGTACGTTTGTATAGTCCGTAGCCATTACTGCCTAGCCAAAGCGTACCATCGCTAGCCTCGCAGAATGACGATATTTTGTCTACTATCTTAGATGAGGGATCATCCAACAGGTGTCGGATGTTCCGCGTCTCAAATCGTCCATCCTTCTGCGATTTCAAGTCTACTATCACTACTCCCTGCATACAGCCCATCCACAGATAGCCATCCTTGGTAACTATCGAACCGATGCATCCACGTACCAGTTGGCAGTCCTCGAACGGCTCTATCAGCTTACTCTTCTTGAAATCATAAAAGAACAATCCGTCGTTACTGCCTATCCACATACCATCGTTGATGGGGTCGTATGCCATGGCACCGATAAAGTTAAGCAGGCGTAACTGTTCATCGGGAAGGTTTAAACCCACTATAGTCTTTGCCTCGACCATGTTTATCCAACTGATGCCGCCTCCCCATGTCCCTATCCACAGCCGACCGTACTTATCGGCAGCAAGTGTTGATACACTGTTATGAGGTAATGCCGAGTTTGCTTTGGTATAGTGTACAAAACTGCGCTCACCCTTTTGTCGACGATTCAGTCCGCCTTCGACTGTTCCTACCCACAGTGTACCGTCGGCAGATGCATACATCGCATTTACCGGGTTGGGCGACAGCGATCCTGGGTCGGCAGTATGCACACTATTCTGCAACAGCAATTGCCGTGGCACTAGTCGCACCACTCCACCGGCTTCGGTTCCTATATATATCAGACCATTGTCAACCCACAGATTGTGAACGAAGTCGTTTTTAAGCGGCGGGTTGCTGGCTTGAGTCCAGGCTATGAAACTATCGGTCTGGTCATCATAGATATTTACACCGCATAGAGATCCTACCAGCAGCGTATTATCAGGCGTCAAGGCCAGTCGTGACAGAAACTCATGCGACAGGTTCTGTATAGGTATCTGGTCGAGCTTATGCAGATAAGGGTTATAGCGGAACAAACCATGATTGGTACTGAGCCACACCACATTGCCACGCTTAAGCATATCGGTGATGTAAAGACCATAGAGCGGTTTCAATAATGATGATATCTCCTCTCTAACCAGTTTACCATCCTTCTCTGCCATGCGGTAAAGACCTCTGTCTATGCCCATCCATGGTTTTCCATTTCCTTCTATATCAAATATACAGACATCGGGGGTGTTGCCTGTATAGTGATAGGCAGATACTTTACTTATCTGTCCATCATCGTCAAACGATATCAGATTAACATAACTTGTGGTAATAAGCCAGATGCGGCCAAGGACATCGCAATAGGTCTTAACACTGGGTTGGTCCAGCAGTTCACTAATGTCACCATTGGCAGTCTTGGGTACTACGGGTAGCATGGTGTTAAGGTCGATCACGTTGGTACCTTCATCAAACGCCACCCATAAACGTTTAAACCTGTCCTCTGCCATCGACTTGCACGACAGGCTGTTAAGTCCCAGCATCGGCATCATCATACCGTAGCCGTCGTAGCGTACAAGTCCGCCGCCGTAAGTAGCTATCCACAAGAATCCATTCGAATCGCTGTAGAGCCAACTCACATTGTTATGCGGCAAACCATTGTCGAGGTTGATATACGACAGATTATACCGTTCAGTAAGAATGTTGCCGCTGGCCCAACTGGCCAACGACAACATTCCGGCTAATATAATCGTCGCTAAACGGTTCACTTCTTAGTCTTGATTCCGAATACTGCACAAGAAGCAGCTACCAGCAGTATGCCTGATACTATCATCATGTAAGCCTGATTGCTGCCTACAAGTGTAAGGATGGAACCACCCAGCAGAGCTGCAACAATCTGTGGCACACAGATGGTTCCATTAAACAGTCCGAGGTATGCACCCATGTGACCATATCCCTGCAGGGCATTGGTTACCAGCGTAAACGGACAAGCCAACTGAGCAGCCCATGCGCATCCTATTAGCAGGAATGGGATAATCTGTAGATACTGACCTGGGCAGAACGGGATAAGAGCAAAGCCTACTCCACCGATGGCCATACTTACAGCGTATGCCACCTTGATATTCTTGAATCGAGGGATGAGTGCAGCCCAAGCAACAGAGCCCATAGCCTGGATGGCATAGAGCACACCTGTCCAGTTGCCTGCCACCTGATAAGACTCACTGGCCGAATCGGCTGTATCCCAAACAGTTAGCGACACGGCATCTACCACATAGGTCCACATATACAGGAATGCGGCCCAACTGAAGAACTGTACCAGTCCGATACGCCAGAATGCAGATGGGGCATTCTTGAGCAATACAAACCAGTTGCCCGAATCTTCCTTCTCCGTAGATACAGGATTATACTCAGCATACTCCTGAGGTGGCCACTCCTTTACCTTAAGAGTGGTGTACACAACACATAATATTAGAATAGCAGCTCCAATATAGAACGACCAAATCACAGTATCGGGCACAACGCCCTCAGGAGCAACGTTCTTAAGTCCTATCCATGCAAAGAAGAATGGGAACAGGAATCCCACCACACTACCAGCATTACAAAGGAACGACTGGATAGAATATGCCTGACCCTTCTGTTTCTCGTTAACCATGTCGCCCACCATCATCTTAAATGGCTGCATGGCCATGTTGATACTGGTATCGAGCAGCATCAGCATTATCAAGCCGAATACCATCACCATCGATATGGTTAGACCCAGCGAGCCTGCATTGGGCAACAGACACATCACTGCTACGGCAGTAAGTGCACCTATAAATAAGTATGGTATACGACGACCAAAGCGTGTCCAAGTTCTGTCGCTCAGTGTTCCCACGATAGGCTGGACCAGGATACCCATCAGTGGTGGTAATATCCAGAAGAAACTCAACGAGTGCGGGTCGGCACCAAGCGTACGGAATATACGCGAAATGTTAGCACTCTGAAGGGCATAAGCTATCTGTACGCCAAAGAATCCAAAACTAAGATTCCATAACTTCCAAAATGATAAATCCGGTTTTTGTTTCATATCTCTAAATTCTTAATTCTCAAATCTTAATTATCTGGTTGTTCCTCTTACCACTAGCCTAGTTCTCACCACGCGTTTCTCTATCTTATCGAGTGGCGACAGGCCCTCAACCTTGTCCATTAATATGGTGGCAGCCTCTTCGCCCACCTTATGACCACGTTGCTCCACGGTGGTAAGCATCGGGTCGCAGGCCACGGCACGCTGGCCGTTAGTAAATCCACATATCTGCACCTCATCAGGCACTTTTATGCCAGCATGCTTCAAAGTATATAGTATGCCGATGGCAGTATCATCGTTCACAGCAAAATAGCCGTCAGGGGGATTATCCATAGCCATCAACTGGGGCGTGAGTTCCTCAGCCGAAGTACGGTTATCACACACCTTCACTATGTCCTCGTCTATCTGAAATCCATGCGTCAACAGAGCATCCTTATAGCCGTTGTAACGGTTCTTGGATATCTCCAACTGCATTGGACTTCCATAGAAGGCAACTCGCTTGCATCCCGATTCTATCAGATGTGTAACGGCATTCATGGCGCCCATATAGTCGTCTACCACCACTCTGCTGGCATTCACGCCTGTACATATTCTGTCGTAGAACACCATCGGTATGCCAGCATCTATCAACTTCTGATAGTGATCGTAGTTCTTGGTATCCTTGGCCTGCGAAACAATCACGCCACAAACCTTATAGCGATGGAAGTTCTCACAAATCTGCGCCTCACGCTCATATTGTTCGCCACTCAGCGCCACCATTATCTGATAGCTACGGGCACTGGCCGTTTCCTCTATACCCGTAAGAATAGACGAGAAATAATAATGTGTAAACTCTGGCACGATGACACCTATCAGTCTCTGCGGCATAACGCGACTGTGACGCAGAGCCTCACCGATGGCATTGGGATAGAAGTTGTGATCACGGGCAAACTGCTGGATAGCCCTGCGACGCTCTTCGCTGATGTGGGGCGAATCCTTGAGTGCACGCGACACCGTAGCCACAGAAATTCCAAACTCCCGTGCTATATCCTTCATTGTCATTGGCGTCTTTTTTTCCATCGGTTATCAATTATTCTGCGTGCAAAGATAATGCAAAATGTGCAAACAACAAAAAAAATCAAGAATTATTTCTTGCAGAATCCATAATTATCCGTAATTATGCAGCTCGAGCTTGCTCATGCTTTATTCTCACTTAATCACGACCTTACGTCCTCCGTGGATGTAGAGGCCCTTCTTCGTTGGCTGGGCGACGAGGCGGCGGCCGTCGAGGGTGTAGTAGTCTAAGGAATTTAGGAATTCAGGATTATTTCCTTGATTCCAAGATTCCTTAGAGATAGAGATAATGCCCGTCTGCTCGCTGCTGTCGCCAAAGTTGAGGTTGAAGGCGCGGGCGGTGTTCGGGTTGGTGGGGTCGCCACAGGTCAGGTCGTTGCCGAGCTGGAAGTAGGCGCGGAAGGCGCCGAGCCTGTAGCTGTTGGTGCTGGGCCAGTAGAGCTTGTTGGCGGCGCCCAGGTAGAGGTTGACAGCGGGGTCGGCGTAGATAGGGGCGGGGCTGTAGGTGCCGACGAAGGTGACGTAACCGTCCAGGCTGGTGGTGGCGTGGTCGGCGGGTGCGTCATTGGTGACGGTCACGCCGGTGAATATGGGATTCTTCAGGTCGTAGTCGTCGGGGTTGTCGGCGTAGGCGGCGGCGAACTCATCGGCGGTCATGCCGTCGGGGATGGGCCACTTCACGATGTAGGCGACGCCGGGCTCGACGGTCTTGGCAGGAAGGAAGTCGAGGTTGAGCGTGCCGGTCTGCTGGTCGAAGCCGGTGTTGCAGGCTTGGCTGTTGCCGAGGGTCATCAGGGTGGCTCCTTCGAGGGGTGTGCCGTCGAGCTCGTGACCGCTCTCGGCTTGGTCGTCACCGAGGGCGAAGGGCAGGCAGAGGGTGTTCCACGCGCCGTCCTTGTAGAGGGTGCGGCCAGAGAGTGTCACGTTATAGACCAAGCCGTTGGCGGCGTCGATGGCGGTGCTGTTGCTGGCGGCATCGCTGAGGGACAGGTTGCAGTCGTAGGGTCGCAGGGTCTTGCCTGCAAGAGAGTAGTAGTCGCCCCAGCTGCATTCGTTGCCGTCCTCGTCGTAGAGCGTCTTGCCGTCGGCGATGTTCACGGATTTGCCGGGGCCAGGGCGGTAGCTGCTGGCCTTGATGAAGTCGGTGGCGTTGGTCCAGCCGAGGGTGATGTCCCCGTTGGTATAGATGCCGTAGCTGTATTCGCTGGTGGCGGTGACCTGGCCGCCGGTGATGGTGACGTCGCCGCCGGCATAGATGCCTTCGCTGTTGCTGGTGGCGGTGACCTTGCCGCCGGTGATGGTGACGCTGCCTCTGGCAGAGATGCCATAGCCGTTGGTGCTGGTGGCGGTGACGGTGCCGCCGCGGATGACGACAATGCCATATTTGATGCCGTAGTTGGTGGCGGTGATGTCGAGGGTGCCGGTGCCGAGGGTCTGGCCGTAGATGGTCAGTATGTCGTTGGTGCCTTCTGCAAAGATGCCGTCATTATTGTTCACGGTCATCGTATAGCCGTCGGCCAGGATGATGTTCACATTGTCCTTGCAGTTAATCGCGCCGCTGTAGCTGATGTCGCTGTTCACCACGTACCACTTGGTCGTGCCTTTGCTGCCGAGGCTGGTCTCGCTGCCGGTGAGCACGGTGGCGAGGACGATCTGCTGGTTGCCTTCGGCGTCGATGTAGCTGACGGGCTCGGTGGTCTGCGCCCACGCCGTGGCGGTGGTTAATACTGCGAGCAGCAGGGTGATGGCTGCGCGCCTGAGGCTTGCGCCGCCGAGCCTCCAGGCCGTGGGCGCGAAGAAATGCTTCTGGTTCATTGTTCTTTTCATATTGTTTTCTTCTTATTATTATTGTTCGCTGAAATCGCGTGCAAAGATACATATTTTCTGAGAATTATCGGCGCGTAATCCAAAAATAATACTTACCTTTGCAGCCGAATTTCGATAGACATAGTAATAAACATTAATTATAGTACGGAATATGAAACAGAAGAGAGTGTACGGACGGCCGGAGATGAGGGTCGTGGAGATGAGACACAAGTGCTGCATCCTCGCGGGGAGCGGCGAGAGACAGGCCACAATGACCGTAACTTATGAGGAGGAGGACATATAGAATAATTGAGAATTGAGAATTGAGAATTGAGAATTGAGAATGGAGAATGGAACATATTAAGCATTTAAGTCTGGGCTGGCTGGTCAGTGGGCGGCGCGATGATGGCCGCAGCCCTCTTGTTGGCGGGGTGTACGAGCGATGACAATGTGGCCGTGGAGCCGCAGCAGCAGGCGCAGGCGACGGTGATTCGAGTGACGGTCGGAGCGGGGATTACTGACCCCACCCCCGACCCCTCCCCTACAAGGGAGGGGAGTTCCGCGGATGACGGCGCAGCAGCTCCCCTCCCATCAAGGGGAGGGACAGGGGTGGGGTCTGTAACCCACTCAGCGGGGAGTAGCGCCACGACCCGCTCGGCGGTGACGACATCGGGCGGGACGCGCACGCTGACGTTCACGGGGCCGGTGGGTGACCCGGGCGACGACGGCTACTCGCCGGGCGACAGGCTCTACATCGTGCGGGCGCTGGCGGACGGGAAGTGCCTGGCGGGCGAGCTGACGATGAAGGGCTCGCCGACGGAGGACGGCACGCAGGCCACGTTCGAGGGCGACCTGACGGTGTACGACAGCGAGGGCGGCGAGGCGACGCACGACTTCGGCGGCGAGGACCCGCTGGAGGGCTCGACGGCGACGCTGATACATGCGGCGATGTCGGCCAAGGCGGGCGACTACTCGTTCAACTTCGAGACGCGGGCGCTGACGTTTGACGAGGCGACGCGCGTGGCCGCCTCGGTGGAGGCGCTGATGACCAAGGGGCTCCGGGTCTCGGGCGGCTACGACGGCTCGGGCTTCGCGCTGCAGAAGGCGACGGCCCAGCCGATACTGGGTTGCACCATCGCGGGGCTGACGGCCGGGGCCACGTTCGCCATGGCCTACAGCGTGAGCGCGGACGGCTCGACGTACGACGACATCACGACGGGCTCCGTCACCGCCGACGCGCAGGGCACGGCCACCTTCGCCTGTCTGGCCACCGAGGAATACAATGACGGCCAGGCGAGCCACACCAACATCTACCACCGCATCCGCCTGACGAACACCGCCGACGGCGCCGACACGTATGACGTCAGCATCGGGCAGAAGGAGCTACAGTCGAAGGTGTATAACCTCAGCCGCATCTGGTACGACGGGGCGATGCACCGGCTCGTGGACCTGGACGGCGTGACGAAGACGACCCATCCCGAAGGCCTGACGCTGAAGGACGGCGACGTGGTGAAGGGATTGCTCAACGGCTATTCTAAGATCTCGCAGCGCCTCCAAATCTCCATCGCCGACGGCGCGACGGTGATACTCAAAGGCGTGGTCATCCGAGGCAACGACGACACCAGATATATGTGGGCGGGTCTGACCTGCCTGGGCGACGCCACCATCATCCTGGCCGACGGCTCGAAGAACACGGTGAAGGGATTCCATGAGAATTATCCCGGCATCTTTATTGCCGGGGGATACACGCTCACCATCCGTGGCTCGGGCTCGCTCGCGGCCAGCCCATACGATGGCGGTACGACTAAATCCTATGGCGCGGGCATCGGCGGAGCCCAAGGTGTAGCCTGCGGAAACATCGTCATCGAGGGCGGCGACATCACCGCCACGAGCGGCAGCTATGCCGCGGGCATCGGCGGCGGACGAAATGTAAGCTGCGGCACCATCACCATCAGCGGCGGCACCGTCAACGCCACGGGCTATACCACCGGCGCGGGCATCGGCAGCGGTGAAGGAACTTCTACTAAACCTTCCACCTGCGGCGACATCACCATCAGCGGCACGGCCCACGTCACGGCCACGAGCGACTATGGCACGGGCATCGGCAGCGGCGAGTATGGCACCGTCAGCGGCACCATCAGCATCAGCGGCTCGGCCAACGTCACCGCCACGGGCGGCGAGTACAGCGCGGGCATCGGCAGCGGCCACGAGGGCTCGTGCAACGCAATCAACATCACGGGCGGCACCGTCACGGCCAATGGCGGCGGTACAGGTAACGTCGCTGCGGGCATCGGCAGCGGCTACTATGGCTCGTGCGGCGCCATCGTCATCGGCTCCGGCATCACCAAGGTCGTCGCCACAAAGAGAGGCAACAATTCAGCCCACATCGGCGCGGGCGCTAATGGCTCCTGCGGCACGGTGACCATCGACGGCATGGAGAACGCCACCACGTCGAGCACGTTCCCGCACCTGACATCCACCGTGGACGGCAATACGTGGACGCTGACGAAGGCGTCGAACTAAGCCACAGACCCCACCGCGCAGCTCCCCTCCCATGTAGGGGAAAGGCTACGGGTAGGCGAGCTCTGCTCGGGAATGGAGTCGGGGGTGGGGTCAGTAACTCCTGAACTCCTAAACTCCTTAGAAACAGTAAATGGCTGCGCCGAGTGCGCAGCCATTCCTTTATTCCTGAATTCCTTAGACACTCCACGCCCCTGTAGGGGCGATTTTGTCCTTAAGCGGACAAAGTCTTCAAGCTGGGGGTGGGGTCAGTAATCTCTTCTACTCCGGCGTGACGGGCGTCACCTCGCCGCCGCCGTCCGAGCCGCCCTGGTCGTCGTCGTCACCCGATGGCGTGGGCGTCGGCGCGGGCGTCGAGCCGGAGAGGGGCACGAGCGTGTAGTCCTTCATGATGTTGACGTCGTCGCCGGGCTTGACCACCACGCCGTCGAGGGAGACGCAGAGTCCGCCGGCCTTCTTCGCCAGCTTGTCGAGGGAGATGATGCGCACGGGCACGACGACTGGCTCCTGGCCGGGGGCGGAGGGCTCGGGGTCGAGGGCGAAGGCCTTGGGGTACTTGGCCACGAGGTTGATCCACGTCCAGCCGCTGGACACCTGGTAGTAGTGGTTGCCCACGACGGTGCTCTCCACATACACGCGCTTGTTGTTGCGGCGCGCCTCGTCGTAGAGGTCGCGGTACTTGTCCTGCTTCTGCTTCATCCGGGCGATGACTTGCTCGAAGCGCTCGGGGTGGGCGTCGGTCAGTGCGACGGCGTTGATGACCATCGTCACGTGGCGCATGGCCAGGTCGGTGGCCTCGCGCGCCTCCTTCAGGTCGATGTTCTGTCGCTCGGCCTGCTCGGCGTCGCGCAGGTTGATGAGCTGGTGCACCTCGGCGGTCTTGGCCACCATGTCGGCGATGACGCTGGTAAGGCCCAGCTCGGCGGCGGCGTCCTGCTGCGCCTGGCTCTGCTGGAAGTCGTCGTACCACTGCTCCACAGCCTCGTTCTCACGCTCGTAGGCCATCGAGGGGTCGGGCTTGTACACGTCCCACAGCGAGCCGAAGAGCTGTGCGGCCTGCTGCTTCGTGGGCATCGAGGCCATCTTCTCGTAGGCCGCGCGCTGGTTCTTCACAAACTGCACGAGCACGTCGCGCTCGTCGTCCTTCTTCGCAATCTGCTCTGTGTACTCCGACTTTGTCGACTGCTTGTAGCCCTGGTTCTCGTAGTCTTCGGCGGTCTTCAGCTCGGTGATGAACGGCGCGAGGCGCGCGGGGGCGGGATTGTCATCCGTGTACTCTTCGTCCAGCACCTCTATCTGCTCGCCCGCGTGTCGGCGGTGCAGGTCGTTGGGCCAGTCGCTCGTCTTGACGTACGGCAACTGCGGAATACTGTCAATGTCATTGAAATCTGCCATAGGTTTCAGTATTTTTTTGTTGATGATTGGGTGAATTGTCTCTCGTTCTTGCTCTCCCACGGGGTGGTAGAGTCACTTTCGGTGTCCGTTCAGCCTCTCCCACGAGGTGGTAGAGCCACTTTTGGTGTCCGTTTGCCATCGACCACGGGGTGGTAGAGCCACTTTAGGTATCCGTTTGCCATCGACCACGGGGTGGTAGAGCCTGAACGGCCATCCGTTTGCCCTCGCCGGGCGCCCGGCGGGGCTGAACGCTGGGCGGAGGTCGCCCGCCGTCGCAAGTTTGACTTTCGTTCATACTCCGTTGGCTCTTGATGTTGGTGAATACTCAGATAACAGCGGCAAAGATATGAAAAATCCCCGAAACGACCAAATGTTTCGAGGATTTTTTTCACTCCGACCCCGCGAAGCCCACGTCCCTGCCGCAGGGTTGTAAGTTCTTGCTCTGGCAAGCGGCAAAGCCGAGTCACTGACCCCACCCCCGACCCCTCCCCTACGATGGGAGGGGAGAGCGGACGCCCGCCGCGAGGCTCCCCGCCCCTGCAAGGCGACGGCCCTTCTCCGCGCTTCTCCCCGCCCGCTCCCCGCCCCTTTCTTGCGTCCCGCTGGTAGCAAGCGTCGCAAAGCGCCGAGCGGAGGGGAGGGGTGGCCGTAAGGCCGGGGTGGGGTGTGAGGGGCTCTTGGTACTGATGTCGAAGCTATAACGTAAGCCATGGAAGGAGCCCAAGGGTTGTACCGGAGTATTGGCTTGCTGAGCCGTTAAAGTATGATTGTTAAGATTGATGTTCGCGGCGTAGGCGAATGAAAACAGGTAGGCACCAGCCTTGCTGTTCGTCATCGCCACGCTTGTGATGCCGTCGGTGATGGTGATGCTGGTGCAGTCGCTGCCGTCGCCGCTCATTTTGCCGCCGATGGTCGCATATTCTGACGAGTTGTTCGAGGCCGTGACGGTGCCGCCGCTGATGGTGATGGCGCCGCACTTGCCGTTTCGTCCGCAGCCGATGGCCGCAGCAAACTCGCCGGCCGTGGCCGTGACGGTGCCGCCGCTGATGGTGATGGCGCCGCACTTGCCGTTTGGTCCGCAACCGATGGCCGCCGCATATTTGCCGGCCGTGGCCGTGACGGTGCCGCCGCTGATGGTGATGTTGCCGCACGAGACAGCCTGAGAAGAATTACCATAATTCGGTGAGCCGATGGCCGCGCATTGGCCGCTTCCTTCAGCGGTGACATTCAGGCTGCCTGTGCCCTTGATTTCGAGCGTGGGCACCGCGTCGCCCTCTCTGTAATCGGCCCACGTCTGGATGCCGGTGCGGATAGCAGTAAGGGTGTTGTCGCCCTCCAGCACGATGACGGCATTGGCACGGCAAAAGATGGGGTAAGGTGTATTGCTGATGGTCACGCCCCTCAGCGTCACCGTTGCGCCGTCCACTATCTCCACATGGTAACCGTTGCTCAACGTGCCCGTCAGCACGTCACCGTTGCGCGCCGTGATGTAATACGAGGACGTGCTGAGGTCGATGGTCTGCGGCACGTGTACGGCCGTCCGCGTGGCGTTGTACACCTTCGAGGTGAACGACTTATGCCCCAGGCTCACATCCTCCATCACGTCGTATACGTCGCCCCAGGTGTTCGTCAGCCTGATGCCGTGGAACTTGTCGCCCGTCTCGGCTATGAAGGCGAACGTGAGCGTGCCGTCGGTGGCCATCATGCTGGCGGCGAGCGTCTTCGTCCCGCCGCCCATCGCCGCCGTCGCGCCGTAGATGTAGTCCACCTTGTACTTCCGCCCGGCCTCCAGCCCCGCGATGGTGCAGTTCACTATCGGCTGCGTGGCGGAGAGCGGGAACCTGTCGTTCTCCGCGTCGTAGAGGCCGGAGACCACCAGCCCCTTGGTCATCAGCTCCTCCACCGTGGCGGCCACGCCCGTGGCGTCGGCAAACGTCAGCGCCTTCGTCGCGCCGTCGATGGAGTAGTCGCCGCCCTCCGCGTCCGTCTCCTTCACGTCGTACACCGCCAGCTGGCCCTCGAACGAGGCCTGCGTGCCGCCGTCCGTCGGCGAGCCGTCCTTCATCGTCAGCTCGCCAGCCAGGTACTTCGTCACGTCGCCCGCCAGCTCGCGCCAGACGTAGAGCTTGTCGCCCGTCGAGAACTGCAGCGTGCGGGTCCTCTTGCCCGTCTCGCCGTCCGTCGTCACGTCCACCGTGGAGCGGGTCGTGGCCTCCCCGTCACTAATCCCCGCTCCCACGGTCACATGAATCACCGTCGCCTGAGTCTGCGCCGTCGGTTCCGTCGTCGTCGGCTCCACGGCCAGGTTGTCCTCGCCGGAGCACCCTGCGAACAAGAGGGCTGCGGCCCCGACCAGCCAGCCCAGACTTAAATGCTTAATATGTTCCATTCTCCATTCTCAATTCTCAATTCTCAATTCTCAATTCTCAATTATTCCGTCATAAGTTACTGTCATTGTGGCCTGTCTGTCGCCGCTCCCCGTGAGGATGCAGCACTTCTGTCTCAATTCGACGACCCTCATCTCCGGCCGTCCGTAATGTCTTTTCTGTTTCATAATCGTTATACCTTTTTATTATTAAATATATGTTTGTTTGATTCCTTGATTACTGACCCCGCCCCCGACGCTTACACCCCGCCCCGGCCTTTCGGCCACCCCGCCCCTTAGAGGGGTGGGGAGTGGGTGGGGAGAGCGGACGCCCGCCGCGAGGCTCCCCGCCCCTTTCTTGCGTCCCGCTGGTAGCAAGCGTCGCAAAGCGCCGAGCGGAGGGGAGGGGTGGCCGTAAGGCCGGGGTGGGGTGTGAGGGGCTGGGGGTGGGGTCTGTATCTTCTTACTTTGTCGGCGTGTACGTGTACGGGCTTTCGTATATTCCCCCTTCAAAGACCTCGCCGCCCTCGGGGTTGCCGCTCTCGTCGAGCGTGTAGCCGATGGTCACCGTGCCGCACATGCCGACAGCGCCAGCGCCATCGCCAACGCCGATGCTCTGCGCATCGCCGCCGCCACTCGTGGCCTTGACGCTGGTCACCGTATTCGCGATGCTGATGTCGCCGCAGCTTCCATTTCGTCCGCTGCCGATGCCCGCTGCGTCGCTGCCGCCCGTGGCGGTGACGTAGGCCGTGCCGCTGATGGTGATGTTGCCGCACGAGCTGTCGCCTTCGCCGCAGCCGATGCCTGCGCCGCCTTCGCCGCCCGTGGCCGTGACGGTACCGCCGCTGATGGTGATGTCGCCGCAGGAGCCGCCGGCTTGTCCGCTGCCGATGCCTGCGCCGCCTTCGCCGCCCGTGGCCGTGACGTTGCCGCCCGTGATGGTGATGGTGCCAAATTCGCCGCCCGGACCGCCGCCGATGCCTGCGCAGAAGCTGCCGCCCTGGGCCGTGATGTTGCCGCTCTTGATGACGAGGTTGGCACTGTCATAGCCTCCGATGCCCGCAGTGCCGTCGCCGCCCTTGGCCAAGAGGCTGCCGCTGCCTTGGATGGTGAGCGTGCCGCTCTCGATATAGATGCCATAGTCAAATTCGTTTTCGATAGTGTTTGTGCCCTCGAGGTTGATGGTGGCGGCGCCGTTGCTCTGAATGCTGACGTTGCTGAATGTGACACTGCTCAGCGTCACCGTCGCGCCGTCGGGGATGGACACATATTTATAGTTGTTGTTGAGGTTGCCGGTGAGGATTTGGCCGTTCTTTGCCGCGAAGTACTTGAATTCGTACCCGTCCGTCTCAGTCGTCACGCTGGCCAGGTCTACGTTTTGGGGATAGACGGTGTAGGTCCACGTGTACGTGCCGTCGCCGTTGTCCTTCGTATCGCTGCGGGAGACGATGTAGCCCGTGGCGGCCAGGGCGCTGGGGTCGCTGTTGTTGCTGGAATTATAGTTAGAGCACCCAATTCCGTATAAGCTGTTGTTGTAGGCTGTGACGGTCAGCGTGCCGTTGCCGCTGAGATATAGCGTGCCGCTGGAGCTGATGGCCCTGTCGCCGTGGATGGGGTTGGTGCTGGTGATGCTGTTGGCGCCGCTGAGGACGACGTTGAGCGCGCCATCCTGTTCGTTGATGAACGGCTGGTTACTCTTTGCGGTGACGCCGCTCAGGACCACGCGGTCGCTGCCGCCACAGAGGAGAATGTATTCGCCCTCGTTCTCACCGCTGACGGTGATGTAGGCATCGGCGTTGATATTATAGTTGCCGTTCTGCGGTTCCACGGTGTCGCCCGTCTCATTGTCCGTGACGGTGAACAGCGTGTAGGGCTCGGCGGCGCGTGTCATGTTATACACCTTGGCGTAGAGCGACTTGCCGCTCAGTCTGGCGCATTTGTTCGTGCCGATAACGAAGCGCAGGTCGGAGTTGTACTCAAAGGCTCGTCCGTCCTCGTCTTCATTTTCCAGGTGGTACCATGCCAGGAAGTGCAGGTTGCCCTCGCCGTCGCTGTTGATGCTGACAGGCTCGCCTGTATTGCCAGCGCGGACGTCGTAGGCCGTCGAGGCTTCGAGGCCGGTGACGGTGCAGTTGAAGAAGGCCGTGCTGGCGTTGAGCGTCACGTTCGAGGCGTCGGCGAACCCGCCTCTGACGTAGGTGTTCTTGGCCATGAGGTCGTTCAGCGCGCCGGTGGCGACGCCCTTCTCTTCGTATGTTAACATCTCCAGGCCATCTTGATTAATCTCCGTCTTGATGCTGGTGCTGCCGGCGGGGATGAGCACGGCCGTAAAGCCTTCGAGCGAGCTCAGGTCGGGGTCGGGGGCGGAACTATTAAACTTAAGGACTGAGAGGTCGCCGCTGAACTGAGCCGTTGTGCCGTCGGTGCCGATAGTGCCGATGGCGAGCGTCCCCGCGAAAACGTATATGTTGCCTACTTGAGCTTTCTGGCGATATACCCAGAGCTTGTCGCCCGCCGAGAACTTCAGCTTGCGCGTCGTTCCCGTCTGTTCCACCGTGGCGCGCGTCGCGGCGTCGCCGTCGCTGATGCCCGCTCCCACGGTCACGTGAATCTTCGTCGCCTGCTCTTCAATCTTCGTCTCCTCTGCCAAGTTGTCCTCGCCGGAGCACCCCGCCAACAAGAGGGCTGCGGCCGTCATTGCGCCGCCCACGGCCTTTCGGGCTGCGGCCCCGACCAGCCAGCCCAAACCTAAATGCTTAATATGTTCCATTCTCAATTATCAATTCTCAATTATCAATTCCTCAGATCTCCTCCTCGTCATAAGTTACCGACATAGACGCGCTACTGTTGCCGCCGCTCCCCGCGAGGATGCAGCACTTCTGTCTCAACTCCACGACCGTCATCTCCGGCCGTCCGTAATGTTTCTTTGTTTTCATAATGCTTTCTTTATTTAATGATTGTTGACGATCAATTAATTGGCAGCAAGGCTGCGGTTAAGCGAGAGCCATGATGCTTGCATCAATGGCCGCGCGCGAGCAGGCTCGCCCCTTTCAGGGCGCAAAAGTACTAAAAAGCGCGCAAAGAAACAAAGGGAAACGGAAATAATTGAAGATTTAGCCCAAAAGATTTGGAATAATCGCAAAAACTCCCTAACTTTGCCGACATAATAATCCCCCGCAGCACAAATGGCGCTGCGGGGGATTATTCTGAGACAAATATATTTCACTCCTTGGCGATGGAGACAGTGACCACGGGGCGGACGCGGGCGGTGGCGCCGAAGATATGGGTGCCCTCGCCGGTGATGGCCGAGAGGACACGCTGCTTCACCGTGCCGCTGTCGTCGTAGAGGTACTTTTCGCCGGTGCTTATGTCGGTATCAAAGGCCGCGTTGATGGCCTCGCTGGCGGCGTAGATGGCGTTCAGCTCTGCGTAGGTGGGCAGTCGCCAGTCGCTTACGGCATCCACGTCGGACGCGGCAATCTTAGCATCCACCGCAGCCTGCACGGCAGCCGTCTGCGCCTCGGCGGTGGTGGTCGCAGAGGTGATGTTGTAATAGCTGTCGCCGATGGTCGCCTCGTTGGGCGAGAGCAGCGTCACGTCGGCATGGTCACCCTGGTCGCTGACGGCAAGGACGTAGCACGTCTGGTGGAGCGAGCCCACGGTGGGGATGCTCCCCGCCCCTGTAGGGGAGGGGTCGGGGGTGGGGTCAGTATTTTCACCGCCGCCGTTATCGCCGCCTCCGCCTGCCGTCGTGCTGCCGTTCTCGTCGAAATCGAAGCTGATGGTCCTTTCGCCCAACCAAGTAGCGCCGGTGATGGTTCCCGTGAGGCTCACGCCCACCGCCTCGGTGTAGGTGCCGTCGATGTTGATCTTGTAGCCCGCCTCCAACTGGTCGCTGCAAGAGTAGGTGTAGGTCTTGGTCGCGCCGCCGATGGTGACGTTGACCGATACGCTGGCAGGCTGACTGCTGGGTAGGAGCGTGAATACTGACCCCACCCCCGGCCCCTCCCCTACAGGGGCGGGGAGCTTCCAGGTGCGGTTGTCTTCCTGCTTAGTCAGCGCTATCGTTGTGCTGCTATTGGCAGTGCTGTACGTCCCGCCGATGGTCAGGCTCTGCCACAGCGGAGCGAACGTCACGCTGACCGCAGTCGCAGCCGTAGGTATCTGCTTGATGGTTACATCCTGGATGAGCATCGTCTTGCGCTGCAGTCCCAGTGTCACAGTGTTAGTGCCGCCGTCCACCAGCGTCGCCGTGGCCGAGGCTGCCATCAGGTCGGTCAGTGCCCTACCCTCTTTCAGCGCAATGGACGAGGTAGCCGTGGCATCGTTCTTCGCAGGCAGTGTATAGTCGGTAGAAGAAGCTCCGCCGACGGCATATACCGAGTACATCCACTCGGTCAGCGCGATGTTCAGCGTCTGACCAGCGCCGCCAATGGTCTGCACGGCCGTGCACTCGTCGCCTTTAAACACAAACACCTGTACGGGGTAGGCTATCGTAGCCTCTTCGGCCGTGCCTCTCGTCCTCACTTGCAGCAGCGAGTTAGCCACAGCGTTATCCACACTTGTCCCCTCGTCGAGGGCGTCATTGCTGCACGCAGCCATCATTAGGATGAGCAGGCCCACCCCTATGCCCCTCACTGTAATGGAAGGGAGTATATACTTTAGTCCTTTCATAATTGTTATTGTTGTCATTGTCGTTATCGTTTATCTTGGTGATTACTCCCCTCCATACAGGGAGGGGTTGGGGGTGGGTCTTTTAGAACGTATATCCGTTGACGGCATCCCATTCGGGGTCGGCGGTCATGCGGAAGTCGCCGCTGCCCGTCTGTCCTCCGCCTCCGTTACCGAAAAAATTGCCGGTGTAGCGCGTCACCTGGTTGCGGACTACGGGCACGTTCTCGAAGATGCGCTCCTTGATGATATTGTCGTTGGCGTCGAGCGCCGTCACGGTGAGCTTTGTCAGCACGTCCTCCTCACTGTGCGGCAGGGTGTATATCTCGTAGATGCCGTCGGCAGCCACCGTCCTAATCTCCGTCTGCTTCGAGTTCACGCAGCCCACGCCGTCCTTCGGACTGAACGTCGATGAACCGCCAATGTAGTAGAACTTCAACTTAGCTACCGTCTCGGGCACGTTTTCGTCGGTCAGCACCAGGCGGAACATCGCCACGGCGCGCGTCAGCGTCAAGTCGTACGACTGCTTCTCGCCCGTCACCACCAGGTCGCCATAATAATAGAAGGTGTCCGTCACCTTGTTATTGGGGAACGTCACCTTCTCTGTCGAGCTGATCGTGGCCGAGCCGTCACAGTTGTGCGCTATTACCACCAACTGGTACGTACCGGCTGCCAGACTCAGTTCCACCGTGCCGTAGTTGGCGTCGGCATTCTTCTGCGCCACCGTCTTCACCTTCGTCCCGTCGCTACTGAACACGGCGATGTTAATCCGCGAGCAAAGCTCTGTGATGTCCGTGGCAGCGCGGGTTCCCCTCGCCCTATGGAGAGGGGTCAGGGGTGAGGTCTCAAACTGCGTGAAATGCAGTATCACATTCGCCTCTGAAGGCGCGACCTTGTCCTCCTCCCCATCAATGAGAGGTTTTTCACAACTTGTCATCCCCGCAGCGAGTGTGCTGAGGATGGCGATAATAAGAAATCGACCTAGTCCGCCGCGCATGATGTTGCACCAGCGTGCCGCCAATCCGTAATAGTAACATTCTAACGTCATAGTTTTCTTTATGGTTTATTAACTGCGTGCAAAGATACACAATTTCGTCGAAACAAAACGCAAAAAATCCATTTTTTTCTTTTATAACACAAAAAAACAGCGGTTTTGTGATTGCATATTCATCAACGAAATTTAGTGAGAAAAATGGCCCAAGCCGTCACTTTAGCATCTGTCAATCTGTAAATCAGACGTTTAAGTAGTGACGGCTTAAGCTATTTTTTAAATAAAAATAATTTTGATGAAACATAGTCGTAAAAAAAGAACATATTTTCTAGTAACATTACGGCAAAAAGTTGTGGAGGTTTTAGCCTTGCTCAGGGGGAACTTCTCCGCCTCGGCAAAAAAAAGGAAAAAGTTTCTTTGTTATGTGCTCAACTTTTCGTACCTTTGCAGCCAACGAACTACAGGAAATGAAAAGGAAAGCAATAGTAATCGCCATCATCATGCTGCTGTGTAGTAGTTTTGCTACTGCGCAGGAGCGGGAGCGCTCGAACTCAACTCGCTCGCTACAAAAAGGGCGTGCAAAATATGAGTTCCAGCGCAATCTGCCTGTCTATGCCGACTCGCTGATTGCCCATTTTGATTATCCCCTAGCGTGGGAGAATAGCGGCATCAAGAAGTTTGCCAAGTGGAAGAAAGTGGCGCGACAGAAGGTATTCGACTGTATGCTGATGCCTCCACCGCCACCTGCCGATGGATATCAGACGAAGGTGCTCTACGAGGAACAGCGCGACGGATATAAGGCTCGAAAGATTGAAATCCGTCTGTCGCAATACTACACTGTGCCGGCTTATGTACTCATTCCCGAGGGCAAGGGCCAGTTTCCTGCCATCAACCTGCTGCACGACCATGGTGCCCATTTATATATAGGTAAGGAGAAGATGATTAGACCGTTGGCATGCGAGGATGCCGAGGTTATGAAGGATGCCGAGGAGTGGTTGGCTGGCTACGAAGGACAGTTCTTTGGCGACTATCTAGCCCAAAATGGTTATGTAGTTTTCTCAGCCGATGCCCCTATGTGGGGCGAGCGAGGCCAAAAGGAGGGGCCACGACGTGATCGATACGATATGATAGCCGGCAATATGATGATGTACGGCATCGACCTATCGGCTTGGATGACCTACGATGACATCGCCGGCACAGAGTTCCTAGCCCAGATGCCAGAAGTGGATGCCTCTAGGATTGGTTGCACAGGATGGTCGATGGGAGCCTACCGTGCCTGGATGCTTGCGGCACTCAGCGATAGAATAACAGCCTCAGCATCTGTCTGTTGGATGGTAACCACCGACGAACAGATGTCGTTTAAGTACAGTCGCACAGAGAATGGCGGATTCGCCAACTGTTTACCTGGTTTGCGCCGGTGGATGGACTATCCCCACATCGCTTGCATAGCCTGTCCCAAGCCCATGCTTTTCATCAACGGAAAGCAGGACAAGCTATTCCCAGTGCCAGGTGTACAAAAAGCCTTTGCCATCATGCACAATGTATGGCAGAGTCAAAACGCTGATGCCAACCTAGAAACAGAACTCTGGGACATCCCCCACAGCTGCGGCATAAAAGCTCAAAAGCGTGTACTCGATTTCTTTAAGAAACACTTATAAAAAGGAAACTACTAAGATATGAAAAAATGTTTTTTAATGGCAATTGCCTGCCTACCTCTTTTAGCTTCGGCTCAGTACAAATCAAAAGTATGGAGCCCTGATCGCTCGGCCGAAGGACGCTTGCAAGGCAAGAATGGTGATGGTACTTATATCAACCCTGTGATTAATGCCGACTATAGCGACCCCGACGTATGCGTGGGTGCCAGCGGCGAGGATTATTACATGACGGCATCGTCGTTCCAGTGTGTGCCAGGGTTGCCCATCCTTCATTCCAAGGATCTAGTTAACTGGGAGATTATCAATTATGCCTTGACTAATCTCTACGAGGGCGATGAGGAGCTGTTGAAGCACTTCAGCACACCAAGGCATGGTGCAGGTGTCTGGGCCCCAAGTATCCGATTTCACGATGGGTGGTACTACATCTATTGGGGCGACCCCGACATTGGTGTATATATGGTTAAGACTCAGGATCCAGCAGGCAAATGGACTGCTCCACTCTGCGTCATAAAGGGCCAGGGATATATTGATACCACCCCACTCTGGGATGACGACGGGCGATGCTATCTGGTGAACGGATGGGCCAACAGTCGATCAAAGTTTGCATCTGTACTCACTGTCCGCGAAATGTCGGCAGATGGTACACGTGCCATCGGCCAACCCGTCATCGTGTTCGATGGCAATGGTACTGAGAATCGTACCTGCGAGGGACCTAAGTTCTATAAGCGCGATGGTTGGTATTGGATAATGTGTCCTGCCGGTGGTGTGCCCACTGGCTTCCAATTGGCTATGCGTTCGAAGTCACCTTATGGTCCATACGAGCACAAAATCGTATTGGCCCAGGGCAAGACAAATATCAACGGTCCTCACCAAGGAGGGTGGATTCATACCAAATATGGCGAAGACTGGTTCCTGCATTTCCAGGATAAGGAGGCATACGGACGCGTGGTTCACCTGAATCCTGTGGATTGGTCGACCGGCTGGCCCATCATGGGCAAGAAAGGCGAGCCTGTCACGAAATATAAGAAACCGATAAGTAATTCGAGCGTGATTGTCAATCCTGTGGAGAGCGATGAGTTCAATAGTAACACGCTTGGTCTGCAGTGGCAATGGCATGCCAATTACGACGAGAAGTTCGGCATGCCAACGGCATTTGGTACCTACCGTATTTATAATTACAAGCTATCAGATAAGTTCGTAAACTTCTGGGAGGTGCCAAACCTGCTGCTACAGAAGACACCTGCCGATAAGTTTAGTGCTACTACCAAACTACGCTTCACCTCGAAAGCCGAGGATCAGATGGGAGGATTGATTATGATGGGACTCGACTATTCGGCCTTGGTTGTAAAGCGCGTAGGCAAGGAGTTCCAGCTACTACAACTTACCTGCAAAGGAGCAGAAAAAGGCAACAGCCAGACAGAACAGCTAATTGCCACTCTGAAACCTACTGCCGAGGATAAGATAGACTACAAACCAGGCATCCATATCGACATCTACCTGCGTCTCAGTGTAGACAGCTCAAAGTTAAGGTTTGCCTACAGCCTAGACGGCAAGAAGTTCAAGCCATGCGGCACAGAGTTCCAGATGCGCGAAGGTAAATGGATCGGCGCAAAATTCGGCTACGTTTCTGTCGATCCCAACCCAAAATCCGACCGTGGCTGGCTTGATGCCGACTGGATAAGAATCGACTAACATAAGATAATCCATGCAATTGCATTATTTTATACATACATAATTGAAATAATTGTTGTACCTTTGCACCCGCAAACAATAAATATCAGAAATATGCAAGGTTACAACAAAGGATTTCTCTATTTCATCTGTGCAGTATCGGCTATGGGTGGGCTGCTGTTCGGATACGACTGGGTAGTGATTGGTGGTGCAAAACCATTCTATGAACTATTCTTTGCAATCAGTGATTCACCTTTGATGCAGGGAGTAGCTATGACTACAGCCCTGATTGGTTGCTTGGCAGGCGCTATGGTAGCAGGTGCAGCCGCTGATAAATACGGGCGCAAGCCACTGCTGATAACATCGGCGGTACTGTTTACTGTTTCGGCTATCGCCACAGGATTATTCAACGACTTCACCTTATTTAATATAGCACGATTTGTGGGTGGTGTCGGCATTGGCGTAGCCTCAGCTCTAGCACCTATGTATATTGCAGAGGTGAGTCCTGCTGAGATTAGAGGCAGGATGGTAAGTCTGAACCAGATGACCATCGTGCTTGGAATACTGGGTGCACAGATTGTAAATATGCTACTGGCCAGGGACACAACGATAGTCGAAAGTCAGGCGTGGAATGTGGAATGGGGCTGGCGCTGGATGTTCTGGGCAGAGACTGTGCCTGCTGCATTGTTCCTCGTGATGAGCTTCTTCATACCAGAGAGTCCTGTGTATCTGAAAATGAAGGCAGAGCCACACGCTGGTGGCAAGAGGACTGAGGCCGGATTAAACGAACTATTCCAACACAAATATGGCAAGGTTTTGCTGCTTGGCTTGGTAGTAGCTGTGTTCCAACAGTGGTGCGGCACCAACGTCATCTTCAACTATGCTCAGGAGATATTTGTAGGAGCAGGGTTTAATGTGGATGGTATGTTTATCAATATCGTTATCACAGGTATCGCCAATGTAGTATTTACATTTGTAGCACTCTATACCATCGAGAAGTGGGGGCGCAGAACGCTTATTCTGATAGGTGCAGGCGGATTAGGTCTGATTTATCTTACGCTAGGCACTTGCTATTTCATGGGTATGACGGGCATACTGATGGTGGCTCTTGTAGTAGCAGCTATCTCTGTCTATGCGATGACACTAGGACCCGTCACCTGGACTCTGTTGGCAGAGATTTTCCCAAACCGTATTCGTGGCATAGCAATGGCGACATGTACATTTGCCCTTTGGGTGGGTTGTTGCACACTTACATTCTCATTCCCTTCGATGAATGCAGCCCTTGGCAGCAGTGGCACTTTCTGGATATATAGCGGCATCTGCGTCTGTGCCTTTATCTTCCTGTTCAGAAACTGTCCAGAGACTAAAGGCAAGAGCCTGGAAGAATTAGAGAAAGAACTGGTTAAACATTAAATATTAAACATTAAACATTAAAGATTAAACATTAAACATTAAAGATTAAAGATTAAGGATTAAACATTTAATTATAGATATTATGTCAGTAAAAGCTTGGAGAGAAATAGTGACTATCCCAACCTATGAGGTGGGAAAGCCTGAGAAGAACCCAATATTCTTGGAGAAACGTGTGTATCAGGGGTCAAGTGGCGTGGTATATCCCTACCCTGTCATCGAGACTATGAGCGACGAGAAGGTAGACAAGGAGTACAAAGCCGTATATATCGAGAATGAATATATCAAGGTGATGATACTGCCAGAGCTTGGTGGCCGTGTACAGATGGCATACGATAAGATTAAGCAGCGCCACTTTGTATATTACAATCACGTAATAAAGCCTGCACTGGTAGGTTTGACTGGTCCTTGGATTAGCGGAGGCATAGAGTTTAACTGGCCGCAGCATCATCGCCCATCAACGTATATGCCTGTTGATTGCACTATCGTCGATAACGAGGACGGCTCTATCACCGTATGGGTAAACGAGATGGAACGTATGTTCCACCAGAAGGGCATGGCTGGCTTTACGTTGCGCCCAGATTGTGCATATCTCGAAATTCAGGGTCGTGTGAGCAATCGCACCAACCTGCCACAGACCTTCCTTTGGTGGGCCAATCCTGCTGTTGAGGTGAACGATGCTTATCAGAGCGTGTTCCCACCCGATATCAATGCCGTGTTCGATCATGGTAAGCGTGCTGTATCGAGTTTCCCAATAGCCACAGGTACCTATTATAAGATGGACTATTCGGCAGGTGTGGATATCTCGAACTATAAGAATATCTATGTGCCCACCAGCTATATGGGCGTTAACTCTAGTTACGACTTCGAGGGTGGTTACGAAAACGACACCCAGGCAGGTATGCTGCATGTGGCCAGTCACCACTACTCACCAGGCAAGAAGCAGTGGACTTGGGGTAACGGCGACTTTGGTCGCGCTTGGGATCGCAACCTGACCGATGAGGCTACACCAGAGGAGATGGCTCAGTGGCATATCGACCGCAAGGGCTTCCGCCCATACATAGAGCTGATGGCTGGCGTATATACTGAGAACCAGCCCGACTTTACCTGGCTGATGCCTTATGAGGAGAAACAATTTGTGCAGTACTTCATGCCTTATCGCGAGGTAGGTATAGTCAAGCAGGCTTCGAAGGATTTCGTCATGAACATCGAGAAGACCGATGACACTCATACCACATTTAAGATTCTTGCCACTTCGAAGAAGACGGTAAGAATCACGCTCGAAGATTATTACCTTAGAGAGTATTACAATAAGGTGGTAACTCTCTCGCCCGAGGAGGTGTTTGTTGAGACGGTTGATACCCAGGATGCCCAGTTAAGTGACATGCGTTTTGCCATCGATCGCGCTGAAGATGCCCGCACATTCCCACTGTTAGAGTGGCAAGCAGAGTCTGACGAAATACGTCCTATCCCCGATGCTGCCGAGGCTGCTCTATCGCCACAGGATACCAAGACCATCGATCAACTTTACTTAACAGGACTGCACCTTGAGCAATATCGCCACGCCACATGGAGTGCACTTGACTATTATGAGGAAGCCCTACGTCGCGATCCTATGGATTACCGCTGCAACATGCAGATGGGCCTGTGGTATCTGCGTCGTGCCAATTTCGATAAGGCTAAAGGATATCTTGAAACGGCAGTAAAGGTACAGAAGAAACGCAACCCAAATCCCTACGATGGCGAGGCACTATTCTATTTGGGCGTGGTGCATAAGATGAAAGGCATAAATGGCATTGCCTACAATTACTTCTGGAAATCCACATGGAACAAGGCTTGGGCCGATGCCGGATATTTCGAGGCAGCTTGCATCAGTATGGAAGGTGAGTGTTGGGAGGAGGCGCTCGACGAACTGAACCGTGCCCTTATCAGCAACAGCCATAACCACAAGGCACGTGCCATGAAGGCTGTGGTGCTGCGTAAACTGGGTCGTAACGACGAGGCGCTGGCATGGATAAAAGAGTCGTATAAGATCGATCCATTCAACTATGTCTGCATGTTTGAAGAGCACCTGCTCACAGGTGACAATGCTCCGCTAGACCGAATGGTAGAGCTGATGCACGGCAATATATACAACTATCATGAGACAGCACTCGACTATGTTCAGGCAGGATTGGACGAGGAGCCTAATCTGGTGCTCCAAACCGCAGTCGATCATGGGGTTGAAGAATCGCCGCTAACTTATTACTATCTGGCATTTGTCAATGGTATATCCAAGTTCTCAGAGTATTTAACCAAGGCGAAGGAGGTAGCTCCTGACTATTGTTTCCCCAATCGCTTGGAAGATGCTTTTATATTGAATTCTTTCTGTATGCTACCATTCGTTAAAGATGGTAAGGCTCCTT
Organism: uncultured Prevotella sp.; assembly: GCA_900322175.1. Classification (GTDB taxonomy): domain Bacteria; phylum Bacteroidota; class Bacteroidia; order Bacteroidales; family Bacteroidaceae; genus Prevotella. The sequence goes on from ONYZ01000017.1 coordinate 58,549, forward strand.
ACTACTTGGGATGCCTGTACTACGACAAGCGTCAGTACAATCTTGCTATCAAGAACTGGGAACTCTCAGCAGAGATAGACCCTGACTTCCCAACAGTATGGCGCAACTTGGCCTTGGCACGATTCAATAAGCAGGACCGTCAGGACGAAGCTTTGGAATATATGGAAAAAGCCTTCCATCTAGATGAGACTGATGCCCGCATACTGATGGAGCTCGACCAACTCTACAAGCGCTTGCACAAGCCACATGCAGAGCGCCTCGCATTCCTGCAGAAATATCCTGAACTCATACAGCAGCGCGATGATTTGGTGCTTGAGGAGATTACACTACTTAACCAGACTGGAAGTTATGAAGAGGCTATGCGTAAACTAGATGCCCACACCTTCCACCCATGGGAAGGCGGCGAAGGCAAAGTGTCGTCGCAGTATCAGATTTGTCGTGTAGAACTGGCTAAGAAAGCTATCGCTGACAAGGACTATGAGAAAGCAATCAAGCTACTCAACGAGTGTTTGGAGTATCCACATCACCTGGGCGAAGGCAAACTGTATGGTGCTCAGGAGAACGACTTCTATTATCTGCTAGGTGTAGCCTACGATGCAATGGAACAGAACGAAAAGGCAATACAGTGTTGGGAAGAAGCGACCAAAGGTCCACAGGAGCCAGCTGCCGCCATGTACTATAACGATGCCAAGCCAGACAAGATATTCTATCAGGGACTTGCTCTATACAAGTTAGGTCGCGAAGGTGAGGCTCATGGACGATTCTATAAGCTTATCAACTACGGCAAGCAGCACATCTTCGAGAAACAGACCATGGACTATTTCGCAGTTTCACTGCCCGATCTGCTCATCTGGGAGGATTCACTCGACACGAAGAACGAGATTCACTGCAAATACATGCTCGCTCTCGGCTACTATGGCATGGGCGACAAAGAGAAAGCCCTCAAGTATCTGGAAGAGGTAGAAGAACTGGACAACAACCATCAAGGTATTATGCAGTTTAGGACACTGATTGGCTAAAAATCGAGAAGCGGCCCTCCTTTAGCAGGCGGGCTGCTTTTTCTAATCGGATGTGGAGAATGTATTCCACAGGTGTCATGCCTGCCACCTGTTTTATGCTAACTTCCACTCCGTCATACGACGAGTCTCGGATGAGAAGTTGACACCTATTTTATATATCGTGCGGCCATCACCCTCGAAAGGTTTCGCATACTGTTTATCCTCAATCTGCTGTAGGGCGACATCAGCACTCTGGTCTAGCTTGAATTCAAGTATATAGACATAGTTGGGTGTTTTGACCACCATGTCCATACGACCATCGCTCGTAGTCCGTTCTACCTCCACATAAAGGCCCAATAGTCTGAAGAAGATAAAAAGGAAATTATGGAAGTAGAGTTCAGAATCGCCAATGATACGATAATCGGTGTCGGCCATCATGGCCTCTAAACGTGTCATGAAGGCCTCAGGCTTGCCGCTACGTATTTCCTTGACAAACTGCGCGATGTTAAACTTTGCTGTTTCCTTATCTTGGTTGCTGTACATGGGCAGCAGGAAGCTGACAAAGCCTCGTTCAACCTCTTCATTGGGGAATCCAAGTGTATATTCATCAAACTCTGGGTCATAACCCTTTATGGTTAGATATCCGCTCTGATAGATAATGGAGAGAGGATTCTCCTTGACAGCATCAACGCTGTCCAGCAACTGCCCGGACACCTCGCCATCCACCAATCGGTTAAGGTCAAAATGACTTTGTTTCAGCAGATTGACAAGCAACGTTGGGGTGCCCGTCTCAAACCAGTAGTCGCTGAAGCGCAATTTAGATAGTGTTTTGATGACGCTATAGGGGTTGTACATTCCCACGCTGTTCTCATTGAAGTGGTAACCGTCGTACCAGCATCTCATCTTGCCATAGCACTTGTCCTTGGTCATACTATTGGCCTCGGCCAGTGCAGCAACGTCCTCATCAAAGTTGTCGCGGATCTCCTGTTCGGTCATACCGCAAGCAGTGATGTAGCGATTATCCATGGAAATGTCATCAATATTATTCAAGTCGCTAAAGACGCTGACCTTCGAGAACTTTGTCACTCCAGTAAGGAAACCCACCTTAATGTATCGGTCGGTGCTCTTCATCACACCATAAAAGGCCTTCAACTCAATGCGGAACTTGTCTTGTAGTGCTTCATCGGTGATGGTGCTGGTAAGTGGTTTGTCGTATTCGTCGACGAGTATGACCACCGTCATACCAGTCTTCTCGTAGGCTCGCTTGATTACATCAGCAAAACGACCTGCCAACGAAGTCGTACGTTCGTCACGACCATATTGGTCCTCCCAGGAACGTAGGTAACGATCGATAATCTCATAAAGGTCTTCCAAGCAGGTATAGCGCGAAGCATTGAGGTCGAGATGCAGTATAGGATGCTTTTCCCACGCTGTCTCCAACTTCTCGATAGCCAGACCCTGAAACAGTTCACGCTTACCCTCAAGATAGGCCTCAAGGGTTGACAGCAGTAGCGACTTTCCAAACCGACGAGGACGAGACAGGAAATAGTAGCGCCCTGTGTTTGCTATCTGCCATATAAGTGCTGTCTTATCGACGTAAGCATAACCTTCGCGACGAAGACTCTCGAAATTCTGTATGCCAATAGGGTACTTCATAATCACCTATATATTTGATGGCAAAGTTACGAAAAAGCGAGCAAAATACAAAAGAAAAACGCGCTTTTCTTTTTATTTTCGAGCGAAAGTAACTTCTTACGGGGTAAAAAGTTACGAATTAGCAAGCAAAAAAACTAAAGAATAATCCATTTTTCTTTGGCATGGGCAACAAAGAGAAAGCCCTCAAGTATCTGGAAGAGGCAGAAGAACTGGACAATAACCATCAAGGCATTATGCAGTTTAGGACATTTCTTTGTATTTTGTAGGCGACATGCCTATCGTCTTTGAGAACAGACGAGAGAAATAGAAGGGATCCTCTATCCCTATCTTATAACAGATCTGATTTATTTTCAGGTCTGTTTTTTTTAGTAATTCACAAGCGCGCTCTATCTTAAGTTTATTGAAGTAGGCCAATGGACTCATTCCTGTATTCTTCTTGAAGAGCGCCGAAAAGTGACTCTGCGAATAACCAACGTATTTCAGCACGTCATCAAGAGTGATGCGATTCTCGATATTTTCACGCATAAAGTGTATGGCGGCCTCAGTAGGGTCGACAGAACCACGGCCTTGTGCGTTGCTGGTGGAACTTCGAAATTGTTTAAGATAGCGCATCGAAGCAAGGAAATGATGCAGCAGACTTGATGCATAACGGAAGTCCTCAATACCATTACCAGTATACAAAATATGAAGGATTTCACATAACCTATATCGGTGATAAACAAACTTGATGTAAGAGGGTCTGCCTCCTGCATGTTTATAAGCTCGGTGACAACACTACCTGTTGTTCACCTAAAAAACCATCCTTCTTCTTAATCATAACTAGGATATCGCTATTACACTGCAAAAATAACTATAATAATTGAATTAGCCAAGCGACAGCATAAAATTGTCCAATAAAAAAGGGAAGAAGTACATTGCAAATACCCAAAAAAATCGTAACTTTGCACCGAAAACTAAAGAGGTCTTCGTGTGGCCTCAAGGCCATATGAAGAACTTGTTGTACGGCTGGCGGGCATGAATCTATGGGGATTGACCTTGGTTTTGACCT